>JBKPJA010000080.1:0-4187 GCA_046730515.1 Actinomycetota bacterium | reverse complement strand
ACGAAGGCCGCGAGGACGATCGAGCCGCCGACCAGTGCACCGGCGATCTCGCCGCTGCCCCAGCCGACCTGGTTTCCGCGCACGAGACCCCAGACGATTCCGAACAGACCGGCGCTCGCAAGCACAAGCCCGCGCAGGTCGAATCGCTTCGTCGGGCCGTAGGTCTCCTGCAGCTTCGTCAGGGCCAGCGGGATCAACAGCAGGCCGATCGGAACGTTCAGCCAGAAGATCCAGTGCCAGGAGATGCCGTTCACGACGGCACCACCGACGAGCGGGCCGAACGCGACGGCGAGGCCGCTGATTCCGCCCCACGCTCCGAGCGCGAGACCTCGCCGCTCGGCGGGCACCGCTGCCGAGAGGATCGTCAGCGTCAGCGGCATCACGATCGCACCGCCGAGTCCCTGGACCGCGCGGGCGGCATCCAACGCACCGATCGACGGCGCGAGCGCGGCCGCTGCCGAAGCGGCGGTGAAGATCGTCAGGCCCGCCGCCATCACCTTGGCGCGTCCGAACCTGTCCCCGAGTGCGGCACCCGTCAGCAGAAGGACGGCGAACGTGAGCGTGTACGCATTGACCGTCCACTCGAGGCCGTTGATGCCGGCATGGAGGTCGCGGCGGATGACGGGGATCGCCGTCGTGACGACGAGGTTGTCGAGCGTCGTCATGAAGACGGCGGTCGACGTGATCGCGAATGTCCAGAGCGTCCTGCGGTTCACTTCGCCTCCTTCGTATGGTTGTGAGTCATCACTTACTTCGTTGAGAAAAAAGAGAGGTCAGGTCTCTTCCATGCAGCCTTCCAGCAGGCGGGCGGCCCACGGCTGGTTGCCGTCCTGTACGCCCATGGCGGCGACGACGTTGAGCAGCATGCCCATGGCGAAGAAGCCGGTGACCTCGAAAGGCTCGGCTTCAGAGACACGCTCGACGTACGCCACAAGGTCGCCGTAGCCGTTGCGAACGACATCGCAGATGTCCGGGTCGTCGCAGGCCGAATACGCCTGCAGCTGGGCCTGGAGCCTGATCCGGTCGGGCAGCAACTGCTCCTGATAGGCCTGGCCCATCGCCTTGAGCGCCTCCTGCCCGCGCTTGCCCTCCGCGGAACGCTGGAAGAGTTCGAGCGTCTCGCGGAAACAGCGCGCGACGACCGCCTTGAAGAGCTCCTTCTTGGTGCCGAAGAGGCGGAAGACGTAGGGCTGCGAGATGCCGGCCTTCTCCGCGATCGCCTCGGTGGAGGCGCCGGCAAGGCCGTGGAGCGCGAACTCCCCGAGCGCGGCGTGGAGGACCGCCTCGCGGCGCTCCTCGGCTGTCTTGCGTTCTGTGGCGACCATCGAGGTTGTAAGTTACTACTTACTTACGAGACTGTCAAGCGCTCCGACCACGCGGTCGATGTCGCCGTCGCTCAGGCGGGAGTGGAACGGAAGCGCCAGCGCCCGCTCGAAGCACGAGTCCGCCCCAGGGAACGGGCCCTGGTCGCGGTAGGCGGAGAGCCGGTTGAGAGCGTAGGTGCCGATCTGCGCTTCGATCCCCTGCTCGCGCAGGCCGGCGAGCACTTCGTCGCGGAGGTCGACCTGGACGACGTATGCCTGCCAGCCGTGCTCGTCGCCCTCGTCGGCCGCAGGGGTCTCGGCAATTCCGGCGAGCCGCACCGTGTACGCCTGCGCAAGGCGCCGCCGCGTCGTCAGGAGCTCGTCCAGCCGGGCAAGCTGCGTGATGCCGATTGCGCACTGCAGATCGGAGAGGCGGTAGTTCGTCGAGGGCTGCGGGATGTCCGACCCCTCGATGCCGTGGTGCCGAAGGCGTCGCACCGCGTCGGCGAGCGCGGCATCGGATGTTGCAACGGCTCCGCCTTCGCCCGTCGTGACGACCTTGCGTGGGTGGAACGACAAACAGCTCATCAGGCCGAGCCCGCCGCACGGCATGTCGCGCCAGCGTGCGCCGAGCGCACCCGCCGCGTCCTCGATCAGCGCCACCTCGGGCGGCACGGCGCTCTGCAGCGCTTCCCAATCGAGCGGCCGGCCGAAGAGGTGAACTGCGATCACCGCGCGCGTTCGCTCGGTGAGCGCCTCGTACACATTCGCGGGATCGACGTTCATCGTGCGCGGATCGACGTCAACCAGCACCGGTCGCGCGCCGGCAAGCACGACGGCGTTCGCGGTGGCCGGGAATGTGTACGCCGGGACGATCACCTCGTCGTCCGGACCGAGACCGAGCGCCTCAACCGCGAGATGGAGCGCTGCGGTACCCGACGAAACCACCACCGCGTGCTCGGTTCCACAGGCGTCGGCGAGCCCGGCCTCGAACTCCGCCACCTTCGGGCCCATCGTCAGGAAGCCGGACTCGAGCACCTCGGCGACCGCGGCCAGCTCCTCCGGCCCGACGTCGGGCCACGCCAGCCTTATGCGAGTGCCGGTTTCCGTTCCCTGTACCACGCGATCGTCCGCGCAAGCCCATCCTCGAGGTCGACCTTCGCGTCGAAGCCGAGCAGCCGGCGCGCTTTGTCCACGTTCGGGATGCGAATCTCGACGTCGGTGTAGTGGAGCGGCCGGAAGACGATCTCGCTTTGTGATCCGGTGAGCCGCTTGATCCGCTCCGCCAGGTCGAGGATCGTCACCGTCGAGCGCGCGTTGCCGACGTTGAACGTCTCTCCGACTGCTTCATCGCGCTCGAGCGCGAGCAGCAGCGCGTCGATCATGTCGTCGATGTAGCACCAGGCGCGGATCTGCGAGCCGTCACCGTGAATGACGAGCTCGTCGTCCGCGAGCGCGCGCACCGCAAAGGTGTGAATAGCGCCGACGCCAACCTGGCCGGGCCCGTAGATGTTGAACGGCCGCACCGTGGTCGCCGGCAGGCCGAGCTCGTCGTAGTAGGAGTGCGCCATGTACTCGCCCGCGAGCTTCGAGACCGCGTAGGTCCACCGCGCCTCGCCGACCGAGCCACCGCTCGTCATGTGCGTCTCCTCGACGCGATAGGCGCGCGTCCCGAACACCTCGCTGGTCGAGAAGTCGACGAAGCGTTCGAGCGAGGACCGAGTGGCATTTGCCGCCTCGAGCGCGTTGTACGTCCCGATCAGGTTGACGCGCATCGTGCGCACGGGGCTCTCGAGCACCGTGTCGACTCCGGCGATCGCCGCGCAGTGGACGAAGTGCGTGATCCCGGCGGCGAGCTCACGCAGCCGTTCCGCGTCGAGGACGTCTCCCTGCTCGAAGGTGAAGTTCGGATGCTCGGCGAGGTCGGAGCCGCTGAGCGCGTCGCGGTGGAGATTATCGAGCGCGATCACGACGTTCGCGTCCACGAGCCGCCGGGCGAGCGTCGTGCCGATGAAGCCGGCGCCGCCCGTGACCAGGATTCGCTTTCCCTGCAGAGCCACGCGGCGAGTCTATCCCCGGCCTCAGTAGCATCGCCGTCCGTGAAAACGGTGCTCTTCGTCGGAGCGGGGCGATTCCAGCTGCGCGCAATCGAGCACGCGCGAGAGCGCGGGCTGCGCGTCGTCGCCGTCGACGGCGACCGGGAAGCACCCGGCCTTGCTGCGGCAGACATTTCCGAGACCTTCGACTTCAGCGACGTCGCGGCGGTGACGGAGGTCGGGCGCCGGCACGAGGTCGACGGGGTCTTGACAATGTCCTCGGACCGCGCAGTCCCCGTCGTCGCCGCCGTCGCAGAAGACCTCGGCCTGCCCGGAATCGGACGCGAAGCGGCACACCTGCTCACGCACAAGGTTGCGATGCGGCGGCGCCTTTCCGAGGCCGGCATCCCGCAGCCCCGGTTCGCCGCGGTGCGCACGCTCGCAGAGGCACGCACCGCATCCGAGACGGTCGGGTTCCCTGCGGTGCTCAAGCCGGCCGACTCCAGCGGCCAGCGCGGGTTGTTCCTGCTCGAGTCGGACGACGAGCTCGAGCGGCACCTCCACGCCGCATTGGCGGAGTCGCAATCCGAAGAGGCGATCCTCGAGAGTTTCCACGCAGGGCTCGAGGTGAACACCATGCTCGTCGCGCGCAACGGCCACGTAACGCTGCTCACGGCCTCGGATCGACGCCGTCCACCCGGCCGCGGCTTCGGCGTTGCGCTCGCGCACGTCTTCCCGTCCACGGTCGCCGGGCAGCCGCTCGAGGAGCTCGAGGAGGCGGCGATCGAGACGGTGCACGCGCTCGGCCTTCAGGACGGGATCGCGTATCCGCAGCTGCTCGTCTCCG
>JBKPJA010000079.1:0-2715 GCA_046730515.1 Actinomycetota bacterium | reverse complement strand
ATCCACCTGTGTGTCTCGTGGGCTCGGAGATGTGTATAAGAGACAGGGATTCACCTGCGCCGTGAACGGCGCTCCGTTCGGACAGCTCGTCGGCAGCGTCGGTGGAGTCGGGTTCGGCATCGGGGACGCATCGACCTTCGCGGTCCCGACGACCGCGTCCGCCGGCTATCTGCAACTCGCCGTCAACGACTACCTTGGTTGGTACGGCGACAACAGCGGCGGTTACACGGTGACCTTGGGCTAGGCAGCCCCCTCGGCGGTCCGCTCGGCTGACGTCGAGCGGGCCGCCCTACATAGACTCCGAAGGGTGGACGATGCGCTTCAGCGTGCTCAGGAGCTGATGGCGCAGTGGGACGACGAGCTGCGCCGAGAGCTTCCCGGCGGCGCCGACATCTTCGACGCGCACACGCACCTCGGCACGGACATCGACGGCATGGTCGGGGTCTACGACGACCTCATCCAAGGGATGGACAAGTACGGCATCTCGCGCTCCTTCGTGTTCTGCCTCGACGAGCCGGACCGGCATCCCGCTTTCCGCGCCGGCAACGACCGGACGCTTGCCTACGCCGAGCGAAGCGGCGGGAAGCTGATCCCGTTCGTCCGCCTCGACCTGACCGAGGATCCGATCGAAGAAGCGACACGCTGCCTCGACCTCGGCGCGCGCGGGATCAAGCTCCACCCGCGGGCGCAGAAGTTCATGCTGAACGACGAGCGGCTCGCGCCCGTCTTCGAGCTCGCTTCTGACCGGAAGGTGCCGATCCTCATCCACGGCGGGCGCGGCCTGCCGCCGATCGCCGACGATCTCGCGCGCCTCGTCGACCGGTACGCCGACGCCCAACTAATCGTGGCCCACGCAGGCATCGCCGATTTGGCCGCGCTCGCGGCTCGCCTGGGCGGAAAGGCCGGGGTTTTCTTCGACACATCCGTTTGGAGCCCGGTCGACCTGCTGAGCCTCTACCGGCTCGTCGGGCCGGAGCAGGTTCTCTATGCCTCCGACTATCCGTACGGGCAACAGCCCGCGTCACTGCTGAGCACTGTGCGAACCGCTCGTTTGGCGGACCTCGACGAGGAGGAAGTGCGAGCACTGCTCGCCGGCAATTCGATTCGCATCGCGAACGGCGAGCCGCCGCGCAAGCCGTCGACGCCGAAGGGCGTGGAGACTTTCCAGCAGCCGATTGCAATGGCGCGAATCCACCAGTACCTCGCAATGGCGACACCGCTGCTCTGGACCCGCCAGCAGGACTCGATCGGCGTTCTCGGCCTCGCGCTGAACGCGTGCAACGATCGCGCGAACGGACACCACGAAGAGCTCGAAGAGATCCGCGAGCTGCTGACGGCCGCGCGAGACATGTGGCGCACAGTTCCGGAGGAAGGAGACGAGCGCGATCAGCGGCAACACATTCGTGCGACGTTTCGGCTTATCCACCTAGCGGACATCGTTGCGGTGACGACACCTGCCTGAGATGAAGCTCACGCTCGAGATCAACAGCGAGGCATTCGAGCTCGACGTTCCCGTCGGCCGCTCGCTCGCACAGGTCTTGCGAGAGGACCTCGGACTCACGGGGACGAAGATTGCCTGCAACGAGGGCCACTGCGGCGCGTGCACCGTTCAGGTCGACGGCGTGCCGACCCTGTCGTGCATCACGCTCGCGCACACCGTCGGAACGCGCAAGGTGACGACGATCGAGGCGCTGCGCGACCACCCGCTCGTCGCGGCATTCGCGCGCACCGACGCCGTGCAATGCGGCTTCTGCACTCCGGGTCAGGTCGTCTCCGCGGCCGCGCTCGTCGAGTCGAACCCGAACCCGTCGCGCGACGACATCCGGCACGCGATGTCCGGGAACCTCTGTCGCTGCGGGACCTATCCGAAGATCGAGGAGGCTCTGCTCAATGTCAGTTCACGTAACCAGTAGCTCCCGCGGAGCGCACGCATTGCTGAAGAATTTGTTCCTGCGGCGTAACTTGGACGCGTAGCGTGGCAAGACTGATCCGCACCGAGAAGGAAGTCGAAGGGCGCTTCGAGGAGGTCTGGCTCGTCGTCGAGGAAGACCCGCTCGAGCAGTGGCCCGCAGGCGCGCGGACGACCGTTGGAGAGCGCGCAGAGCGAGTCGACGCGAAACAGCGGATCCGCGGCGAGGCGCGCTACACGGCGGATCTCTCCTTCCCGGGCATGCTGCACGCGGCGATCCTGCGGAGCCCGTACGCACATGCTCGTGCCAGGCACGTCGACTTCACGCGCGCGCTCGCAGTTCCGGGTGTGCGCGCCGTGCTCGGTCCGGGCGAAGCCGAAGGCCTCGAGGCGGAAGCCGGTTATCACGGCGCGCCGGTCGCCGCCGTCGCGGCCGACACGTCGGGACAAGCGATGCGCGCGCTCGAGCTCGTCGACGTGGACTGGGAGTTGCTCGACCCGATCCTCGATCCAAACGAGGCCGTGCGCCTCGAGCGTTACGTCGACGACGAGCCCAGCCGCAACGAACGCGGCGACTTCGAGCGCGGTCTCGCGGAAGCGGACGTCGTCGTCGAGGCCGAGTACCGAACGCAGACCGTCCTCCACAACTCGCTCGAGACACACCAGTCGATCTGCCGCTGGGAGGGCGACGTGCTCGAGGTCTACACGTCGACGCAGTTCATCTGGGGCGTCCGCGACCAGGTCGCCTCGACGCTCGAGCTTCCCCGCGACAAGGTGCGCGTCGTCTGCGAGTACATGGGAGGCGG
>JBKPJA010000078.1:0-6280 GCA_046730515.1 Actinomycetota bacterium | reverse complement strand
CGCGGATCATCAGCGTCAGCTTCGACACAACGTCGAGCGTCTCGCCCCGATCGATCATCCGCTCCAGCTCGTCGAGCTCCTCCTCGAGCCACTCGGCATCGACGGGATGCCGCGAGGCGCGCATGATCTTCGGATGCTTCGTCGGTCCGACGAGCTCCTCTGCCGACCACAGCTCCTCGTGCAACTTCTCGCCGGGACGCACGCCGATGAAATCGATCGCGATCTGCGTGTCCGGTTCCTTCCCGGAGAGCCGGATCATGTTGCGCGCGAGGTCGAGGATCTTGACCGGCTCGCCCATGTCGAGGACGTAGACGCGCCCGCGTCCGCCGATCGCACCCGCTTGCACGATCAGGGAAACCGCCTCCGGAATGGTCATGAAGAACCGCGTCATCTCGGGATGGGTAACCGTCAGCGGTCCACCGTTCTCGATCTGCCGCCGGAAGATCGGGATGACGCTGCCGGATGAGTTGAGGACGTTGCCGAAGCGCACGGCGACGAAGCGCGTCGGCACATCGGCGCGGTGGCCGTACGCCTCGACGATCCACTCGCACACGGTCTTCGACTGGCCCATCAGGTTCTTGGGGTTCACGGCCTTGTCGGTGGAGACGAGCACGAACCGCTCCGCGCCGTACTCGACCGCGACGTCGGCCACCACCTTCGTCGCCATCGTGTTGTTGCGCACGGCCTCGAGCGGATTCGCCTCGAGCAGCGCGACGTGCTTGTAGGCCGCCGCGTGGAAGACGATCGTAGGGCGGTAGCGCTCGAAAACCTGGCTCAGCCGTGCACGATCGCCGCAGTCGCCGAGCACCGTCGCGACCGCGGAGAAGCCGCGCTCCTCGAGCAGCTCGCGCTCGATCTCGAACAGCGCGACCTCGGAGCTCTCGACGAGGACGAGCCGAGCAGGCCCGACGCGGGCGATCTGCCGGCAGAGCTCGCTCCCGATCGACCCGCCCGCGCCCGTGACGAGCACGGTCTCGCCGGCGAGGTAGGAGGCGATCGCCGCGAGATCGACCTCGATCGCCTCGCGACCGAGCACGTCCTGGACCTCGACCGGGCGAATCTGGCCGGCGAGGTTGACGTCTCCGGAGATCAGCTCGTACAGGCCCGGCAGCGTCTTGACCGGGATGCCTCCCGCGCGGGCGATCTCGACGATGCGACGGCGCTCCTCGCCCGACGCGGAAGGGATCGCGATCAGGATCTCGTCCGGGCTGTGATCACGGAGGATGTGCGGCAGCTCCGCCGTGGTTCCGAGCACGCGGACGCCGTGCAGTCGAAGGTTCTTCTTCCGCGGATCGTCGTCGACGAGGCCGACAGGTGTGTAGCCGAGAGTGGGAGTGCGCTGCATCTCGCGAATGACGAGCTGCGCGGCATCGCCGGCGCCGACGACGATCACCTCGCGTCCACGCGCGACGAGCGACGCCGCGCCGGGCCGTTCGATCAGCGAGCGGGCGATCAGGCGCGTGCCCGCGACGAATGCGAGCAGCAGCAGCCAGTCGAGCACAGCCACCGAGCGCGGCAGCTGAAAGCCGCGTACAGGATGCGCGAGCAGGACGATGAGGCTGGAGAGGATGCACGCCGCCGTGACACCGCGGGCGGCCCCCCACATGTCGCGCGTCGAAACGTACCGCCACCAGCGGTTGTAGAAGCCGAACGTCATGAAGACCGCGAGCTGGACGACGATCGCGATCCCGATCGTGTCCCACAAGAGCCGCTCGTACGGCTTCGGCACGCCGTGATCGAAACGGAGCCAGAACGCGAGCCACCACGCGAACGCGATCAGTGCGGCGTCGGCGGCGACGTTCCAGATGCGGTGCCGGTTCACGGGCATCATCGCGCCGCGACCGCGGCTGCTTGGCGTACGACGTCGACGACGCGTTCCTGCGGGTCGGAGTCGATCCCGGCCCACATGGGAACAGAGAAGTTCTCACGCGCAGCGCGCTCAGTCTCGGGGAGCGAACCGCGCTCGTAGCCGAGGTAACGCAGCGCCGGCTGCAGATGCAGCGGCGTCACATAGTAGGTCGCGGTGCCGATCTCCGCGCGCTTCAATGCTTCGCGGATGCTGTCGCGCTCAGGCGACCTGCAGACAAACAGGTGGTACACGTGACCCGGCTCGTCGAGCGGGAGCTCGCACAGCCCCCCGAGCCCGAGCTCGGCGTACCGCACGGCGGCTTCACGGCGTAGCTGCGTCCACACGTCGAGACGTCGCAAGAAGACACGCAGCGCCGCCGCCTGCAGCTCGTCGAGCCGGGAGTTGTAGCCGACGAGCTCGAAATCCACCTTGTCGCGAGAGCCGTGGAAGCGCAGCAGGCGCACGCGTTCACCGAGCTCCTCGTCCGTCACGCCGATCAGCCCGCCGTCGCCGAGCGCGAAGAGGTTCTTCGACGGATAGAAGCTGAAGGTCGATGCGACTCCGGTGCGTGCAATCGAGGGCGAGCCGAACGCCTGCGCCGCATCCTCGATCATCGGGACGCCGAGCTCCGAAAGCTCTTGAACATGTGCCGGCCGCCCGAACAGATGCACCGGGATGATCGCCTTCGTCCGCGGCGTGATCCGATCGGCGACGGCCGCGGGATCGAGATTCATCGTCGCCGGGTCGATGTCTGCGAACACCGGCGTCGCGCCGCGGCGGGCGATCGACTCGGCCGTCGCGTAGAAGGTGAAGGCGGGACAGATGACCTCGTCGCCCGGACCAATTCCCATTGCATCGAGCACGAGCACGATCGCGTCGGTCCCGTTCGCGACACCAATCGTCTGCGGAATCCCGAGGTAGTCGGCTGCCTCGCGCTCGAAGGCCTCGACGTTCGGCCCCAGAATGAACTTGGAGGACTCGAGCACCTCGCCCATGCGTTCGAGCAGCTCGGGAATCAGCGGCGCGTACTGCGCCTTCACGTCAGCGAGCGGGATCGGGGCCACGGCTCGTGAGTCTAGACGAGCGCCTCCAGCGGTTAATCAGCCACACCGCAACGACGATCAGCGCCGCAATCGCGAAGTAGTCCACGTAACGGCGGACGCTGCCGTAGCTCGACCCGACCGCCCAGCCGATGCCTGCCAGACCGAAACAGAAGACCGAGATTCCGATCAGCGCGAGCAGGAGGAAGCGGACGAACGGCATCCGCGCGATGCCTGCCGGGATCGCCACGAACGAGCGGATGCCCGGAGTCATGAACCCGATCGGAACGGCAATGCCTCCGAAACGCTCGAACCAGCGCTGTGCGCGCGCGAGCCGCGCGGGAGTGACGTGGAAGAGACGACCTCGCTTCTCGAGGCCCGCCTCTGCAAACCGACCCAGCAACCAGCCGATCGCCGCGCCGACGAGGTTGCCCGCGATGCCGGCGATCACGATCGCGACGTACGCCTTCGGGTGACTGTGAACCGTATGCCCGAATGCGGTCACGTGCGAGTTGGCGAATGCGCCTGCGGCAAGAGCTCCCGCATACAGCATCGTCAGCTCACTCGCGGCCGGCAAGACGGCGGCGATCACCATCAGACCGAAGACCGCGTACAGCCCGTGATCGCCGATCAGCGACGTGATCGAAGACGTGACGCTCGCGACGAGCACGGACGGAGACTACGCGCCGACCGTGAACCCGCGCTCGGCCGACGAGCTTCGGCCGAGATCGTCGACCGCGGTCACCCCGAACGTCCAATGGCCTTGCGTCGTCGCCGTCCAGTTGACCGAATACGTTCCCGGACCGCGGCTCAGCGAGTCGACCGTCGCTCTCGTGCCGTCCGGACCCGTCAGCGTCGCCGTCACCGTCGAGGGACGCACGACTTTGTACGCAAGCGCGACCGACTTGCCCGTCGCCACCATCGCGGGCAGCTGTGGGACGAAGACGCCGTCGTAGCCGATCAGGAGCGCATCGGCGACCTGTGACTCGCTCGGCCCAGAAGGGCGATTCAAGAGCTTCCCGTCGAAGGCGAGCGTCGTCCCCGCGCCTGTGCCCAGCGCGCAGGCATTGACGGCCCCGAGACGGGCAAGAGCAAGTGCGAGCTCGAAGTCGGTGACGCCGGTGCTGTACCCGGGCCGGCCACCGTCGACGGCGACGAGGAGGATGTGGCCGTCGCTCGTCTGGCCCACCGCGGAGCGCGCGGTGCGCGCAAACAGCTGGCCTGCCGTGAACGGCTCGTTCGAACGGAAGACCGGTTTCCCGCTGCGCACGAGCGTCGGTCCGCCGCCGACCGCCTCCACCACGTCCGGCCACGTCGGTGTGAGCACGAGCCGGACGCTGACCGTGCTGCCGGCCGGCGCCTGGCCGGCGAGGATCGGCGCCTGCGATCCACGGGCGACGAGGACGGCGCCGTCAGGCGGAATCGTCTGACCCCCGCCCTGGAGCACCTGCACGACGGGCGCGGAGAGAAGCTGGTTCGGTCGTGCCGGCGGGAACGGCGCGAGCACGACCTCGGTCACGTTCCCCAGCTCCGCCGGGGTCTTCGCTCCCCACGCAGGCGTGAAGAGGGTCGTCTTGCTCTGGCCGGGCGGTTCGTTTACGTCCATGGGGCGAAACTGGTCGGTGCCCTTCCACGTCGCGGTAAGCCAGCTGCGATCGACGTGCAGCCCGCCGCCCGTGTCGAAACCGGCAGCCGAACGACCGCTTCCGCCTGCGCCGAGCACGCCCCCGCGCAGAAAGATGCTGGACGGCGTCCCCCAGCGCGTGTTGAAGTAGTCGCCGTTGATCCCGATGACGGTGGTCGACGCCGAGACGTCCTTCTCCATGTCGGTCACCCGCTCTCGGTCCGGGATCAGTCCGTGGGAGAGCGAAGCCCGCACCGAGTAGAGGCCGTTCGGGCGCGGGACCGAGACGATGTTCAGCACGACGGGCCCGTGACCGGTGAGATCGACCTGGCGCGAGTAGACGACGCCCGGCATCAATGTCTGCCCGCGCACGGGAGCGGCCGCAGCGGGAGCGGCGACGGTCGTGACGGCGAAGGCAACGATGACGGCTCGGCGGAACATGACCCCAGCCCAAGGTAGCTGAGCCTCCTGATCGCTATAAGGTTGTGCCGACCACTGCTCTCGCACCCTGGGGGTCCCATGTTCAAGCTGGCCATCCTGATCGTCCTCGCAATCACCCTCGTCCTCCCGGCGGCAGCCGAGAGCGCGACTCCGACCTTCGAGGCGGCGACGTTCAACGCCTCCGTCGGTGCAACGTCGGACCTCGACCTCGATCTGGCCATCTCGGCCGACAACGCTGCACCGGCACGGATCGTGATCTACGTGCCACAGGGGTACAGCCTGAACACTGGCGTTCCCGCCGGTACCAGCGTCGGCACGATCGACGCGACCGCCGTGGTCGGCGGCACCTCCCTGCAGATTCCGGAAGGCAAGATCATCGCCGACAATCCTGCGACCCACGCGGCGGACGTCTGCGCGCCGGGAGCCCATGCAGCCGTCTGGGTGGCGCACGCGGCCACCTTTGCAATCCCGATCTACGTCGATCCGACCGCCGGTCCGGAGACGGCGCTTGGCGCCTACAAGCTCGTCGTGTGTCTGCTCTCGCCGTACATCCCGGAGAGCGCCGGCGGTGCGCCGGCCGGCGCGCGGCTCACTGTGGCGGACCTCGGCGTCTTCCAGTCGTCGACGCTCGGCGTCACCGCGGTCCTTACCAACCCGAGCACGAGGGGGATCTATATCTGGCGCGTGCTCGTGACGCCCTACACCGTCGGCAGCGCCACACCGAACGCGCTCGGCACCTATGAGCTCCGCGGTGACGTGTTCATTCCCGCGACCCTGACGTTGAAGAAGCAGCGCTTCAACAAGCGGACCAAGAAGGTCACGCTGACTGGGAAGTTGACGCTCGTGGGCGCGCCTTTCGGCGGCGTCCCGGTGGACATTCGCAGGTGGGACAACGGCAGGCTCGTCGGCAAAGGCAAGACGAACAAACGGGGCATCTACACGACGACCTTCAAGCTGCTAAGGACGACGCTCGTGGTTGCGATCGTCCTCCCCGGAGAGGGGTCGTGTGACGCGACGCCGCCGACGCCTGCGCCTGCGGGATGCACGAGCGAGACGTCAACGGTGATCGTCGGGAACCAGCTCAAGGTTTCGCCGAAGTAGAAGTCGAGTCGTAGCGGCGGCACTTGGGCGCCGCCGCTGCTACCAGACCCGCTAGTTCCAGACCTTGACGTCGCGGTAGAGCGTGTCCCGCTGGACCGGGGTCTTGCCGAGTGCCTTGATCAGGTGGATGAGCTCCTCCGTCGTCGTGCGGTAGGTCGTACCTGCGGCCGAGACGACGTTCTCCTCGATCATCACCGAGCCGAGGTCGTCCGCGCCGAAGCCGAG
>JBKPJA010000077.1:0-7263 GCA_046730515.1 Actinomycetota bacterium | reverse complement strand
GAGCTCTCGCAGTCGGCCGAGGCAATGAAGGTCGTCTTCGATCCGCGCGGCTGACCGAGGATAAGCTTTCGCAGTCGAGTGGGTCACGACCACGGTCATCCGCACGAAGCAATCACGCACGACGGCGAGCCTGTCGTTGCTGCACGTGTCCGCAAGCTCGAGGAGCTGCTCGTCGGCAAGGGCGTGCTCACGCGCGCGGACATCCGCGAATCGATCGACTGGCTGGTCTCGCGCACACCCGCTGACGGCGCAAGACTCGTCGCTCGTGCCTGGGTCGATCCGGGGTTCAAGCAGCGCCTGCTGGACGACGCTCGCGCAGCTGCGCTCGAACTTGATCTCGACCCCGGTCCGTCGCCGGTCGTCGTCGCCGTCGAGAACACGGACGACGTTCACTACATGGTCGTCTGCACCCTCTGTTCCTGCTATCCGCGGGCCCTGCTCGGTCCGCCGCCGGACTGGTACAAGAGCCTGCCGTACCGCTCGCGTGCAGTCTCGGATCCGCACGGAGTCCTCGCGGAGTTCGGGCTCGAGCTCGGGGACGACGTGGAGCTGCGAGTGCTCGATTCCACGGCGGACATGCGCTACCTCGTCGTCCCGCGGCGGCCCAGTGGCACGGACGGCATGAGCGAGGAAGAGCTTGCGGCCCTCGTGACCCGCGACTCCATGATCGGCGTCGCCGAGGCCACGGCACCGGCTGCTGCCGCGGCCTGACAGGGCTACCCTGCAATTCGTGGGGTCGAGGGTCTTCCTGTCCTGCGTCGTTTTGGCGCTGGCCGCTGCGCCCTTCGCGCACGCAACGTCGCGAGACGACACCGCGTGGTTGCAGGCGAAGCTCGACGCAGGCGGGAACATCTTCCTCCCGAAGCTTCCGAACGGAGAGTGCTACGAGACGCGCGGGCTCTGGCTCACCCGCGACGACACGTCAATCACGTCCGACGGCGCCTGCATCGTCGCCACCGGACCGGGCGAGTCCCGGCTGACGACAGCGGGCGGCAAACCGATCCGCTCGACGTCTGTCTTCCGCCTCGACCAGGCGAACAAGTTCGCGGGGCTGCCGCTTCGCGTCACGATCGCCAATCTCGACATTCGCGTTCCGGCGAAGACGCACATGGACGGCGTCGTCGTCTACGGCGGCGAGACGACGCTGGATCACCTCGCGATCGGCGGCGCGCCGCGTACGGATGTCGTGGTCGGCCGCGGCATGACTGCCTCGGCCGGCCCGGTCAAGCGCATCATCCTCACAGGCTGCAAGCTTGCAGGCGCGTGGCGAGACGCGGTCTCTGTGTCGGGCCCGATCGGCCTTCGCGTCGAGGACGACACCATCACAGGCGCTCACGGCGCGGGGCTCGACGTGCGGGCCGCCGACCGCGGCCAGCCGGTGCTCGACGTCCACGTAATCGGCAACGCGATCGTGAAGAACGCGGGTGGCGGAATCCGCATCGATCTCGCTCCCGCCGACGGCGCGCCCGTGCTCGCCGACGGGCTGGAGATCACCGGGAATCGCGTCTCGGGCAACGGCGCTGCGGGGATCTTGGTGGCAGGAGGTCAGGAAGACGGCACCGGGCAGCTCGTCCTCAGTAACAACATCGTGCGTTCCAACCGTGGCCCGGGTGTACGCGGCCGAGAGGTCCTGCTGCGGATCGCCTCCGACGGCAACGATCTGCGCGGGAACCGCGGCGGTCCCACGCGCGGATTGACCGAAGTGTCCGCGACGCCGAACACGACGCCGAGTCCGTGGACGCCGCCGTCCTCCGCGCTTGCGCCGACGAGCGGACGCGACGACACGTCCTGGCTCCAGTCACGGCTCGACCAGCGCGGCGAAACGATCTTCCTGCCGAAGCTCCCCGGCGGCGAGTGCTACGCGACGCACGGCCTGTGGGTGTCGCACGACGACACGACGATCACCTCCGACGGCGCCTGCATCGTCGCGCTCGGCCCGGGTGAGGTTCGACTCCACTCCGGCGACGGCGATCCCATCCCCGCGAGCGCCGTCTTCTACGTGAGTCACTCGAACGCGAAGCTGCCTGCACCTGTGCGGGTCACGGTCAGCAACCTCCGGATCGTCGTTCCCGCGGGTCTCGACATGTACGGCGTCGCCGTGTTCGCGCATCGCGTCACTCTGAACGGCCTCGACATCGGCGGCTTTCCGAAGGACGACGTAATCATCGGGGCACGCGGGACGGGCACGAGCTTCGCGGGCCGCGTCTCGGTTCTCGGGTCGACACTCAGCGGCGCGATGCGAAACGCGATCACCGCCTTCGGAGTCATCGGGCTCGACATCGAGAACGACACGATCCAAGGCGTCCGTAATCTGCCGACGGGACAACCGGCGGCGGGGATCGACATCGAACCGGACTACCGCGACCAGCCGACGCTCGACGTGCGCATCGTGCACAACACCATCCAAGACAACGCGGGCTCGGGCATCCTGCTACCGCTGGACACGAACGGAGGGCCGTCGGTGATCGCCTCCGGCTTTGTGATCAGCGGCAACATGATCGCCCGGAACTGTCGACAGGAAACGCCCGCAGTTCGGGCGGGGATTGCGATTTCGGGCGGGCAAGACGGGGGAGAAGGAACTCTCGCGCTGACGAACAACGTTATCCGCGACAACGGCGGCCCGGGAGTCTGGACGAATCAGCTGAAGCTCGTCCTGCAGCAGAGTGGGAACGAACTCATCGACAACCGCGGCTAGCCGTCGCGGTGCTTGAGGTCCGACTCCTTGCGTTGCGCGTCTGCGAGCGAAAGGGCACCTGAGCAGACCTTCGCGTTCAGCTCGTTTTCGATCCGATCGACCTCGTCCGCACGCGGTCGTGGCTCCGGCCAGAGATTGCGCGGATCTCTCGGCGCGCCGCCGAGCTCCAGACTGATCAGGTGATCCTCCTCGTACGCCGACGACGATCCGGTCTCGCCGTACTCGCGCATCTGTTTGAGTTTCAGCGCGTCGGTGTACTCAGGCGACGGACGGATCGTCGCCGTCCAGCCGGTAACGCAGATCGTCGAGTCGATGTTCGCCTGCGTGACGTCGGGATTGACCGCGCCGGGAGTCAGGGTCGGGCTCGCGCGGACGGCCTGTTTCGTCGACTGTTTGTGCGCTGCGAGGACGGCGACCAGTGCGACGACGATTGCAAGCGCCACGAGCAGCTCGCGTCCGGAGATCCGCATGCACGGCAACGTAAGTGCCGCTCTCGCATGCGGCTAGACGCTCTTTCGGACTAGCTCGCCAGCGCCTCGATCTCTCTGCGCTCGGCTAAACGTTCCAGTGCCTGCGCTTCGAGCTGGCGCACACGCTCGCGCGTGAGACCGAGGATGCGGCCGATCTCCTCGAGCGACTTGGGGTCGGGATCGCCGTCCATTCCGTAGCGCAGCTTGACGACTTCGCGCTCGCGCTCGGGCAGCGAGTCGACCGCGTGCCGGACCGCGTTCTCGGTGAGGCTCACGTGCACCTCCTCCGACGGTTCGGGCTCGTCCCCGGCGAAACGCTCTCCGAACGAGGTGTCCCCCTCGTCACCGACCGGACGGTCGAGGCTCGTCACCGCCCGCGCCGCCGCGCGGACCTCCTTCACCTGCTTGAGCGACAGCTTCGACTGCTTCGCAACCTCTTCGTCGGTCGGCGGCCGCTCGAGCTTCGCCGTCAGCTGCCGCTCGGCACGCGCGATCTTCTGCTCGCGCTCGACGATATGGACGGGAATGCGAATCGTGCGTGACTTGTTCGCAACGCCGCGCTGCACCGCCTGCCGAATCCACCAGGTCGCATACGTCGAGAACTTGTAGCCACGCCGCCAGTCGAACTTCTCGACGGCGCGAATGAGCCCGATGATGCCCTCCTGGATCAGATCGAGCAGCGAGATCCCGTGTCCCTGATACTTCTTCGCGATCGAGACGACGAGGCGGAGGTTCGAGTTGATCATCAAGTCCTTCGCCGCTTTGTCGCCGCGCTCGATCCGCTTGGCGAGCTCGACCTCCTCCTGTGCGGTCAGCAGCTTGTAGCGGCCGGCTTCGTTGAGGAACAGCTGCAGGGCGTCGGTGGTCGTCGCGGCGAGGTCGCCGTTGACGTAGACCGTCTCGGGCGCTTCGGGGCGCGCGCAGTCGTCCGTCAGCGGAATGTGTCGCTCCTCGAGCTGCTCGAAGAAGCCTTCGACCTGCTCCTCGTCGAGATCGGCTTCCTGGAGGAATTCGTTGACGGCGGAGAGGTTGAGGCAGCCCGCTTCCTCGCCCTGCTCGAGAAGCGCTCGTAGACGTTCGTCGACGACGGCCATGGTTCGCGTTTCCCCGGTCTAGATCTGAGCGTAACACGGTGTCCGAAACCGCCATCTGGCGCTCGTCACGGTCGTGAGCGAAAGTCACACAGGTGACACGAAGGCGTGTCCCATGCGTGCGAGTTGTCCACGTACCGTCGAGGAGTCGTCGTGAACGTGGAGGTGGGCAGGATGAGACGCAGAGCTCTCGGCAGGCGGTGGCGGCGCTACTTCGCCGGCGCCCTGCTCGCGATTTCAGCAGGGGGCGTTCTCTGGGCGATGTCGGCGGACGCGGGGCCTTCGCGGGAGCCCGCGGCGCTCGCACGCCATGCCGTACTGAAGGTTCGGCATGTGCGAACGCTGAGCCAGCTCGGGCCTCCCCTCGCGGTGCTGCAGGCGGGTGACCTCGTCGAGGGTCGGGGCGCAAAGCGAATCCCGCTCGGCGGAGGCGACGAGGTGATCGCGGCGTTGACCGGCAGTCTCATCCCCGTCGCTGTGCAGTCGAACGACCACTCGCTCGTTGCGTACGCGTCCTGGCATCAGATCGCAGCCCTCAAGCCGGACGAGCCCGGACAGGGCGTGCGCGTCGGCGATCCGATCGGCGTGTCGAGCGTTCGCCTCTACGACGCCGCGGTCGGCAAGGACAAGCTTGTCGCCACGGGCGCGTACTCTCCCGCTCTTTCCGTGAGCGGCGAGCTCGCATTCGTCAAAGGCGACGACACGATCGTTCGAGCCAATCGCGACTACACCGGTCAGGTCGTCGTCGGCGCTGCGCCGAAGGGCCCATTCACACAGTGGACTTCGGACGCGGCTCGATACTTCACCTACGCGTGGGCGGACGGGACATTGCTCGTCTACCGCGCGTTGCCGGACTCCGAGGCGACCGACCTCTACGCGCTCATGGGTCCGAGCGATGGCCGTCTGCTCGCCGCCGACGCGACCGCCGTCGCCTTGTCGCCAGATGCGAGTCGTGTGCTGATCACCGTCGGGAGACGAATGGTCGAGGTCGTCCGCATCGCCGACGGCGCAGTCGAGCGGTCGCTCGCGTTGGATGGACCCACAATCGCCGCCCCGGGCTCCAGCACGACCCCACACGCGCTGATGTACTCGGGGTCGTGGTCCGGAGGCCGCGTCGTTGCGAACTCGGACGCGGGCCTGGTCGTCCTGAACGTGAAGGACGGGTTGCGCATTGAGTCGATCTTCAAGACGCCCTTCCCGCACGGGATCATCGAGCCGACGTTCACCGATGACACACACATCATCGGGTGGGCCGATCTGGCCCCGGTCTCGATCGGGAAGGACGCCGAGCCTGCGTACGAACACGCACTCGTCAGCTGCGATCTCCTCGCGACGACCTGCGCCGTCGGTCCCTCCCAGCCGGCACGCAAGTGGACGCGCTGGATCACCAACCCGAGCCGATGAGTGCGAGAGGAGGAACAATGATGATTCGCAAGCTCCCCGTCCTCGCCGTTCTCGCTCTGGCGCTCGTCTCCGTCTCCAGCGCGAACGGCGCAAGCTTCCAGTACTACCGCAACGGCACGCTGATCTACGGACAGATCCGAGGGAACTGCGGCTACCAGTGCGTGACGTCCTGGTACCGCGCAGGCTCGGGCAGCGGCACGAATGCATGCCAGCCAGACAACTGGATCCCACTCGGCGGCTACGGCGTCCCCTTCCACAGCGACAACTACACCGGCAGCTTGATTCAGGGACGTGTCTGGCGCCTCACCGACTACCAGTGTTCGAACGGCGTACGGCGAACCGAGTTGTTCGTGCATTCGCAGGAGACGTACTGGCAAGGCCAGCAATGTCCGTCGGGATACCCCGACTTCTGCTGGGACACGGACAACGACTATTACTCGTTCGGGTGCATCAAGGTCGCACGAATGCCGGTCCCCTCGGATCTCGGGCGGCTCAACGCGTTCGAGCACTCGCTGAACGGTCCCGTAACGCAAGTGTGGGTCTACGGCTGAACAAGGGACGGATCCCTCGCTCGGGGTCTGACCCTTTTTTACTTTCGGCCAAGGTGGGTAAACTCCGCAAACCGTGTGGGAGCTGATCTGGCTGATGGTGATCCTGAAGATCCCCATCCTCTATCTCTGTTGGGTCGTGTGGTGGGCGGTGAAGTCGAAGCCGCTGCCGGAGGAGGGCGCCGCGCTACAGCCTGTGCCGGTCGAGCCGAGGCCGTGGGACGACCCGCGTCGCCGCCGTCGCCGGCCGCGCCTGCCTCGCCCGCACGGAGGCCCGACTCGCGTCTACGCGCGCACACGTCGCGCCGCGCTCGCCCGCGCATCGCGATAATCATCGGCCGTGGAAGCCGGAACGAGCCGACCCCGCGCGGCGGAGACGATCGCGGGTTTTCTCGCCGCGGCGGCGATCTTCGGCGCGGCAATCGGCGTCGCGTGGCGCCCGTTGCGGCTGATCCCACTCGCGATCCTGCTGGCACTGATCTCGGTCGGAATCGGGGGCCGCAACTCGCGGCTCGCAACCGCCGCGGTCTTCATTTGCGCTCTCTGCTTCTTCCTCGGGATCGCCGCGGCGGTGATCACGAGCCATCCGCTCTGGTGAAAACCGGCGAGACCGCCCGCCCTGCTACAACAGAGCTGTGGACGTCGATGCCCTGAACACGGGCTACGCGGCCGATCTGCTCGAGGAATACCTCGAAGATCCCGACGCGGTCCCTTCGGAGTGGCGCCGGCTGTTCGAGAGCGGCTCACCAGAGCTCGTTGCGACGCACCCGGGCCTTGCGCGTCTCCTCGAAACGCTGCGCGACGGTGACGGACACGTTCAGGTCGAGGAGCACGCGCCGGCCCCGCCCGCACCTCCCGCCGCCGAGCCCATCACCGACGAGCTGCTCGGCGGAGTCGCGGCCGCGATGGCGCTTGTGAAGGCGTACCGCATGCACGGCCATCTCGCCGCGCACCTCGATCCGCTCGGCACCGAGCCGCCGGGAGATCCCGCGCTCGAGCCGGAACGGCTGATCCCGAAGCTGACCCCCGAGCTGCAGGCCCGGATCCCCGCGTCG
>JBKPJA010000076.1:0-11697 GCA_046730515.1 Actinomycetota bacterium | reverse complement strand
ATTCCAACCGAGGCGCCGCCTGAGCTGCGCGAACGCGTGCGGGCGCTCGGCGAGCCGGCGCCGCGACGCCGGCCTCGTCTCTCGCGGCGCGTGGGGCTCGTCCTCGCACCGGCATGCGTCGTTGCGCTCGCTGCGGGCTCTGTTCTGTCCTCGGTCTACGCGCCGTCGTCGCCGCGCCGCGAGACCCCGATCGCGGAGAGTGCTGCTCCTGCTCCTGCGAAGCGTGGCGTCGCGACCCCGACTACCCACCTGGGGAGCTTGCGATCTGACGCGATTCCTGCGCCGAATCCGAACCGCTACCAGAACTACCAGGCGTCGCTGCGCGTGCGCGTGAAGGACTTCGATGCGCTCGGCAGGCAGACCGCGGCCGCGATGCAGATCACGCAGGGGCTCGGAGGCTACGTCGCCTCCGTGCAGCAGTCCGCGACGTCCGGTGCGCCCAGCGAGGCGGATCTCGTCCTGCGCGTTCCCGTCGCGCACGTACAGGCCGCGATGATCAAGCTGTCAGCGCTCGGCGCCGTCGTCGAGCAACACGTGTCGATCGAGGACCTGAACGCGGTCGTGAACGCACAGCGCCGGCAGATCCTGCAGCTGAAGATCGAGATCGCGCGCATCACTGCGGTTCTGCAGCAGTCGCTGCCCGCGGATGTGCGGCTGCGCCTGCAGTTCCAACTCGAAGAGGCGAAGCGGAGCCTGGCGAGCGTCAGCGGTGCGAACAAGTCCACGTTGCGTGCGGCGGCAATGTCGCGGATCGCTCTCGCGTTGACGACCGAGCAGCCGGCGGCGGCGAAGCATCACCGCGGTTTACTCGGCCGCTCGACGCATGCCGCGATCTCGTTCCTGGCAGGCGCCGGGGCGATCACTCTCGCCGCGTTGATCATCCTTGCCCCGCTGCTCGTCGTCACCGTCCTGTGCCTGCTCGGGCTCCGCGCGTATCGCCGCCGCGAGGAGCGGCGTCTACGTGCGGCGACGCACCCGTAGCCTGCGCACGAGCTCGTGACGGAAGCGGCCGGGATGGACCTCGGCGCAGAGCACGCCTTCGCCGTCCGCACGGCCCGGCCGCCAACCCTTAGGAGTGCGCGTGTATTCCTCGGCGTCGTCGACGTGGAGGTCCGCATCGCGGAAGAGCGCGTACCAAGCATCTGCGTCCTGCGCCACGTACCAATCGGCGTCGGGGCGCTCGCCGGTCGGCACGGTCAGCAGGATGCGTCCGCGGCGCGCAGTCACCCGACGCAGCTCGCGAAGGGCGAGGCGCGGTCCTTCGGCATCGGGTTGCGCGTCGACGCCGTAGCGGGTGTTGTCGGCGCCCACGTGTTCGAGCGTCGACACGCAGAAGACTACGTCGAAGGAACGGCTGGGGAACGGCAGCCGACGCAGGTCCGCAACCACCGTTTGCATCTCCGGAACGTTGCGCTCGGCCAGGTCGACACCGACGAGATTCGGAATGTGGAGCTCGAGCACAGCTCCGAGCCAAACGGGTTCCGCATAGGCGTAGCCGACGTCGAGCACGCGCTTTTCGCCGCGGTAGCGTCCAAGCGTCCACGCGATCTCGATCGGACGTTCGTCGAGTGTCGGCGAGGCGGTCAGCTCGTGCGGATATTCGCCCGTGGCGCGCGCCGCGGCGCCGCGGACGACCGCGTCGTCGAGGACACGCAGCCTGCGGAACTCGTCGCTACGCGCGAGGTCTGAGAGCAGCGTCTGCCGGGACAGCTCGTGGTTGCGGATCGATTCGAGCGCATTCGCACGCGCCTCTGGATCCGGCGGCCGGCGCAGCAGCAGGCGGAACGCGCGCTCGACAAACTCCTCGTCGCCGATGCGATCGAGGTCGAGCTGGGCGGCGAGCCGCTCGTCCATCCGGCGATCGTAGGCTGTGCTTGACTTCCGCGCGTGCTGGTGCTCGCCCTCTCGACGGGCCACAAGGTCGGGCTCGCAGTCGTCGGCGCGGTGTTCGTCACGTTCGCGCTTCTTTCGGCGGTGGTGATTCCGCGCTTTCGCCCGAACTACCCGGCCGGCGGGCTGCCGGC
The DNA here is from genome assembly GCA_046730515.1 of Actinomycetota bacterium. GTDB lineage: Bacteria > Actinomycetota > Thermoleophilia > Gaiellales > Gaiellaceae > 3-1-20CM-4-69-9. The sequence goes on along the minus strand of JBKPJA010000076.1, from coordinate 9,673 downwards.
GTTCATCGTCGTCTCGTTCGTCCTTTTCTTCGGGATGCTGAGCGCGGTCGAGGTCTTCGGCGCCGAGCCGAAGGAGAAGAAGGAGACGACGACCGCCGCCGCGCCCCCGACGACGACGGGCGGTGGCGGCGCTCAGACTGTTCAGGTCACCGAGACGGAGTTCAAGATCACGCTCGCGACGCCGACGCTGAGGGCCGGCACGGTCAGGTTCGACGTCAAGAACATCGGCAAGATCCCGCACGACTTGGCGATCGTCGGCGGGCCGAAGACGAAACTCATCAGTCCCGGCGGCACGGCGACGCTGACGACGGCGCTGAAGTCAGGCCCGCTCGAGCTCTACTGCACAGTCCCAGGCCACAAGGCTGCCGGGATGGACCTCAAGCTGACCGTCGGCTAGCGTTCGGCCCGCTACGCTGCCCGAGCCCGGAGAGGTGTCCGAGTGGCCTAAGGAGCGCGACTGGAAATCGCGTACGCGCCGAAAGGTGCGTCGCGGGTTCAAATCCCGCCCTCTCCGCTGACAGGGTCCGAACACTGGTCGATCGAGGAGTGTCCGGGCTGCAATGACCGACGGACAATTCTCAGGGCAATGCAGATCTTGCTCGACGACCGTCAACTCCTCGACGATCTCGCGAGCTTTCTCCGTAACTGCGGGTACGAGTCGGAGCCGATCGGCCCGCGCCTCTTGAGCTCGGTGCCGGGAGGAGAGGCGATCAGTCAGCCTCTGCTGATCCTGCAGATCGAGGGTTACCTTCGGACCTGGATGCTGCTCCACCCGGGGACCCACGCGGAGCTGATCGCGGCGTAACTAACGTCTCGCGACTGCACGCGCCGGCGAACCGACCACCGTTGCTCCAGGGTCGACATCCCGCGTCACGACCGCACCGGCACCGACGAGAGCTCCGGCACCGATCCGAACGCCCCCGAGCACGATCGCGCCTGAACCGATGCTGGCACGGCGCTCGACGATCGTGGGGACGAGGTTCCAGTCCTCGGGCGTTTGCAGCTCGCCGGCGTCGGTAGTTGCCCGGGGCTGCTTGTCGTTGATGAAGACGACGTTGTGGCCGACGAAGACCTCGTCCTCGATCGTGACGCCGTCGCAGATGAACGTGTGGCTCTGAACCTTGCAGCGTCGTCCAATCGTCGCCCCGCGCTGGATCTCGACGAATGGACCGATTCTCGTCTCGTCCCCGATTGCGCACCCGTACAGGTTCGTGAAAGGACCGACGATGACGCCTTTCCCGAAGCGGACGTCATCGATAAGCCGGTAGGGTGCGTCGTTCCCAGGCAGGTCAGCCACGCGCGAAGAACTCGCCGACGGCTTCGATGACGCGCTCGACCTGCGTCCCGGTCAAGCCGGGATAGATCGGCAGCGAGAGGCAACGCCGCGCCACGGTCTCGGCGTTCGGGAAGTCTCCCTCGTGATAGCCCAGCGACGCATACGCGGCCGAGAGGTGCGGTGCCTCGGGATAGTGTCGTCCAGTTCCGATCCCGCGGGTGGCGAGGAAGTCCGCCAGCGCGTGGGGGGACTCGGTTTGGACGACGTAGAGATGCCACGTCGGCTCGCTCCCGGCGGGAACGGGCGGCAAGATCAAGTCGCTGATGCCTGCGAGCCCGGAGTCATAGGTAGCAGCGATTCCTCTGCGTTGCTCATTCCATTCATCAAGTCGCGAGAGCTTCTCCAACAAGACGATTGCCTGGATTGTGTCCAGCCGAGCTGTGAATCCCTCGAACTCATGGCGGTATTTCGACCGTTGGCCGTGCTCGCGAAGTGCTCGCACACGTGTCGCAAGCCGGGCGTTGTCCGTGACCAGCGCTCCTGCATCACCCATCGCTCCCAGGTTCTTACCGGGGTAGAAGCTGAACGCCGCGGCGAGACCGATCCTCCCAGCGCTTACACCGTCGCGGACAGAGCCGTGCGCCTGGCAGGCGTCCTCGATGATCGCTAGATCCCTCGCCTCCGCAATGCTTTGCAACGCAGTTGCATCACAGAGTTGGCCGTAAAGGTGAACTGGCATGAGGAAGCGGGTCCGGACGCCGATTGCAGCGGCGACCGCATCCGGGTCGATATTGAGGTCGTAGTGCGTGATGTCGGCCGGAATGGGGACGCCGCCCGCCTGTGTGACCGCCTCGAATGTCGCCGCGAAGGTCAGGGCGGGAACTATCACCTCGTCCCCCGGGGCGATATCCGCTGCGATCAGGCCCAGACGAAGTGCGTCCAGCCCACTCCCAAGACCAACGCATTCGTCGACGCCGCAGTAGCCGGCCCACGCCCGCTCGAACGCGGCAACTTGGGGTCCGTTCGTGAACGCATTCGATTCGATCAGGGCGGAGAACTCGGCGAGCAGGGCACCTTTGATCGGCTCGTGCGAGGGCCCGAGATCGAGGAAGGGCACGGCTATTTCCGACGCGAGGTACGTCACGCCCTGAGCCTAGGTTGCGGCCTGGCGGTCGTCCACGGTCGTTCGTCTAGGCTCGCGTGCAGAGCGGAGGGGGAGGGATTTGAACCCTCGTCGGACCCAGAGGCCCGAAACGGTTTTCGAGACCGCCGCATTCGACCGCTCTGCCACCCCTCCGAGGGAAGGCACAGGGTAGCCGAGTGGTACTGGATGTATCCTGCCGTCGCCGCGGAGAAGTGGCCGAGTGGCTGAAGGCGGCGCCCTGCTAAGGCGTTATGGGGGTGAATGCCTCCATCGAGGGTTCGAATCCCTCCTTCTCCGCCTCTTAGATGGATTCACCCTTGAGGGGGAGGAATTCTTCGTGACGTGGGGAACAATGGGAGTGCCGGCTCCCCCCTCATACCCCCGGCAATCCTGAAACCCGTCTGCGGCAACCGGAGGCGGGTTTCCTTTTTGAGGAGCCGTTAGGGTCGCGGCGGTGTCGGCGCCGATCAACATCTGGGACTACGAGCGGCTCGCGGAGGAGAAGCTCGACCCGAACGCGCTCGCCTACTTCGCCGGCGGTGCGGGCGACGAGGTCACGCTGCGCGAGAACGTCGCCGCGTTCGAGCGGCTGAAGCTTCGTCCGCGGGTGCTCGTCGACGTCGGCTCTGTCTCCACCGAGACGACGGTGCTCGGGACGGACGTCGCGCTCCCCGTCCTGATCGCGCCGCTCGCGCTGCAGCGGATGGCGCACGCCGACGGCGAGCTCGCGACTGCACGTGCTGCGGCCGCAGCGGGAACGATCATGTGCCTCTCCTCCGCCGCGACAGCGCGACCGGCCGACGTCGCCGCGGCCGCGCCCGCTGGGCAGCGCTGGTTCCAGGTCTACGTCTTCGCGGACCGCGCTCTCACCAACGAGCTGGTCGGCGAAGCATGCGCGAACGGCTACTCGGCACTCGTACTGACGGTGGACACGCCGTTTCTGGGCCGCCGCGAGCGCGACATCCGCGTCGACTTCAGAATTCCGGAGGGCATCACGCCGATCAGCGACCTGTTCAACCACGGGTTCGATACATCGTTGAGTTGGCGCGACCTCGAGTGGCTCGCCGGATTCGGCCTCCCCGTCGTCGTGAAGGGGATCCTCACCGCGGAGGACGCGGAGCTCGCCTCCGAGCACGGCGCCGCCGCCGTCGTCGTCTCGAACCACGGTGGCCGCCAACTCGACGGCGTCCCAGCCTCCATCGATGCGCTGGCGGAGGTCGTCGAAGCGGTCGACGGGCGCGCGGAAGTCCTGCTCGACGGCGGCGTGCGGCGCGGCACCGACGTGCTGAAGGCGCTCGCTCTGGGCGCGCGTTCTGTGCTGATCGGCCGCGCGATGCTCTGGGCGCTCGCGGTCGACGGCGACGCCGGCGTCACGCACGTGCTCGAGCTGCTGCGCGCGGAGATCGAGCTCGGGCTCGCGCTGCTCGGCTGCACTTCGCCGAGCCAAGTGACGCGCGCTCACGTGCGCTGACGTGCGTGTCGGGCGCAATGACGTTCCCATCTCGAACGCCGAGAAGGCGTTCTTCCCCGCGCGCGGGCTCACGAAGGGCGACCTCGTGCAGTACTACGTCGACGTCGCCGACTGCGCGCTTCCGCATCTGCGACGCAGGCCGTTCCACATGGTCCGCTATCCGAACGGCGTCGACGCGGACTTCTTCCACCAGAAGCGAGTACCGAAGCATCCCGATTACGTCGGCGAGCAATTCGTCCAGTTCCCGAGCGGGCACTCGACGGTGTTCGCAGTCATCGACAACGCTGCGGCGCTCGCGTGGGTGATCAACCTCGGCTGCATCGAGCTGCACACATGGCACTCGCGCGTGGATGACATCGAGCGGCCCGACTACATGCTGATCGACCTCGACCCGACGACGGACGGGCAGTGGGACTACGTGCGGCGGATCGCAGTGGTGGTGCGAGAGGTGCTGGACGAGCTCGGGCTCGCTTCGTACCCGAAGACCTCCGGAGCGACGGGCTTGCACATCCTCGTTCCGATCAAACAGGAGCTCCGCTTCCCTGACGTGCGTCGATTCGCGAAGCGCGTCGCGGAGGAGGTCGAGCGCCGCGTCGGCGACCAGGAGATCGCGACGACGACGTGGCGCGTCGCCGAGCGCCGTGGGGTGTTCGTCGACTTTGGCCAGAATGCGCGCGACCGCACGATCGCCTCCGCGTACTCGGTGCGAGCGACTCAGGATGCGCGCGTGTCAGCACCGCTGAGCTGGGACGAGGTCCCGGACGTCGATCCGGCGGGCTTCACGCTCGAGACCATGCGCGACCGAATCGCTCGGGTCGGCGATTTGACCGTAGGAATGTGGCGTCGGAAGGCCTCGCTCGTGCCGCGCTTCGACAGGCTCGGGCTGGAAGCACCGGCTGCCGATAAGAGCTGAATGGAACCTGCGGCTTCCTGGCGGCCGGTCGGAGCGATCCTCGTCGAGAACGGCTCGATCACACAGGCGCAGCTCAACGCTGCGCTCGCCGAGCAGACGCGGACCGGGAGGAAGCTCGGCGACATCCTGACGAGCTCCGGTGCGATCACCTGGACGACGCTGGCGGAGGCGATCGCCGAGCAGGCCATGGATCCCGTCCGGCCGGAGGCTGCTGCGCCCGTTATCCCGGTGCCGCCGCCACCGCCACCGCTAGCCGATCCGATCCCGACTCCAGACGACCGGCAGCGTGTGCTCCGGGAGCTTGCCTCGCTGACGGATAACCTCGGCGCGCTGATCTCGAGGCTGCAGGACCACGTCGAGCGCAGGCCCGGCCGCTGAGGCTCTACGCGCCGCCGAGCAGGCGGTCGAGCAGCTGCCAGCGTTCGTCGAGCGCGCGTTCATCGGCGAACCACTGCAGCTGAACGCCGCCGTCGTACACCTTCGTCGCGACCCAGCCTTCGTCTCCTTGCTCCCAGCCGACGCCGTGATCGTCGGGCTCCGCGGGCTCGCGTAGGAGTCGTTCGCGCCGAGCGCGAGCGGCGTCGGGGAAGACGCCGATCGTGAAGCGGCCGTACTTCTGCTCGTGCTTGCCCGCATCGAGCGTGTCGAAGTTCGGCAGTCCTCGCATTCGGATCCGGTGCATCGTCAGCCGGTCGCCGGTCTCGCGCTCGAATCGTTCGCGGATCGCCTTGGCGTTCACGATTGCAGCAGGCTTTCGAAGGTCGGATCGCTTGGCTTTCGCGGCGGCCGCAGCTCGCGCCACGTGCACTGCTTCGGATCCTTGTCGTCGCGAAAGCGGAGGAAGCGCGTGCCGTGACGGAAGCGGTGTCCCTGCACCTTGTCGTACCGCACTTCCGCGACGAGCTTCGGCCGGACCGCGGATTCTTCGAGCTCACCCGTTCCCCAGCGGTTTGGCTCCGAGAAGCCGCGGTCCGGCGCTCCTTTCAACAGCGGCTGGATGCGCTCGAAGATCTGGGCGTGCTTGCTCGCTGCGACCGCGGCCGAGCCGACGTAGTCGATCTTCCCGTTGTCGTAGAGACCGAGCAGAAGCGTCGCGATCCGCTCCGGCTTCTCCTTCCAGCGCACACCGACGATCACGCAGTCCGCGGTCTTGTACGGCTTCACCTTGAGCACGGCTTCGCGCGAGCCGGGCATGTACGACCTGCCGAGCCGCTTCGCAATCACGCCGTCGAGCCCCGCGGCTTCGAACGAGTCGAGCCACTCCTCAGCTCGCTTCGGATCGTGCGTGATCGGCGAGAGGCGGAGGCCGTCGGCGATCCGTTCGAGCTCCGCGCGTCGTTCCTCGAGCGGACGCTCGTGGAGCGGCTCTCCGTTCCAGAGCAGCACGTCGAAGACGACGAACTCCGCGGGAATCTCTGCCGAGAGCTTGCGCACGCGCGACTCCGCCGGATGCAGGCGCATCTGCATCGAGTCGAAGTCGAGTACGCCGTCGCGCGCGATCACGATCTCCCCGTCGAGTGCCGAGTGTGGCGGGAGCAGATCGCCGAGCGGCCGCAGCTCGGGGAAGTAGCGCAGGAGCGGCCGGCCGTTGCGCGACCAGAGCGCCAGCTCGCCGCCGTCGTTCTCCAGCACTCCGCGAAAACCGTCCCACTTCGGCTCGAACTGCCAGCCGTCGCCGGCGGGCAGCTCCTTGACGAGCTCTGCCTCCATCGGCGGGAACGGGACGTTTGGGCCGGGCATCGCGTGGAACCTACACGCGCGATGGGCGAGCTCGATGGGGTTTGGAAGGTCGAGCGGGTCGGCGGCGCGCTGCCGCCGCTCCTTGGCTGTGTCAAGCGGATCCACGGGACGCAGGGCACGACCGAGTTCAGATATGTGCCGGGGATGCCGTTCGAGGTGCACGGGCTCGAGCTGCACTACCGGGCGCCGTTCACTGTGCTCGTCGACCGGCTCGAACCGTCCGACGGCGGTTATCTCGGCCACGCGCTGATCGGGGGCAAGGAGTACGGCCAATTCACGATGAGGAGGGTGGACGCGATGGGGGTCCTGGAAGACCAGCTGATCAAGCACATCGACGAGGCGTACGCGATGGAGCAGAACGTCGCGCGCATGCTCGACGGGATGATCTCGACGACGGACGATTCCGAGATCCTCGACGCGCTCGAGCATCACAAGCTGAAGACGCAGGGGCATGCCGATCGAATGCGGGCCCGGTTGGAGGCGCACGACGCGCAACCTTCCGGCGCGAGGCAGGTCGGCGGGATGCTGACCGCGCTCGCGAAGATGCCGCTCGACATGGTGCGCGGCGAGAAGGCCGGCCGCAACGCGCGCGACGGTTATGCGACGGAGCACATGGAGATCGCAAGCTACGAGCTGTTGCGGCGCATCGCCGAGAAAGCCGGCGACGAGCAGACCGCGCGCGTTGCGCAGGAGATCATCGGCGAGGAGAAGGCGATGGCGGACTTGATCGCGAAGAACTGGGACCGCTTCGCCGAGTTGTCTTTGCGCGAGGAGGGCGTGACGGTCTGACCGGCCTAACAAGGGTCAGACCCCGGAGGGGTCTGACCCTTGTTGCATTAGTTCAGCCAGGGCGCGAGGAACGCCTCGATGTCACCGCAGCCGCGCGGTTGATCGAGGCGGCCACGCACTGACTTGTTCTCCACGACGACGAGCGTCGGCACTTCCGCGACGGCGAAGCGTTCGAGCAGGTCCGGCCGCTCCTCCTCCGCGACCCGCAGGACCTTGAACGTCTCGTGGTTGCGGCGACGCTGCAGCACCTGTGCGAGGAACCCCTCGACGCGGCGGCAGGGGCCTGACGCTTTCGAATGGAAGAAGAGCAGCTGCGGCTGGTTCGCCGGTGCGTGACCGTTCCGAGAAGCCACCTCATACCTCCGTGGTGCAGGAGGGCGAGGACCTGGCCCTCGAAGCGAGGAAGACGCAGGGCTTTTCCCCGTTTGCCGCCGTTTCGTAACCTGTCACGATGCGACGAGTGGCCGTGACGGGTCTCGGAGCGGTCACGCCGCTTGGCAATGACGCGCGGTCGACCTGGAGTGCCGCGATCGCGGGCGCGAGCGGGATCGATTGGATTCGCGCCTTCGACGCGAGCGAGTTCCCCGTTCGTGTCGCCGCCGAGGTGAAGGACTTCGACCCGGCCGCGGTCGCATCCCCGAAGGAGGTGCGCAAGCTCGAGCGCAACGTCCTGCTGTCGCTCGGCGCCGCCAGGGAGGCTGTCGCTGACGCCGGGTTGAACGGGTTCGACCCGATGCGGGTCGGCGTCGTGTTCGGCACCGCGATCGGTGGGTTCAACGGGATCCTGGAGCAGGGCGAGGTCCTACGTGAGCGCGGGCCGGACCGCGTGTCGCCGAACTTCCTCCCGAACGTGCTCGTCGACTCGGCGAGCGGGCAGCTCGCGATCTCGCTCGGAATCAAGGGCCCCAACTACGCCGTCGTGTCGGCGTGCGCGACCGGCTCGCACGCGATCGGTGAGGCCGCGGAGCTGATCAAGCGCGGGGACGCGGACGCAGTGCTCGCGGGCGGGGCGGAGTCGTGCATGCATCCGCTGATTCTCGCCGGCTTCACTGCGATGCGCGGTCTTGCGATCGAGAACGAGCACCCGCCGCACGCTTCCCGTCCGTTCGACGCAACGCGTGCGGGCTTCGTGATCGGGGAGGGCGCCTGCGTGCTCGTGCTCGAGGAGCTCGAGGCGGCTCGTGCGCGCGGCTCGAGCATCTACGCCGAGATCCTCGGCTACGGCGCCTCGAACGACGCCCATCACATGGCGCAACCCGAGCCGGGCGCGGTCGGGGTGGCGGAGATGATGCGGGCAGCGCTGCGCCGCGCCGACGTCGAGCCGGAGCGCGTCGGCTACGTCAACGCGCACGGCACCTCGACTCCGCTCGGTGACCTGGCCGAGACGAAGGCGATCAAGGACGTCTTCGGAGGGCACGCCTACGAGCTCGCGATCTCCTCCACCAAGTCGATGATGGGACACACCTTCGGGGCGGCCGGCGCGATCGAGGCGATGATGTGCGTGCTCGCGATCCACGAAGGCGTCATCCCGCCGACGATCAACTACCGCCATCCCGACCCTGACTGCGATCTGGACTACGTGCCGAACGAGGCGCGCGAGGAGCGAGTCGAGGTTGCACTCTCGAATGCCATGGGGCTGGGTGGCCACAACGGCTGTGTGCTGATCGGACGCGTCGAATGAGTTTCATAGTGGAACCGTCGGTCGAGGAATACGCGGAGGAGTACTCGACGCCGCCGACGGATCTCTTCCGGCGACTCGCAGAGGAGACGCGCTCGAAGACGACGGCACCGCAGATGATGGTCGGGCAGCTCGAGGGACATTTCCTCGCGGAGCTCGTCCGGCTGAGCGACGCGCGTCGCGTGCTCGAGCTCGGCACGTTCACCGGCTACTCCTCGATCTCGATGGCACTTGCGCTCCCTCGCGGAGGACGCATCATCACCTGCGACGTCGACGAGGAGACGGCCGCGATCGCGCAGCGCTACGCGGAGGAAGCGGGCGTACGCGACCGCATCGACTACCGGCTCGGGCCCGCGCTCGAGACGATCGCGAAGCTCGACGGCCCGTTCGACCTCGTCTTCATCGACGCGGACAAGACGAACTACGTCAAGTACTACGAGGCGACGCTCCCGCTGCTCGCGGACGACGGCGTGATGGTGGTCGACAACTCACTCTCGAACGGGAACGTCGTCGACGCCGAGAGCGCAAGCGAGAACGTGCAGGCGATCCATGCCCTGAACGAGCGGGTGCGCGACGACCCGCGCGTGGAGAACGTCCTGCTCACCGTGCGGGACGGGATCAACCTGATTCGACGACTTCGGGACTGAGCTCGTCGATCGAGC
>JBKPJA010000075.1:0-2286 GCA_046730515.1 Actinomycetota bacterium | reverse complement strand
GCCGGAGTTCCAGTGACCCTCGGCGGAGTCGACCTCGTAGTGCGAGCGGTTGGCGCCTAGCTCGTACGACACCTCGTCGAACACGAAGAACTCGCACTCGGGCCCCATGAACGCCGTGTCGGCGATCCCGGTGGAGCGGAGATACTCCTCCGCGCGCTTCGCGACGATGCGCGGGTCCTTCGCGTACGGCTCGCGTGTGATCGGATCCCTGATCTCGCAGATCAGCGAAAGCGTCGGGGCCGCTGTGAACGGATCGAGGATCGCCGACGACGCGTCGGGCATCAGCAACATGTCCGACTCCGAGATCCCCTGCCAGCCGCGTATCGAGGAACCGTCGAAACCGAGCCCGTCGTCGAACGCGGACTCGTCGAATGCGGAGATCGGCAGCGTCATGTGCTGCCACGTGCCGAGCAGGTCGCAGAACTTGAGATCGACCATCTTCGCGGTCGTCTCGCGCGCCCACTCGAGCGCCTCGCGGGCGTCGGGCGTCGTCGCCTGCCCGTTCGCCAGGTAGTGCCTTGTCTCTTCCGCCGCCACTGCCGCTCCTTCCGATCGGGACCACAAAAAAAGAGCCCAGGACTCGCACGTCCTGAGGCTCCATCGCCTCGGCCCCCGCCTACTCCGGCGGACGACCTGCTCGCACCTTAGCGGATGGCGCGGACGCCGTACAGGTCCGCAACTTGGGCGGCGGCGACGGCAATGCGGTCGCGCAATTCCGGCGGGTCGAGCACTTCGGCGTCCGGCCCGAACTTCAAGAGCTCGCGAAAGGCGTCGTCCAGGCTGTCGAACCTCACGGTGTAGACGCCGTCTTCCCCCTGGAGCTCCCGCGGAAGGAAACGTCGGACGAGATCACTCGCACGCAGCTTGACCGAAAAACGTCGTGTCGACTCCTCGAACGTGCGCGACCACTCCTCCCAGAAGCCGTCGAGCTCGAACCCTTCGGGTCGCTGGAATTGGTCCGCCAGCACGCGCGCGGACACGAACCGCGAAACGCGATAGACGCGCATCCCCGCCGAGCGACGTGCGACCAGGTACCACGCCCCGGCTTTCAGCACGAGCCCGAGCGGATCCACCGTCCTCTGGACGACCCGCGCGCCCTCGCGATAACGGGCACGGACGCGCTTTCCCTGCCAGACGGCAGACGCAAGCGTCGGCAGGTGGGGCGTCTTGTCCTCGCCGCGAAACCAGCCGCGCGTATCGAGGTGGAAGAGCCGCTCTGAGCGCTCGGCCCGCTCCTGCAGCTCCGCCGGCATCGCGGCCAGCAGCTTCAGGCGCGCGTCCGCAAGCACACGGCCGAGGCCGAGCTCGGCGGCAGGCGCCGCGAAGAGCGCCTCGGCCTCCTCCCCGGTCAGGCCGGTCAAGCGCGTCCGGTACCCGCGCGCGAGGCGGTAGCCGCCGGCCGGGCCGCGGATCGCCTCCACCGGCACTCCGGCGTCGCCGAGCGACTCGATGTCCCTGTGGATCGTGCGCACGGAGACGTCGAAGCGTTCGGCGAGCTCCGCGGCGGTGAGCTGCCCGCGCGTCTGCAGAAGGAGCAGCAACGAGACGAGACGGCTGGCACGCATTCCATAAACATGACAGAAGATGGCGGGTTTGTCTCGTAGGGTCTCAATCGACCCGGACCTCGAAAGGAGCGTGAGTCATGGCAGAAGAGCCACGTCCGAAGCAGCAGGAGCTCGAGCGCGAAACGCGACGGCTCGAGAAGCTCCGCACCCTGCGACTCGTCGAGCCACCACCGGAGAAGCTGGTCGCCCCTGCCTACGCTGATTACGAGCCGAAGGACGCCGCGTGAACGTCTGTGCCGACGAGTGGGACGATCCATATCCGGTCCCGGAAGGCTGGCGCTCGCACTACAAGCGCCTAGGAGTCGGCAAGCTCGGGCTCGGCCTGTACGAGTTGCTTCCCGGACAGACGCAATGCCCGTACCACTTCCACCACGGCAACGACGAGGCGTTGATCGTGCTCAGCGGCAGACCGACCCTCCGGACTCCCGACGGTGAGCGTGAGCTCGAGACGGGCGACGTGGCGCAGTTCCCAACCGGGCCCGCCGGCGCACATCAGGTGGTCAACAGAACCGAAGAACCGGCCCGCTATGTGATCGCGTCCGTGCACGCCAGCCCCGAGGTCGTCGAATATCCGGACAGCGACAAGCTCGCGGCCTTCGCGCGTACCGAGGGCAAGCCGCTCTACTCCGTCCATCGCGTCGACGATTCCGTCGATTACTTCGACGGCGAGCAGCCGAGAACGGCTTGACACGGCTGCTAGGCTGCTTCGCGGCGATGTTGA
>JBKPJA010000074.1:0-3280 GCA_046730515.1 Actinomycetota bacterium | reverse complement strand
GCCCCGGGGGGCGCCTTCCCCCCCTCACCCGGCCCCCCCCACAACCCCCCCCTTTGGGGCGTCCGCCCCCGGGAAGGGGAGGCGGAGAAAAACCGAAGGTTTTTTCCGCAAGGGGAGACCGGGAGGTTTCCCCACTTGCGCTCCTCAACCTTGAAGAAGGGGGCTCGTGAGGGAAACACGGTTTCCCGCGCGAGAGCGTGCCGAAGGCAAGCGACGCTCACGACGTCTCTCCACCGACCGCTTCGAGGTAGACGTCCTCCAACGTCGATGTCAAAACGCGCACGCCGTAGACGTCCTCGCCTGCACGGACCGCCTCGGCGACGATGCGTGGCACGTCGTCGCGGGTTCCCGCCACGACACGAGTGCCGCCGTTCGTCTGCAACTCGATCCCGCGCGGGCGTGCGAGCTCCGCCGGAGTTCCCGCCGTCACCACCTCGCCGCCCAGCAGGATGACGACCCGGTCGCAGACCAGCTCGACCTCGCTCAGCAGGTGCGAGTTCAGTAAGACCGAGACACCGCGCGAGCGCAGCTCCTCCAACAGCACGCGCACGGTCCGACGGCCGACAGGATCAAGCGCACTCGTCGGCTCGTCGAGCAGCAGCAAGCGTGGAGAACCGACGAGCGCCTGCGCCACGCCGAGCCGTTGCTGCATTCCCTTCGACATCTCCTCCACTCGCCGGCTACGCGCCTCGCGCAACGCCACGAGCTCGAGCAGCTCGGTACGCTCGCGTTCGCCGCCGTCGGACGATGCGAGCCGCTGATGCAAGGTCAACACCTCGTCAGCGTCCATCCAGCCGGGGAAGCGGAAGAACTCCGCGAGGTACCCGATCTGCCGCCGCGCCTCGAGCGTCCCCGCGCGAGCGCCGCAAATCTCTGCGCCGCCTGCGCTTGCACGCACGAGCCCGCACGCGATCTTGACGAGCGTGGACTTGCCCGCTCCGTTCGGCCCGAGCAGGCCGACGAGCTCTCCTTCATCGACGTGCAGATCGACTTCGCGCAGAGCCTGGACGCTGCCGTAGCGCTTGGCAAGTCCGCGGACGGCGAGCGCGGCAGGCACGTTTCGAGCGTACACTCGCTTTATGCCACGCGGTTATGAGGAGGGGCCGGTCGCAGAGGAAGCGCAGGCGCGGATCGATGCGTTGGAGCGCGGCGAATCACTCGACGCAGCCGGCCCGCAGACGCAGCGCGCGGCGGTCTTCGGGGCGACTGAGGACGATCCCGAGCCCCACTTCCTCGGCTGGGCCGACGAGGTTGATGCCGACGAGCTCTTCGAGAGCGGTCGAGCCTGGGCCCTTTCGACGCGGCGCCTTAACGAATAGCCCACAAAAATAGGCCATTCGGCCCATTGCATCCGGCTCCCGATGCCGACAACGTGGAGGGATGCAGGTCTTCTCGAAGCCGGAGATCCTCTCGTGGATCGCCGCCTTGATCGCGATCGAGCTCTACCACCTCAAGTGGATCTGGCTCAGCGAATGGACGTGCCGCAAGTGCGCGCGCAAGAACCTCGACTGCGCGTGCTCGAGCCGCCAGTGGCAGAAGCTTCTCTGACGTGGAGTAACTAGAACGAGCCGATCTTCGTTTCACCTCTACCGTCAAAGACCGGAGGGAGGTGAAACCGTGCTGCTATTGATCTTGCTCGCGATCCTAGCCATCGTCGCGTTCGGCGTCGGGTTCACGATCCACTGGCTCTTCGTTCTGGCCGTGATCGCCGCCCTGCTGTTCGTGATCAGCTTCTTCCTGGGTGGGGTGGGCGGTCGGTCGCGCCGCGCCTGGTGGTGAGTGAAACGCGCGGCGCTAGCTGATCGCGCCTAGGAACTCGTCGATCGTCAGCGCCGTGAGCGTGCGGATCTTCGTCGAGCCGCGTGCGCCGAGAGCGACCGACACTCGGGCGATCGTCGCCGAATCGGGAGCTTCGACGACGTTGACGAAGTCGTAGTCCCCGAGCGTCGCCCACTGGCTCACGACCTTGGCGCCGAGCTCCTCGACGTCGCGGTTGACCTCGCGCAGCCGGTCAGGGTTCGACTTCAGCGTCTGCACGCCCTGCGGCGTCAGGCTCGACAGCAGGATGTAGGTCGGCATCGCCTCGCCTCCTTCGTTTTTGGGGAGGCGATTCTACGACCCGCGCCGCCTGGTCGAAGTACAGGAGCGCAGGAACGAGGAAGAGGAGCGGCGACAGCACGAGATCCGCGAGGAAGAGCGCGACGCGCTCGGCGGCGTTCGCCTGACCGTGGAGGAGCAAGATGAGCATGATCTTCGTCACCGCGAAGATCACCGTCACGGCGGCGAGCGCGCCGAGCGCGTGCACGTAGTCGCCGCGCGCGAGCTGGACCCCGCGCCGGAAGGCCGCGCGCAGCGGGAGCTGCTCGACGAGCGCGACGGGCACGACGAGGCCGGCGAGCGCGAGCCACGCGACCGCGGGGAGCACGTAGACGAGCACGAGCAGCGGAACGGGCAGGATGATCAGCACCCCGCCGGTGAACCCCGTTGCGATCGCGCGGCCCGGCGGACGCGTCTCGATGACGATGAGACACGCGGCGACATAGGCCGCCGTCAGCAGCGGAATCGAGCCCGCGAGCACGGCGACCTGTACCCAGTGGCTGTGTCCCGCGGAGACCTGGTTCGTGATCGCGATCGGCAAACCGAGCGGCAGCACCGACCAGAAGGAGCCGCCGTAGACCCGCAGGGCCTCAGCGATCAGCTGCCCGACCGGACGCGTCTCCGGTGGGAGCGCCGACGGGTGCTCCGAGCGCGGCATGAGCTGAGGCTAGCGCGCTGCCGGAAACTCCGGCTTTCCGTTCGCCCAGTCGACCTCGATCGTGAGACGGGACTGGTGCAGCGCCTCGAGGTTCGCGATCTGCTCGCGTTTCGCTTCGTCGATGATGTCACCCGCGTCGCCGACGTAGACGAATCGGCCGTCTGCGCTCACTTGCAACGAGCCGATCCGCTTGCAGTCGTGCGAGGCGCACGGATTCTCGAGCCCGATCAGGGGCTTCGTCAGCCGGATGTCCTTGACATCACGGGGCACGCCGACGAGGTCGAAGACATGGACGACGTTGTTCGGCGCGTCGAGCACCCAGAGCTCGGGCTTGTCGGGCGCAAGGGAAAGCCCATGGTCGGGCGGGTTCGGTCCGAAGCGGGGGTTCCACGTGAACCCGGGAAACGCGAGCTTCGTCCGCGGCGCGCGGGAGCTGGTCACCTCGACGCCGAAGACACCGCGACGAGTCACGTACTTCACGTCGTGCGCCGCGTCGTAGACCAGGACTTTGTCCGAGGCCGGCGC
>JBKPJA010000073.1:0-14304 GCA_046730515.1 Actinomycetota bacterium | reverse complement strand
GGGTTGAGGAACCCGAGGTCGCGTCCGGCGATCTGGTCGGCCATTGCGGCGATCCCGGCCCACTGCGGCGAACCGGAGCTCGTGCCGCCCACGACGAACCAGCCGCTCGAGCACGGGTTGGCCCCACCGCAGCCGACGCCGGAGCTCGTCGTGTTGGGCTCGGTCATATACACGAGCACACCGGTCCTCGAGCTCGCCTGGTAGGCGATGTCCGGAATCCCACGCATGTTCGTGTTCGGCCCAGGAGCGCCGACCGAGCTGCCGACGAACGTGCTTCCCGGCGGAAGGACGTTCTGATAGGCGGGCCGTGGGAAGAGGATGCTGTAACCGCCGCCCCCGGCGACCCAGCCGACCTCACGCACACCCGGATGGCTCTGGCAGTTCACCGGCGGTGAGACGCTGTCGACACTGGTTCCGGTGACGGCGTTGGTGCAGAGATACGTGCCGCCGACCGCTGTGACGAGCGGATCGGAGGCAGGCCACCCTACACTCGGGTACGGAATGAGCTGATTCGGTCCGGCTCCGAGACCGAACTGGCCGACGATGCTCTGCTTCGTTACGTTCGCCGTGCCGTTATCGCCGGTCGATGCGAAGACAGAGACGTGGTTCGCCTTCGCGTCGACGAAGGACTGACGCAACTGGTTCAGTGCCGCGAGCCCGCTGTTGAACGCGCCCTCCGCGGAACCGAAGCTCTGCGTGATCACGTCGGCCAGGTGGTTCGAGATCACGTATTGCTCGGCGTTCATCATCTGCTGAAAGCCCTGCATGCCGAGCGTCTCGGCCGTGGGCGTCGTGACGAGCAGAATGTTCGCCAACGGCGCGGTCGCATGCGCCCATTCGACGTCGAGCGCAACCTCCAGGTCCCAGAGGTTGTGGTACTCGAGCGCCGTTCCGTTGTTCGGCGGCGGCGGTGTCGGCGACGGACAACCTTGGACGCAGAGGATCTTGAAGGACGGCGGATCCGGAAGCCCGAAGGCCCGGTCGAACGTCTGCAAGTCGCTCTGGATGTTCTCCTCGCCGAACGAGTCGACGATCGCAATCGTCTTCCCTTGTCCCATGTTTCCGGCCGCGTGGAGACTCGCGTAGTTGTACGAGTTCGCCATCGAGGTCGGGTTGAAGCACCGGCGCCCGACGGCGTTACACGCGGCTTGGCTCGGCGGGGTCCCACTGTTGCCGAGGTACTGCCAGTCCGAGATCAACGGGCGGACAGCGGTGCCCGATGCGGCGGCCGCTCCCGATGAAGCCCCTCCCAGACCCACAAGTGCGGCCAAAGCGGCCAGCGCCACGAGCGCGGCGATGACCGCAGGTCGCTTCCCCATATTGCCTCCCCTCGTTGAGTCCCCCGGATTGAGGCAGTGACTATATGACAATCGCTACGGGCGGGAGACCAGAAGGGCCGGCTCGCGCCGGCCCTTCTGAACGAGCTGGGCTGGGTCACCGTCTACGGCGTGTGCGTGACCGCGTTGAATGCGTTGACGAGACCGTTTCCGTACCACGAGTTGTAGGCCGTGCCGCCCTGGCAGGTCTGCACCTTCAGGTCGTCCAGCCCGAGGAACGTGTCGTAGCCCGCAGGCAGGACGGCCGGACACGGTTGCGGATCCGCCGTCTGGTCGAGAAACGCCGTCACACGATCGGGGCTCATCCTCCCAAAGCGGCTGATGATCAGGGCCGCGGTTCCCGCGACGTGGGGTGAGGCCATCGAGGTCCCCTGCAGGTAGCAGTAGACGACGGTCGGCTCCAAAGGGTCGCCGATGCTTTCCGTGACCTTCCGACTGCACGCTTTGTAGGGGGGCCACGTCGAGAGTACGCGCCCGTTCGGCGCCTGCGGCGTGCGGCCGAAGACCGAGTCGCCGCCGGGCGCCGTCAGCTGCGTCGCGCCGACGCCGAAGCTCGAGTAGAACGACTTCAGGTATCCGAGCGACGGGTCGGGCTGTCCGTTCGAGTTCAGCTGGTAGTCGTTGCCCACGCCGCTGACTCCGATCACGCCCGGAACTTCCACCGGAATGACGGCGCAGTCGTTGTGGACTGTGCGTGGAACCGGTGTCGTGTTGTCGGGACTCGTCAGATCCTGTGACGGATGTGCGATGTCCTCGAACTGGTTCCCATCCGCGGCGACCACCGTCACGCCTTGCTGCTCGGCGTACTGGATCGCACGTGACTCCGCCTTCCAGATCGCACGCTGCGTCGGATCGTTCTTGCAGTTGAACAGGTACGGGTCGGCGAAGTCGCTGTTATTCGTGACGTCGACGTGGTGTGTCGCCGCCCACATGAACCCGCAGACGACCGCCTCCGGGAAGAAGAAGCCGTCCGCGTCACCTGACTTGATCGCAGCGATGTGGACGTTCGGCGCGACGCCGACGATGCCGAAGCCGTTCGCGGCGGCTGCGATCGTCCCGGCGGTGTGCGTGCCGTGGCCGTTGTCGTCCTGCGCGGCGAGGCCGGGAACCGGCGCGCCGCTGACACAGTTGACGCTGTCCGCAACGTCGATGTTCTGCCTAAGGTCCGGATGGTTGAAGTCGATGCCCGTGTCGATGTCGCCCACGAGCACCGCGGGACTTCCTCCGGTGATCGCGTGCGCCTGCGGCGCGTGGATCTGGCGCATGTCCCACTGCAGCGGCGACAGCGAATCGGTGTCGCTCGCGGGCGCGTTTGGCAGGCCGTCCGGCGGCGGCCCGTTCGCGTCCGCCTGATCAGGCGAAAGCTGCGTCGCAAACCCGGCCGTCGATGAAGCGTTGTCAACACGGGTGTCCTTCAGCAGGTTGTCGCGGAACGAGCTCGAGTCAGACCTCGCGACCGCAACGCCGATCTGCGAGTACGAGTAGAGCAGCGTGCCGCCCGCACTGGAGATCGACGCGGCGGCGTCCGCGGGAACTGCCTGCTGCTTGTAGACGACGAGATAGGTCTGCGCCGTCCCGGCCGTACCGGCTGCGATGCCACCACTCACGGCGATCACAGCAGTGGCCAACACAACGCCGAAAAGACGTTTGCTCATCCCTCCCCCTCGGTCGTGGAGAGGCGACTCTAACCCGATGGCTAGGTCAAATGGAAATAGAGCGCGTGGAGCAGCTCGACCGCCGGATTCGAGGTGTGGACGGTGACGTCCGAGGGAACGTCGAGCAGCGCCTCGCTGTAGTTGAAGATGATCCGCACCCCTGCATCGACGAGATCGTCCGCCACCTGTTGCGCGTTCGAGGGCGGCACCGCGAGCACGCCGACGATGATGTTGCGCTCGCGGATGATGTCCGAGAGCCTTCGGTAATCCTCGACGTGGACGCCGCCGTCGATGTTGCGCCCGACCTTCTCCGGATCCGTGTCGAACACCGCGGCGATGTTGATCCCGTGCTCCGCGAAGATCGAGGAGCTCGCGATCGCCTGGCCGAGCCGACCGGCGCCGATCAGCGCGATGTTGTGCTGCCCTTGCGTGCGGAGGATCTTTCGGATCTCGCCGAGCAGCGAGTCGATGTTGTAACCGACCCCGCGCTTGCCGAACTTCCCGAACGCGGAGAGGTCGCGGCGAATCTGCGTCGCGTTGATGTTGGTGTAGTCCGAGAGCTCCTGGGAGGAGATCCGCTCTTTCCCCATCTTTCTGGACTGCGTCAAGACCTGGAGGTAGCGCGAGAGACGCGCAGCCACCCCGACCGTCAGGCGATCCGTCACGACACTCCTCGACTCAGCGGCTTGTAACAACGGTCCTGTTCTATCAGCCGCCGCCGGAGCGGCGTCGAGGTTCATTGTGTCCTACGTTTGTGCGGCCACTTTGCGGCGAAAGGCGGCTTCGTCGACGTAGTAGACGAAGGCGCGCTCGCCGTCGATCTCGACCACCGGCAACCACTCTCGGTAGCGCGCCTCGAGCCTCGGATCGCCCGTGATGTCCACTTCCTCGAACGGGACGCCGGTCTTCGTCAGCACCGACCGCGCACGCTCACAGAGGTGGCAGTCGCGCGCGTGGTAGAGAACGACGTTAGGGATAGATGCCGCGTGTGACAGTCGCTTCGGCGACGCGTTGCACCGCCAGGCCGTAGGCGGCGAGGCGCATCGACGTTCCGCGGTTCTCCATCGTCGCCCACGTCTCGTTGAACGCGCGCGTGACGATGTCGTTCAGCTTCGCGTTCACCTCCGCCTCCTTCCAGAAGTACTCCTGGAGGCCCTGCACCCACTCGAAGTACGAGACGACCACCCCGCCGGCGTTGGCGAGGATGTCCGGCAGGACGAGCACGCCCTTGTCCTCGAGGATGTCGTCGGCGGCAGGCGTGATCGGGCCGTTTGCGCCCTCGACGATGATCCTCGCCTTCACGAGTGAAGCGTTGTCCTCGGTGATCACCTGCTCGAGCGCGCACGGCGCGAGCACGTCGCAGTCGAGCAGCAGCAGTTCCTCGTTCGAGACTGCCTCTGCTCCGCGGAAGCCGGCGAGCGATCCCGTTTCCCGCTTGTGCGCCAGCGCGGCCTGGACGTCGATGCCGTTCGCGTTGTGCAGCCCCGTGACGGAATCCGAGATTGCGATCACCGTTCCGCCGTCCTCAGCGAGGAACTTCGCGAGGTAGGAGCCGACGTTGCCGAAACCCTGCACCGCGACGCGGGTTCCGGACAGCGACATCTGCTTCTTGCGCAGTGCCTCGCGCACGCAGTAGAGAGCCCCGCGCGCCGTCGCCTCCTCACGG
Source organism: Actinomycetota bacterium (assembly GCA_046730515.1). Taxonomy (GTDB): domain Bacteria; phylum Actinomycetota; class Thermoleophilia; order Gaiellales; family Gaiellaceae; genus 3-1-20CM-4-69-9. The sequence continues at coordinate 9,646 of JBKPJA010000073.1, read as the reverse complement.
CCGAGCGAGCCCCCGATCGTCAGCGGCTTGCCGGTGACCACGCCGAGCACCGAGTGACCCTTGTTCATCGAGTACGTATCGAAGATCCACGCCATCACACGCCCATCCGTGCCGACGTCCGGCGCGGGAATGTCCTTCGCCGGGCCGATCTCGTTGATGATCTCGGACGTGAATCGGCGCGTCATGCGCTGCAGCTCGCCTTCGCTCATTCGTTTTGGATTGCAGATGACACCGCCCTTCGCGCCGCCGAACGGAATGCCCGTGAGTGCGCACTTCCACGTCATCCACATTGCGAGCGCCTTGACCTCGTCGAGTGTCACGTCGGGGTGGTAGCGGATACCGCCCTTCGAAGGCCCGCGCGTGATGCTGTGTGTGACGCGGTAGCCCTCGAACACGTGGGTCGTGCCGTCGTCCATCGTCACAGGGATCGAGACGACGAGCGCCTTCTTGCACTCCTGCAGGACGTTGACCAAGTTCGGGTCGATCACGAACGTCTGCGCGACTCGGCGTAGCTGCGACTTGGCGATCTCGTACGGGTTCTCGCGAAGGTGTGATGCAGGGGCTTCGACGGTGGTCACGTTGTCACTCCTTTGTGCCGCAAATACAGGGTTTTTGGCCCGCCGAACGGAGCCTACTTGATCCTGAAGGAGACCGTCCGCACAGTCGGCGTTCCGCCGCCGACCGGATACGCGATCAGCTTCAGGAGGTAGTCGCCGCTCGGAAGAACTTGGCCGGTCGGATCGCGACCGGTGACGCCGTACGAGTAGCGGCCGGGGAGCACGTCCAAGAGTTGCGCGAGCAAGCCGATGCGGCCGCCGGTCGGGCTCCACAGCTCGAGGTTGACGCTGGCGACCGGTTGCACCTCCTGACCGGCTCGAGAGTGCGGAACCGCCCCCGCAACGAAAGTCAGCAGCGTCGGTTGCGTGTCCGACGGTGTGAATGCACGCGCGGAGAGATGAACGGAGGAAAGCGCCGCCTTGACCTGCGGGCCGAACGTGATCACCCACGGTACGCGCACTGCGTTCCCCGCCAGCGGAGTGGCAACAACCGTTCCTTCGACCGGAGCGTTACCGTCGATCCCGCTCGTCACGTGCGCGGTCACATGCACGCGCACGGTCCTTCCCGGCCGGAAGTAGAATGTCGCCGGACGCACGGTGAACCGCATCGACGCTGCGCCTTCGCTGGCGACGTTCACGCCGACCGACACCTTGAGCATGCGCGTCGACACATTGCGCAGCGCGAACACCTGCTGCGTGCTCCACTTCGCGCTGCTCGCATTTCCGAACGCAAGCGAGACGGGCGACGCGGCGAGCTCGGTTGCAGCGGCGCCACCGACGTCCACGAGCCCCGCACCTTGCGCCGTCACACTGTCGAAGGAGAGTGGCCGCGCGGCACCGACGAGGAGCCCTTTGAGAGCATTCGCGTCGAGCCCAGGACGTGCGTCGGCGAGCACTGCAGCGTCACCGGCGACGAGGGCTGCGGCGGCGCTCGTGCCGTTGACCGTCCCGTACCGCGGAGAACCGTTCGACAAGGATCCGGGCTCCGCTGTTCCGAGCCCCACGCCGGGCGCGACGATTTCCGGCTTGACGCCGCCGTCGTAGGCAAGGCCGGTCGAGGAGAACCCCGCGACGTGCCCTTCCTCCTCGTTTGCAGCGCTGCGCGCCGTGCCGATGACCGCCCGCACCGGGACCCGCGCGCGAAGACGGGCGAGCAGCGCGTGAGCCGTCGCGACCGGAATCGATGCCGCCGGCACCGAGGCGCTGCCGCCCTGGCCGAGACCGCCGGGCGGAACGGCGCCTCCGTAGAACAGCACGGCTCTCGCCCCCGCGATCACAGCGTTCGTGTATGTCGTCAGCGGGTCCGTCCCGACCGGCACGAGCGCAACCCGTCCCGCGACCAGGTCGTACCCGTGGAGATCGAAGAAGTCGACGAGCGCGACGGAGCCGGTGGACGGGCCGGCAGGCAGCCGTGGGGCGCCGAGCTCCGCTTCGACGGTGTGAGTCGCGGGTTGTGCGAGCGGCTGCATGCGATCGAGCTCCACGGACAAGCCCGCGTGGACGACAACGCGCGCCGCACCGAACCGTGGCCGCAGATCTGCGGCGCCGACCGTGAGCGCCGCCGGCGCCCCGCCGGGGCCGGAGAGGCTGCCGAACGCAGGGCCGACCGGACCATCGTTCCCGGCCGCCGCGACCACGAGCGTGTCGAGCTCCGTCGCACCTGCCGCCGCAAGCGCGAGCGGGCCGTCGGTGAACGACGCGAAGGGCTCGGACAATGCGACGAGCGCAACCCGCGTGGCATCGTGCGCATCGCCGTCCCCGTTCGGATCGACGGCGCGCTCGAGCCCGGCAAGCAGCTGATCCGTTCGGCCGAAGACCGACCAGCTGCCTGATGCGTCGCGCTGCCAGCCCGCGACCCGGATCGGCAAGACCGTTGCGCCAGGCGCGACACCGGCCATCCCGCCGGGGCCGCCTGAGCCGACGATCAGGCCTGCCATCTCGGTGCCGTGGCGCTCGAGCACAGCCGGTTCGTCCGGCTTCGGGGCAGCCTCGGCCCCCTCGTCGCCGCCGACGATGTCGATCCCGCTGCTCACGCGGCCGCGCAGGAACGGCTGCGACCGGTCGACGCCCGTGTCGAGCAGCGCGACCGTCACACCGCGTCCGTCGATGTTCGAGAGCCCGACCTCCGGTGGATGCCCCGCGGCTGGTGCACTTGCGCCGGCGAACGTGGAGGGCAGCGTCGCCGGGTAGGCCGGCCGAACGGGATAGACCCCGGCGACCTCCGGCGATCGCTCGAGCAGCGCAAGCCCGTTGGCGTCGAATGCGGCCGAGAACCCGTTCACGACGTGCGTGTAGCTGTACTCCGGCTGCACGATCACGCCCTCGACCGCGAGCCGCGAGATCAGCAGCCTCTGCGAAGCGAGGGCGGATTGCGTCCACTGCCGTTCCTGCGCGTCGGTCGCAAGCCCGCCGGCGGCGGCGAGCCTGCCGGCGAGTGAGGGCGCCTTCAGGAGGACGACCACGCGCTGTCCGACCGCGACCCGCGGGCGTTGCGCGCCTGCGAGGCCTGCCCAGCTGGCCGGGCCGGTCTGTGGTGAAAGCCCCGACGCGTGGCCTCCCGCGGCGATGAGGATTCCCGTCACCGCGGCCGCGATCGCCGCCAGCGGCAGCGCCTGAAACGGCTCACGCCGACGCATACGCATCGACCGCAAGATAACGGGGATACGGGATGTGCTCCGTGTAGCGCGCGGCCGAGGCGATCATGGCGGCGTTGTCGGTGCACAAGGCGAGTGGCGCCAGGGCTGCACGGGGCAAGGAGGTGCGCAATTCGCTATTTGCGGCGACGCCGCCAACGACGGCGATCCGCTCCGCGCCGAGTTGCTGCGCGGCTGCCTCCGTTCGCTCGACGAGCGCGCGCACGATTGCGCGTTGATAGCTCGCCGCGAGGTCGGGGCGACGGCGTTGCAGCTCATCCGCAGGCAGCTCGCGGACGACGTACAACAACGCTGTCTTCAGTCCGGAGAAGGAGAAGTCGAGACCGGGGACACGCGCGACAGGAAAGTCGTAGGCGGTGGAATCGCCCTGTTGTGCGAGCTTGTCGAGCTCTGCACCACCCGGATAGCCGAGGCCCAGCAGGCGCGCGCCTTTGTCGAACGCCTCACCTGCTGCGTCGTCGAGGGTCGTGCCGATGATGCGGTGCGAGCCGTGCTCGCGAACGTCGAGCAGCAGCGTGTGACCGCCGCTTGCGAGCAGGCACAAAAACGGCGGCTCGACGGGGTCGGGCTCGAGGTAGAGCGACGCCACGTGTCCCTGCAGATGGTCGACCGGCGCAAACGGAAGCCGCTTCGACCATGCGATCGCCTTTCCCGCCGCAAGCCCGACGAGGAGCGCGCCGATCAATCCCGGACCGGCGGTGACGCCGACAAGTTCCACGTCGTCGAGCGAGGCGTTCGCTTCGGCGAGCGTCTCGCGCACGACGGGATTCACGAGCTCGAGGTGACGCCGCGACGCGACCTCGGGCACGACGCCCCCGTAGCGCGCGTGCAGATCGGCCTGCGAGGAGACGATGTTGGCCTTGATCTCCCCCTGCGGCGTGATCAACGCGGCCGCGGTCTCGTCGCAAGAGGTTTCGAGCCCGAGGATCACGGGATCGTCGCGACGCGTCGCCAGTGCGCACCGCCATCGCTTGTGACCAGCAGCGTCTGCTTCCTGCTCCGGAAGAGCTGCGTCAGCAGCCAGCCGCGCTTCAGGTCGAGAAAAGAGATCGGGCCGCCCGTGAACGAGCGGATGTACGGGGTCGCACGCGCAAAGGTACGGCCGCCGTCGACGGTTCGCACGAAGTTGACCGTTCCATGGCCGAAGGTGCATGGGCCGCAGGTGCCTTCGAAGACCGCGCGTCCTCCTCCGAGCGCCAGGAAAGGTCCGGGATATGCGTTGATGCGCGGCAGGCGTCGAGTGACGAGGCCTGCGAGAACGGCACGCCAAGAGTGTCCTCCGTCGAGCGAGCGGAAGACCTCGTAGCCCTGCGAACCTGCAGCTGCTCCACCCGCGAACAGCGCCCAGACCGAGCGGCCGCCGCACTGCAGCGCCGGCAGCGTCGCTGCAAGTCGGCTGTTCCCCAGCCGTACCCGTGTCCAGCTCGCACCGCCGTTGTGCGTCGTCCAGACACTCCCGGACCGCGCGACCCAGCCGTCACGAGTCGACGAGAAGCACTGCGCCTGCATCCGCACGGGTGTGCGAACCGTGGTTCGCCAGCTCGCTCCGGCATCGCTGCTGCGCACGACGATGCCGTCACGCGTCAACCCGAACCCGTTGCGTCTGTCGACGAACTTCACCGTAAAGAGGTGAGGCGAGCCCAACGTCCGCCAGGTACGACCATCGGTCGTGCGCAGGATGAGCCCGTAGCCGCTCAGCGCCCACACGTGCATCCTGTCGAGCGCGTCGATGCCGATCACCGGCGTGCGCGCCGCGAGCCGAAACCGGCGTCCGTCCGTTGACGAGAACAATCCGGCAGCGGAGCCGATCCATCCGTGCTGCGCGTCGACGAACGCGGCGGCGCTCGTCGGCGGCAACGGGACGATCACGACCGCTCGGCAACTCGTGCCGGCTCAGGATCGCGCCACATGATCAACGCATCTTCGCGATTGTCCGTGTAGTAACCGCGGCGGATTCCGCGCGGCTTGAACCCGGCACGCTCGTACAAGCGAATCGCGACGTCGTTCGAAACACGCACCTCGAGCGTGTAGCCGCGGTGCCCCTCGCCTGCCGTCAGCTCGAACAGCTGCTCCAGCAAGAGCGTCGCGATCTTGCGCCGTCGGTGGCCGGGAGTGACTGCGACGTTCATCACGTGCCACGCGTCGACGTAACGGGAGATGATCAGGTAGCCGAGCAGATCGCCGGTCTCCGAGTCGAAGGCGCCGAGAGAGAGCGACGACGGCTTCGCGAGCTCCCCGGCAAACATCGACCGCGACCACGGCGTCCGGTACGAGGCACGCTCGATCTCCTCGATCGCGTTCAGATCGCGGAGCTCGAGGCGACGAAAGTCGAGCCGGTTGTCACTCATCGCTGGACCGTTTTATCAGCGTCCGGAACGCGCAAGTAGAGCGGTTCGACAGCCTCGGCCGGGCCGAAGTCACTGGCGAGCTGCGCGTGGAAACGGGCGCGCGGCAAGTGGCGCTCGTCACGGTCGGGTGGGATCTCGGCTCCGGCCGTCTCGAGGACCGTCCGGTAGCGGACGGCACCGTTGCCGACGCAGAGCCTCCCGGGTACGAGTTGGAGGGCAGCCGGCGCGAGCACACGCGGCTCTCCGTTCGCGACGAAGACCTCGCGACGGCGCGCGTCGATCACGGGCAGCGCGCCGGGTGCGCCCGCGGCGAGCGCCGCGAGTGTCGAGACTCCTGCGACCGGGACGTCGAGCGCAAGCGCCAGCCCTCGCGCAGTCGCCAGTCCGACCCGGACGCCGGTGAAGCTGCCCGGCCCGATCCCGACGGCGAGCGCCTCGATCTCATCCGCGTGGGCGCCGCCCTGCCGCAGGAGTGCGTCGACATCCTCGAGCAGCGTCACCGCGCGGGAGACGCGTTCGCCGAGCACCTCCCCGTCGGCGACGAGCGCGCTGGTGGCGATCTCAGTCGCCGTGTCGAAGGCGAGGATCAGCATCGACCACGCTGACGATTCTCGCACCGTTGTGCCGATGGTCGATCCGGACAGCGGCGCGCGGGGAGGGGAGTGCGTGCTCGCCCGCCTCCGGCCACTCGACGAACACGATCGCGTCGTCGAAGTAGGGCTCGAGGTCTCCCCACTCCGCCGCGGACACGTCGCGGAAGCGGTAGAGATCGAGGTGCGACACGTCGACGTCGTTCCCCTGGTAGCGATGACCGATCGTGTAGGTCGGGCTCGTCACGGGTTGTTCGACGCCGAGCGCGCGAGCGGCGCCGCGTACGAACGTCGTCTTCCCCGAGCCGAGCTCTCCGGAGACGGTGACGACGTCACCGACCTGCAACTTCGTCGCGAGCTCGGCGGCGATGCGCTCTGTCTCTGCGGGCGAGCGAGAGATCAGAAGAGGCCGAGCTGGACGGCCGGCTCTGCCGCGACCGTCGCGAGTAGCGGCTCTGGGGCCGGCACCTCCACCTCGCGGCCGAGCAGTTCCGGGATGCGGCGGAAGTCGGACTGGAGCACTTCCAGCATCTTCGGCGTGTAGAGCGCGGCCGCCGGATGGTAGAGCGGATAGAGCAACACCCGCCGACCGCCGAGGGTCGTCTCCTGCTCCTGCCCGTGCACGCGCGTGATTCCCGTCGGCTTGCCGGAGAGGAGCTTCGTCGCGAAGTTGCCGAGCGTCGCGACGACGCGCGGCTGAATCAGCTCGATCTGCCGCCAGAGATGTCCTTCGCACGCCTCGATCTCCTCGGGCATCGGATCGCGGTTGCCGGGAGGCCTGCACTTCAAGACGTTCGCCACGAACACATCGGCGCGCGTCAACCCGATTCCTGCGAGCAGTTGGTCGAGCAGCTTCCCCGCTGCGCCGACGAACGGCACGCCTTGCTGGTCCTCGTGAAAGCCGGGCGCCTCGCCGACGAAGATCAAATCCGCCTCGGGATCGCCCGAGCCGAACACGACCTGCGTGCGACCCTGCGCGAGCGCGCAGCGCGTGCAGTTCGCTACCTGGTCGCGGTACGCGTGGAGCTCAGTGACCGCAGCCACAGCTCCCGCCGCAGCAACCGCCGCCACCGAACGCGCCGGTCTGCCCGGCGGCGCCGATCATCGCGAACGTCGAGAGCTGCTTCACCACTTTCGTCGCGCCGCACTCGGAGCAGGAGACTTCCTGGTCGCCTCGCACCAGCTCCTCGAAGTGCGTCTCGCAGCTCATGCAGACGAACTCGTAGATCGGCATCGCCCCGGCAGTCTAGGCCCGGTCCCGGACAGCCCGCAAACGCGGACCGATCAGAGCCGGGCTGAGACCTTTCTGCCGCCCAGCGTGCCTGAGACGCGGCCGCCGGAAACGTGGAGCGAGCCGGAAGCCGCCGCAGATCCTGTGACTCTGATTGTTCCGGTCAGCACGATCGGGACCTTGTTCGGCGTGAACCTCAAGCTTCCGGTCACCTGGACTCCGCGAACGATGGCGTAGCTCTTGAGCCTGAATCCCCTCGGAGTATTGGCGACGCTGCCACCGTACAACCCGGGCGGGTTGATGCCCAAGAACTGCAGCCACGACGCCTCGCCCTCGCGCACTGCTTTCGCCGCATCGAGAACGGTCGCTGAAGGGTTTTTGTTCGGCGAGGTCCGCGGGAATACGCCGATCGGGTTTTCGTAAGCGGGCACGCGCGGGCACGTCGCCGGCGGCCCGGCGCCGTCGAGCCAATCACGCAAAGCCCTGAACGGACAGAGAATCGGCAGCCCTTCGTTCAGCACGTTGTGCCCCCAGCCGGGAACGACGACAAGATGTCCTTGCGGGAAGAGCGCAGTGACCGCCGCAGCGTCCGCGGAGGGCGTGCGGAAGTCGAGCCCCCCGCTGAACGCGATCATCGGCACGTTCGGCAGCGGCCCCGCGCCGACCGGCGCGTTGCCCGCCGGCGACGGCCAGAGATCGCACTCGTACGAAAGGCCGAGCCGTGCAGCCCAGGCTCCGAACGGACCGAACGAGCCGGTGGGCAGCCCCGCAACAGTTGCGTTCAAGATCGGTAGCCGGGCCGAAGGTGGTGTGTCGGGCGCCCATGGAAAAACCCCGTCTGCGCAGTTCGTCGCGACGTTGAGGCCGAAGCTGAGGTCTTTGGCGGGAAAGATTTCGCTGGCCCGGTCGAGATAGACGAGCCGCTCTAGCGGACGCAGGTAACCGGTGCGCGCGGCGCGCAACGCGGCCGGCAGCTCCGCTTGGATTCCGGGACTCAGATCGCTGTCGACGATCACGGTCAGGACGTCTTCACCGGTCACGTGCACTTTCACGACGCCGCCACCCGGAGCGCGGACCGGTCCGGTAACCGGCTTTGCCTCGAGGCGGTTCGCGACTGCAACCGCGTCGCCGGCGATGTCGGAGGTAATTCCGCGGCACAGAGTGCCGGCGCAGAGCTGTGCCAACGTGTGTGGCAACGCCTGGTCGACGTTGCGGTCGTACGGCTCCGGGAAGTTCGTCGGCAGGACCGAGTCGAGGACGAGTCGGTCGACGGTCCCCGGATAGCCGAGGGCGTAGGCGAGCGCGAGCTTGGTTCCGTACGAGACGCCGTAAAGCCCGATCTTTCCGAAGCCGAGCGCCGTACGAACGGCCTCGATGTCGTCGGCGTGGTCGCGCGTCGTATAAAACCGCCGCGTCGGACCGATGAGATCCCCGCAGTCGCGGGCGAGCGCCGCACCCTGTTCGGCGCTGGTGGCCACCGTTCGTTGGAGCTTCGGGCAATCGATCAATCCCGACTCTCCCGTGCCCCGGTTGTCGAACGCGACGAGCGTGTAGCTAGGAAAGAGAAAACGGAAGAAGTCGGCTTCGTCGGGGTTTCCGAGGCCGAACACAGTCGCCGATCCCTGCCCCGGTCCGCCGGCGAGCAGGAACATGATCCCGCGTGCAAACGCCGCGGGCAGAACCTCGACGTGAAGGTCGATCGTCCCCGGTGTCGCCCCAGTTCGGTCGAGCGGGACCGTGACCGTTCCGCATTGCAGAGCCGCCACCTTCTTGCCGCAGGGTGTCAGCGGTACGGCGGCGCGTGCCTGGCCTGGCAGGGCGAGCAGAGCGAGCACACTGACGACGAGAGCGAATCGACCCACGGGGAGGCACGCCAGGGTACCAGCCGTGTATTACGCTTTTGTTGCCCGGTATCCGCTACGGAACTGGAGCTTGCCAGATGTTCGACAGCGTTCACCTCATCGGCACCGGCCGCGTAGGCTCGGCTCTCGCTGCCCGCCTTCGCGAGCGTGGGGTTGTCCTGCAGGACGACGCCGCCCTGGTGCTGCTCTGCGTTCCGGATTCGGCGATCGCGGAGGTCGCGCGCTCCGTCGCGCCGGGACCGTGGGTAGCGCACGTCTCCGGCGCGACCCCACTGTCCGCGCTCGAGCCACACATGCTGCGGTTTTCCGTCCATCCGCTGCAGACGTTCACCAGCGCGCGCGGGCCGGGGCAGCTGGACGGCGCCTATGCGGCGGTGACCGGAGAGGACGAAAAGGCTCGGGAG
>JBKPJA010000072.1:0-3542 GCA_046730515.1 Actinomycetota bacterium | reverse complement strand
TGAGCTGGCAGCTCGCGCTGTTCGCGTTCGCGCTGATTCCGATCTTCGCGCTGCTAACGCGCCGAGTCGGCAACGAGCGCCGGCGAATCGCGAAGACAACGCAGGAGACGCTCGCCGACATCTCGAGCCTCGTGCAGGAGTCGCTCTCGGTCTCCGGCATCCTCCTCGGCAAGACGATGGGACGCGGGGACGAGCTCGCCGACCGCTTCGAATCCGACTCGAGGCGCCTGGCGGATCTCGAGGTGCGTCAGCGGATGGCGGGGCGCTGGGTGATGGCGTCGATCCAGACGAGCTTCGCCGTGATGCCGGCCGCCGTCTACTGGTTCGGCGGGCTTGCGCTTGCGCACGGCTCGCACGCGGTCTCGATCCCGTTGCTCGTCTCGTTCACCACGTTGCAGACGCGGCTCTTCTTCCCCGTCGGATCGCTGCTCGGCGTCGGCCTCGATGTGCAAACGTCGCTCGCGCTGTTCGATCGCATCTTCGAGTACCTGGACCAGCCGGTCGACATCGTCGAGAAGCCCGACGCGGTCGAGGTCGCGGAGGCGGGAGACGTCGTGTTCGAGGACGTGTGGTTCCGCTACGGCGACGACTGGACATTGCAGGGCGTCTCGTTCACCGTTCCTGCCGGCTCGACGACGGCGCTCGTCGGCGAGACCGGTTCGGGAAAGACGACGCTCGGCTACCTCGCGGCACGGTTGTACGACGTCACGCGCGGGGAGATCACGATCGGCGGCGTGGACATCCGCGACCTCAGCTTCCAGGCGTTGAGCGACCTGGTCGGCGTGGTCAGTCAGGAGACGTATCTCTTCCACGAGTCGGTGCGCGAGAACCTGCGCTTCGCGAAGCCGGACGCCACGGACGAGGAGATCGAAGCCGCAGCCCGGGCGGCCCGCATTGACCACGTGATCGCCGCCCTGCCGGAGGGCTACGACACCGTCGTCGGCGAGCGCGGCTACCGCTTCTCGGGCGGTGAGAAGCAGCGAATCGCGATCGCTCGGACGATCTTGCGCAACCCGCCGATCCTCGTCCTCGACGAGGCGACGAGCTCGCTCGACACCGAGACCGAGCGGCTCGTGCAGGAGGCGCTCGACCGGCTCTCAGAAGGGCGGACGACGATTGCGATCGCCCATCGGCTTTCAACGGTCCGTGACGCCGATCAGATCATCGTCCTCGACCACGGACGAATCGTCGAGTCCGGCCGCCACGACGAGCTGATCGCCGCCGGCGGGCGTTTCGCCGCGCTCGTCAGGCGCGACGCCGAGGTGGCGACGCGGGCGCCTGCGGCGGCGGACATTCCTGCACTCGCACCGGCGCGTTGATCCTCGCGATCGACGTGGGCGGCTCGCATGTGAAGTTCGTCCTATCGCCGGACGGGAGCGAGGAGCGCCGCTTCGATTCGGCTCCCGATCTGACCGCGCAGGAAATGGCGGACGGCGTGAAGGCGCAGACCGGAGATTGGGCGTACGACCACGTCTCGATCGGCGTGCCGGCGCCCGTCAACCGCGGGAGCATCGTCTCCGAGCCCGTCAACCTGGGCCGCGGTTGGGTCGGGTTCGATTTCGAGGATGCCTTTGGCTGCCCGACGAAGGTCGTCAACGACGCGGCGATGCAGGCGCTCGGGAGCTATGAGGGCGGGAAGATGCTCTTTCTCGGTCTCGGAACCGGTCTCGGGTCGGCGCTGGTCGTCGAAGGGATCGTCGCGCCGATGGAGCTAGGTCACCTGCCGTTTCGCAAGGCGACGTTCGAGGAGTACGTCGGCGAGCGCGCGATGCACCGCCTCGGCAAGAAGAAGTGGCAGAAGGCGGTCTTCGAGACCGTCGAACGCCTGACCGCCGCGCTCGAGCCCGATTACCTCGTCCTCGGCGGTGGCAACGCGAAGAAGCTCGACGAGTTGCCGCCGAACGTCCGCCTCGGAGCGAACGACAACGCATTCGTGGGCGCGTTCCGCCTCTGGGATTCTGAGGGCTAGCAGCGTAGGGTTGGCCGAACACAGAGAAAGGAGAGCCTCATGATTGCGTCAGCATCCGGGCAGCGAACGCTCGCCTCGCGCATCTTGCCACCGTGGTGGTTGTTGCTCATCACCGGAATCGCGTGGATCGTCGTCTCGGTCATCCTGCTTCGCTTCGACTACAAGTCGGTGTCCTCGATCTCCATCCTGTTTGGCGTCGTGGCGATCGCGGCCGGCATTCTCGAGTTCGCGTTGATCTTCATGGCCAGTGGTTGGTGGAAGCTGCTCAACGCAGTCCTCGCAGTCGCGTTCATCGCGAGTGGGGTGATCGCATTCATCCATCCGGGCGACACCTTCGTGGCGCTGGCTGCCGTCTTCAGCTTCTTCCTCATCTTCGCGGGGACGTTCGACATCGTCCAGGCGATCTCCATGCGTAACGAGATCTCGGTGTGGTGGTTGACGCTGATCGGCGGAATCATCGAGCTCGTGCTCGGGTTCTGGGCGGCCGGGTACTACGGCCGGAGCGCCGTCCTGCTGATCGCCTGGGTTGCGGCGTTTGCGATCATCCACGGTGTCAGGGACATCGTCTCTGCATTTCGCGTGCGCGAGCTCCAGCACGCCGCAGGATGAACCAGTGAGGTGAGCGAGTCGCCGATAGCGATCCTGTACGACATCCACGGGAACCTCGAAGCGCTAGGCGAGGTCCTGGACGAGGCAGAGCAGGCAGGAACTACGTCGTACCTCCTCGGCGGCGACTACGCCGCATTCGGTCCGTGGCCGGTTGAGACTGTTGAACGTCTCGACGGTCTGGGGGCAGTGGCGCGCATTCGCGGTAACGGCGAACGCTGGCTGCGCGACGAGCCCGAAGTCCCCGAGAGTGCGCGGCCGCTCGTCACGACGGCGGTGTCCGTGGCCTGCGAGTTGCTCGGCGCAGAACGCATCGCTCGGCTCTACGGTCTTCCCAAACGAGCGGAGCTCGACGGCATGGTCGTCTGTCACGGCTCGCCGCTCTCCGACGTCGAGAGCTTCGCGCCCGAAGCGCAGCCGGACGAGGAGCGAATGCTCGCCGGCGAGTCCGGCCGGACGATCCTGTTCGGCCACAGCCACATCCAGTTCCGGCGAGCCGGTCCGCTCGAGACGCTGCTCGTGAACCCGGGCAGCGTCGGCATGCCGCTCGACGGGGATCCACGCGCGGCGTGGGCGATCTACGAACGCGGCGAGATCGGCTTCCGCCGCACCGAGTACGACGTGGAGCGGGCGGCCGCGCAGATGCGCTCGTACGGCGAATGGGCAGAGCCGATCGTCCACCGCATCGAGCACGGATCCGACCCGACCTAGGGCAGGCGACGACAGCTACCGTCATCGTCATGAGCGAGGCGAAGGTCGACTCGACGCGGGAGCGGTTCACGAAGGAGTACGCGACCGACGACATCGTCGTCGAGTGGGAGCCGAGCCTCTGCTACCACTCGCAGAACTGCGTGCGCTCACTGCCGCAGGTCTTCGACGACAGCCGGCGGCCATGGGTCAAGGTCGACGCCGCCGCGGCCGACGAGATCGAGGCCGCGGTTGCGCGCTGCCCGTCCGGTGCATTGCG
>JBKPJA010000071.1:0-13106 GCA_046730515.1 Actinomycetota bacterium | reverse complement strand
CGGATGACGGCTGCACCGTTCAGGCGCAGCAGGCTCGTTCCTTCGAACGAGCGCAGCGCCTTCTGCGCCGCTGCGGCCACCGACTGCGGCGCTCCTTCGACTTGGATCGAGCGCACCGCGAACATCGATGTCTCGCGGGCGAGGCCGTACAGTCCCGCTGCGATCGAAAGCAGGGCGATCCCGATCACGAGCGCACGGCCGGACGGCAGCAGGCGAAGCACTGCCGGCGACTGCCGCCGCGGCATCGGGGCCACCCTTTGGCTCATCTCGCGCCACTTCGCCGCGTCTGCAGACCCTCCTACCGCTGAAGCGGCGGCAGGTCGATCTCGCCCAGGAGCTGCACCTCGTGCTCGAGCTCGACCCCGAACTGCTCCCAGGCGCGGCGGCGAGCTTCGGCCATCAATGCCAGCGCGTCCGTCGTCCGCGCGCCGTCTGCGTTCTCGATGAAGTTCGCGTGGCGCGGCGAGATCTGCGCGCCGCCGATCCGGAAGCCTCTGAGGCCGCAAGCTTCGAGCATGCGGCCCGCGGTCAGCTCGTGAGGTGGGTTCTTGAACACGCTCCCGTAGGTGCGCTTGTTCGTCGGCTGGGCCGCCTTCCGCTGACGCTGCAGGTCGGCGACGATCGCGCGAATCTCGTCCGGCTGACGAGGCTCGAGTCGGAAGACGACCTGCGCGACGACCTCGCCGTGGTTCAGACCCGAGGCGCGATAGCGCAGGCCGAGCTCTTCAGGGGTGCGCCACGCGGCGCCGCTCGCGTGGACAACGAATGCGCGCTCGAGAATGCCCGCCCAGTCACCGCCGTAGGCGCCGGCATTCATCCACACGCCGCCGCCCACAGTGCCGGGGATGGCGCACGCGAACTCGAAGCCGCCGAGACCCGCCTCCCGCGCGCGGTGAAGGCAGACCGCGTTCGGCGCACCGCCACCCGCCACGAGCAGGTCGTCGTCGACGCGAGCAACAGCGAGCTCGCCTGCGAGCTTGAGCACGAGCGCATCGACGCCCTCGTCCGCGACGAGGAGATTGGATCCCAAGCCGATCGTGACGGCGGGAAGGCCCTGTTCGGCCGCCCACGCAACCGCTTCCCGCAACTCAGCGAGCGATTCGGAACGCGCGAACGCGCGTGCCGGTCCGCCGGTGCCGATCGTCGTGTAACGCGCGAGCGCGACGTTCTCTTCGATCTTCACTGCGCCAACGCCTCGAGCACAACAGGGACGGCTCGGTCGACGTCGCCCGCGCCGACTATGACGACGCGATCCCTGTTGTGGGCTCGCGCAGCGAGGAAGCGGGCTCCGTCCTCGACGGACGGCATCCAGCCCATCGTCATCCCAGGACGAAGCTCCGCGAGCGCATCGACGATCAACTTCCCGCTCACCCCCGGGAGCGGACTCTCGCGGGCCGGATAGACGTCCGTGACGGCGACGAGATCGGCGGCGCTGAGCGCGGCGGCCAACTCGCGCGCGAGATGATGCGTGCGCGAGAAGAGGTGCGGCTGGAAGAGCACGAGTAGGCGACCGCCGTCCTCCCGCAGCGCAGCAAGCGTGGCGGCGATCTCAGTCGGATGGTGGGCGTAATCGTCGAACACTTCGACGCCCGCCGCTGCGCCACGCCGTTCGAGTCGTCGCCCGGCGCCGCGAAACGACGACAACGCCCGCGCGGCAGCCGAGCGCTCGACTCCGGCCAACTCCAGCGCCGCGAGTGCGACCGCAGCGTTGCGCCGGTTGTGCTCGCCCGTCACCGCGAGCTCGCCTGCGTATGGCTCGAGCGCCTCTCCTCGCACCTGTAGCGGGCTCGACTCGATGAACGCGTCGAACAGCACCGTCAACTCGTCCCGCGACGCAAACGTCGCATGGTGGTCGAGATCGACGTTCGTCAGCACGGCGATCCGGGGACGCAGCGACGCGATCGTGCGATCGGATTCATCGCCCTCGACGACGAGCCAACCGTCGCCGACACCCGCGTTTGCCCCGAGCTGCTCGACCTCACCCCCGATCAGCCACGCGGGATCCAACCCGAGCTCGTGCAGAACGAAGGCGGTCATCGCGGCGGTCGTCGTTTTCCCGTGCGCGCCTGCGACGACGATCGCATCGCGCTCGCTCACGAGCTCTGCAAGCAGCTCGGCTCGGGACTTCCCGGCGATGCTCGCCGCGAACGCAGTCGAGACGAAGACCTCCCAGCCTCTCGGTGGTCTCGGCGGATCGTGTGCGATCTCGACGCCGATCTCCGGCGGCAGATAGTCGAGGTAGGGCGTGCGGACGCGGTCCCAGCCGCGGACCTCGGCGCCCCACGCGTGAGCGAGCAACGCGTACCCGCTCATGCCCGCGCCGCCGATCCCGGCGATCCAGAGTCGCCGATCATCAAACGGCCGCGAGCGCAATCAGCTCCTCCGCGATCTCTTCGGCCGCGTTCGGCTTCGCCAGGCGAAGCATTGCCTGGGACATGTCGCCGAGCCGTCGCGGGTTGTCGAGCAGCGAACGAATCACGTCCGGAGCTCGCCCCGCTTCCGCTTCCGGGACGACGACCGCACCGCCGCCTTGCTCGAAGTAGCGCGCGTTCTTGCTCTGGTGATCGCCCGTCGCAAAGAGACCGGGCACGAGCACCGCGGGCTTCCCGGCCGCCGCGAGCTCCCACACGGACCCGCCGGCACGCGCGAACACGAGGTCGGAAGCGCCAAGCGCAGCGCCGAACTCGTCCGTGTACGCGCAGAGCCGATAGTCCGGCCGCACCACCCGCGGGCGGAGCTCGTCGTAATCTCGGGTGCCGCAGAGGTGAAGAATCGCCGGGCCGGCTGAGGCGAACGCCTCGATCGCGAGCTCGTTCAGCAAGCGAGCGCCGAGTGAGCCGCCGAAGACGAGCAGAACCGGGCCGACGTCAGGCAGTCCGAACAGCCCCCTTCCCTCCGCCTGCGAGGTGGGTCGGGAGCGCGCGGGAATCGGCCGACCGGTCACGTGGTACTTGCGGCCATAGTGCCCCGCGATCGGGAAGGAGAGAAACACGCGGCGCGCAAAGGGGGCGGCGATCCGGTTGGCGAGGCCGAGGTGCGCGTCGGCCTCCATGACGGCTGCGGGAATTCGTCTCCCTGAAGCCGCGAACACCATCGGCCCGCTGATGTAACCGCCGCCGCCGAGGACGACATGCGGATTGCGCGCGCGGAGAATTCGGGCGCACGCGAACGGCGCGCGTCCCGCGAGGAGCAACGCGCGCGCGAGGGCGAGCGACGGGCGCCGGGGCAGCCCGGCGACGCGAAACGTGTCGAGCTCGTAGCCCGCCTCAGGAACGAGCCGCGCCTCGACGCGATCCGGCGACCCTGCGAACGTCACCTGCAAGCCGCGCTCCACGAGGGCGTCCGCGACTGCGAGCGACGGGAGCACGTGTCCCGCCGTCCCCCCGGCCGCGATCACGCACCGCAGCTCTTCCCTCCGCGACATGGCCACCGGCGATGTTAAGGAGGATGCCGACCGAGAGCAGCGCCACGACGAGGGACGAGCCGCCGTAGGAGATGAATGGAAGAGGGATGCCGGTCAGCGGAGCGAGCCCGAGCACCGCTGCGAGATTGATGACCGCCTGGCCGGAGACGAGCGCGACGAGTCCCGCCGCGAGCCGCTTGCCGAACGGATCCTTGCAGGCCAGCGCGATCCTCAGACCCGCGTAGGCGAACGCTGCGAAGGCGGCGATCACGGCCGCAACGCCGAGGAGGCCGAGCTCTTCGCCGATGACGGCCATGATCATGTCCGTGTGCGCTTCGGGCAGGTAGTTGTCCTTGATCACTCCTTGTCCCAGCCCGACGCCGAAGAGCCCTCCGGATGCGAGACCGATCATCGCCTGCACGGTCTGGAACCCGGCGCCGTATGCGTCGTGCCAGGGATGGAGGAAGCTGAACAGGCGCGCGCGGCGGTACGGGGAGAACGCGATCGCTGCGAGACCGACCGCGAAGACGAGCCCGGTTCCGAATGTGAGCGTCCGGCTCGGAGTGCCGGAGACGAGCAAGATCACGGCCACCACGAGAACGATTGAGACCGCCGTGCCGAGGTCCGGCTCGACGAGGATCAGCACGCAAAACGCGCAAAGCAACATGCCGAGCGGCCGCCAGAGCTCCTTTAGCGTGCGCGGTGCGGGACGGCGCGACAGATAGGCGGCGGCCCACACCGCGATCGCGAGCTTTGCGAGCTCCGAGGGCTGAAAGGTGGCCGGGCCGAGCGTGAGCCAGCGCCTTGCGCCGTTGACACGCGTCCCGACGACGAGCACGGCGAGGCAGAGGAAGAGCGCGGAGAGGACGAGTGTCGGAGCGAGCGCCCGCAAGCGCCGGTAGTCGAAGCGCGCGGCCGCGATCATGAGGACGACGCCGAGCAGCGCGTAGACGCCCTGCTTCTTCAGGTACGACATCGGATCCGTGCGCGCGAGTGCGGCCGGCGCAGAGGTTGCGCTGTACACCATCACGAGCCCGAATGCGACGAGGCCGAGGGTCACAAGCACGAGCAGGCGCGACTCGAAGGCGGTCCGTCTCATCGCAACTCCTCGACGAGCCGACGGAACTCTTCGCCACGTTGTTCGAAGTTCTCGAACTGGTCGAAGCTCGCGCACGCGGGCGAGAGGAGCACGACGTGTCCGCGTCGGGCGTCGGCGGCCGCGGCGCGCACCGCAGTCGCGAGGTCGCCGGACCGGCGGTAACTCCGGCCTGCGCAGTCGAGCGCCGCCGCGAGCTCGTCGGATGCCTCACCGATCAGATCGATCGTGCGAACGGTCTCGGGCAGCGAAGCGGCGAGCTCCTCGAACGATTCGCCCTTGAGCGAGCCGCCGAGGATCAGGTGCAACGGTTCGCCGGCGTACGCCGCGATTCCGCGTCGAGCCGCCGCGGTGTTCGTCGCCTTCGAGTCGTTCACGAACAGCACGCCGTCCAGCTCGGCGACAAGTTCGAGTCGGTGCTCGACACCGGGAAAGGTCCGCAAGGCTTCGGCGATCGCGTCGTCGGGAAGCCCCGTCGCCCGCGCGGCAGCCGTCGCAGCGGCCGCGTTCTCGCGGTTGTGCGCACCGCGAATCAGCGGCTCGGCGGGCAGCGTGTCGTCCGCCGAGAACGTGATCCCGTCGAGGCCGAGCTCACGCGGCACGACCTTCGCGCGGGCGCGCTCGAAGATGCGGAGCTTCGCGTCGCGGTAGGCCTCGAACGTCCCGTGGCGGTCGAGGTGATCCGGTTCGAGATTGAGCAGGACAGCGACGTCACAAGCGAGCTCGTGCACGTCCTCGAGCTGGAAGCTCGAGAGCTCGCACACGATCCACGAATCGTCGAGGAGCACACCGTCGAACCCCGTCAGCGGTCGGCCGACGTTACCGGCCACCGCCACCGGCCGACCCGCGGCACGAAAGATCGCGCCGAGAAGCTCTGCGGTGGTCGTCTTCCCGTTCGTGCCCGTGACGCCGACCAAGGGGTGGCTGCGCAGCAACCGGTAGCCGAGCTCGACCTCGCTCCAGATCGGGATTGCGCGCGCGCGGGCGGCGGCAGGCAGCACCGCCTCGGCAGGCACGCCGGGGCTCTTGATCACGAGCTCGACTCCGTCCAGCAACCGATCCTCCTCGTTCCCCGCGTGCACTTCGACGCCGGCTTCGGCAAGCCTGCCGGCGTTCACATCGGGATCGCGGTCTGCTGCGACGACGTGCACTCCGCGACGCGCGAGCGCAAGTGCGGCGGCTTGGCCGGACCGCGCAAGCCCGACGACGAGGACGTGACCCGGCAGGTTCACGGCGTTCGAAGCACCCGGGCGAGCTCTGCCTCGTCGACGGCGCCGAGAATCGCGTCGACGCTTCGATCCGGGAGAGGCAGTACCTCAGAGCTTCCGATCAGGAACGACACGTTCGGCGCGTCGCATCCCCTACGGATACGTTCGAGGTGGTCCACGTCGTCGTCGATGACGATCACGTCTCCGTCCGGCCCCGTCTCCTGCAGCGCTGCCGCAAGCTCGCGTCCTCCCACGTCGACAACCGTCACTAATGCCGGAAGAACGTGAAGTCGCGGTAGAAGAGCGCGAAGCCGATCGCACACAGGATCGCCGCCACGATCCAGAAGCGCACCATGATCTTCGTGTCCGACCACGCTTTCATCTCGAAGTGATGGTGAATCGGCGTCATCAAGAACACGCGTCGTCCATAAAACCTGAATGCGACTACCTGGATGATCACCGAGAGCGCTTCGATCACGAAGATCCCGCCGATGAAGAGCAGGAGGAGGATCGTCTTGGTGAAGATCGCCATCGCCGCGAGCGCGCCGCCGATCCCCATCGCTCCCGTGTCACCCATGAAGACCTCCGCGGGAAACGCGTTGTACCAGAGGAAACCGACGCAGGCGCCGATCAACGCGGCGCCGACGATCGCGAGATCGAGTCGCGACGTGAACCTGGCACCCGGATGTCCCGACCGGATGTAGGTGACGACCGCAATCGCGGTGAACGTGACAAGCGCGATGATGCCCGTCCCTGCGGCGAGACCGTCGATTCCGTCCGCGAGGTTGACGGCGTTCGCCGTACCGGCGATCACCAAGAAGAGCAGGACGTACCAGGCGTACGAAAGCTGCACGTTCCAGTGGAAGAGCGGGATGAAGACCGTCGTCGGCAGATGCTGATGCCGCGCGGCGAACGCGACGCCGACTGTCAGCAGTGCGAGCAGGAGCAGCTTCCAGCGTCCGCGCAAGCCGAGCGAGCGGCGGTGCGTGAGCTTGATGAAGTCGTCGAGGAATCCGATCGCGCCGCACCCGAGCGTCACGAAGAGGACGGTCAGCGCCGGCACCTTGTACTTGCTCACGGCCAGGAACGCGATCGTCGCCACGACGAGAATGAGGAGGCCGCCCATCGTCGGGGTGCCCTGCTTGCCGCCGTGCGCCTCGGGCAGCTCCTCGCGGATGTGCTGCCCGAACTCGTTGCGTCGTAGGAAGCTGATGAAGCGTGGGCCGATGAGGATCGAGAGCAGCATCGCCACGACCGCTGCGATGAGGACACGGATCACGCCGGGATCTTCGTCAGTGCCTCTGCGATTGCCTCCAATCCGATCGCCCGCGAGGCCTTGACGAGCACGGCGTCGCCCGGGCGGACGACTTCCTCCAGCGCTCTGAGTGCCTCGTGGACGTTCGGGACCCAGCGTCCGGGGACGCCTCCCTCGAGATAGCCCCGCGCGTGCTCGCCGACCGCCAGCAGCTCGTCGACGCCGAGCTCGGCCGCCGCCTCGCCGACCTCGTGGTGATAGCCGGGAGCGGTCCGGCCGAGCTCCGCCATCTCGCCGAGCACCGCGACGGTCCGGCGTCCGTCCGAGCGCTCCACGAGGTAGGACAGCGCGGCGCGCATCGACACCGGATTCGCGTTGTACGCGTCGTTGATCAGCAACCCACCTCCCGGGAGCTCCCGTTCGTCGCCCCGCCAGCGCGAGAACTCCACGTCCACTCGAGGCGGTCGCGGAAGGTTCAAAACGTCGAGCACGGCAAGCGCGGTCGCCGCGTTCTGCGCCTGGTGCCGTGCGGTGAAATTGAAACTGACGCCGCTGATCCCGGTGCGGCCGCCTGTGATGTGCATTTCGGGTTTGCCGACGTGCACGACGTCGATGTCGTTCCGCTCCACCGGAAAGTCCTCCGGCACGACGGCTGTGCCGCCCGAAGGGAGCGCGGCGATCAGCTCGCTCTTCGCGCGGACGACCCCGTCCAGCGACTCCACGAGCTCGAGGTGCACGGGACCGATGTTCGTGATCACACCGATCTCGGGACCCGCGACGTCGCAGAGCTCGGCGATCTGGCCGAAGCCGCGCATCGCCAGCTCGAGGATGCAGACCTCCGTGTCCGATTCGAGCCGGCTGAGCGTCAGCGGGACGCCGATCTCGTTGTTGAAGCTCGCCTCGGCGGCGATCGTTCGCGCCGCGGGTGCGCAGAGAGCGAACAGGATGTCCTTCGTCGAGGTCTTCCCCATCGAGCCGGTGATCCCGACTACGCGAGCGTTGCTTTGTTCGCGTACCCGGCGCGCGATGTCGGCGAGCGCCGCGAACGCGTCGTGCGGAACAAGAGTGGCCGCCGCGCCGCGCGCAAGCGCGTCGCCGGTGAACTCCGATCCGCGGCCGACGCCGACGAAGAGCTCGCCGGGGACGATCCGTCTGGAGTCGACCTGGACTCCGGTGAACGTGTCGCTCCGGGTCTGCACGTCGCCGAGTCCGTCGAGCAACGTCGTCGGCAGCGGAATCACACCGCGGTCCTCGCGCGGCGCAAGGTGTCGCGTGCAACCTCGCGATCGTCGAACGGGACGGTCCGATCGGCGAACTCCTGTCCGCGCTCGTGTCCTTTGCCTGCAATCAGCACGACGTCGCCGGCTTGCGCGCGCTCGATTGCCTGTTGGATCGCGCGGCGTCGATCGAGCTCGACTTGGAGTTGAAGGCCGTCGACGATCTCCGCGGCAATCGTCCCGGGATTCTCGCTGCGCGGATTGTCGGAGGTCACGATCACATCGTCCGCAAGCTCGGCCGCGATGCGCCCCATCACGGGGCGTTTCTCGCGATCGCGGTCGCCGCCCGCTCCAAAAACGCAGATCACCCGACCGCTTGCGAGCTGGCGCGCGGCTAGGAGGACGGTCTCGAGTGCTGCCGGCTTGTGCGAATAGTCGACGACGACGGTAAAGGGCTGGCCTTCGTCCACGATCTCGAAGCGTCCCGGAACTTCGCGGACGGCTTCGATGCCTCGCCGGATCGCACCTTCGTCGACGCCGAGCGCACGCGCCGCGGTCGCCGCGGCGAGAGCGTTCTCGCGGTTGAAGCCGCCGCGAAGGTGCAGTTCCGCATCGAGCTCGTCGGACTCCGTGAACGTCAGGGCGTCCGGGAAGTCGCGCACGAGACGACGGCCGTACTCGTCGCCGGCGTTGATAACGATCCGGTCCGCCTGGGTGAAGAGGCGCCGCTTCGCCTCGAAGTACTCCTCCATCGTCCCGTGGAAGTCGAGGTGATCCTGACTCAGGTTTGTGAAAACGAGAACTGCAAAGCGCGTGCCGTCGAGTCGCCGCATCGACGAGGCGATTGACGTGGCCTCCATCGCACAGCAGTCGTTGCCGGCATCGAGCATCTCTCGGAAGAGCCGCTGGAGGTCGATCGACTCGGGGGTGTTGAGCGTCGGTTCGCGCACGTCGCGGCCGAGTCGCCGCTCGATGCTGCTGAGCAGTGCAGGCTTGTGGCCCGCCACCGCGAGGATCGAGTGGAGCACATAAACCGTCGTCGTCTTGCCGCTCGTCCCGGTTACGCCGAGCACGTCAAGCTCGCGAGTCGGATCGCCGAAGAACTCGACGGCCACCTGCGGCATCGCGGCGCGTACATTCGGGACGACGAGCTGCGGCGCGTCCAGATTCAGCGTGCGCTCGACGACGAGGGCCGCCGCACCCGCGGCGAGCGCGCCTGCCGCCAGATCGTGCCCGTCCGCATTCGCGCCTGGAACGCAGAAGAACAGCGCGCCCGGCGAAACGGTGCGCGTGTCGTACGTGAGCTCGCGGATCTCGACGGGAGCGCGCCCAACGACCTCGGCCGGACCGAGCGCGGCGATGAGCCGCTCCAGTTGCATCTCGTCAGCGGAGTCTAGTGCGCGCACAGGTGTCGCCCGTTCGACCAACTCCGCCTTCGACTCGGTCCTTTATGTACACGCGCGCGCCCCACCCTGGGAGGGGACCGCCGCCGCCCGCCACCCGGTGTCGACGATACCGAAGAACTTCGTACCTGTCTGTCCGGATTCCGTGCCGAAAGTCACACGTCTACGGCGCGGTCGAGCCGGTCGACGTGGTAGTCGTCGCCGCATCCGGCGAGATCTCCAGGTAGCGCAGGTCGAAGCTGGCGATTTGCTGGAACGCCGGCGCAGCGACGACACCGCCGAAGATCGCGCCGTGAGGCTCGTCGACCGTGACGAGCACGACCAGGTGTGGATGCGATGCGGGCACGATCCCCACGAAGGACGCGACGTACTTCCCGCTCGCGTAGCCCCCGTGCGAATCCGGCTTCTGCGCCGTGCCGGTCTTCCCCGCCACCTGATAACCGGGGATCGCCGCGTAGGTTCCGGTGCCCTCGGACACGACATCCTTCAACATCGTCATCACTTCACCGGCGACGGCGCGCGAGACGAGCCTACGACGCGCAGGTATCCGCCGCGGCGCATCGGCGATGCGGTCGACCAGCTGCGGCCGCGTCCAGACGCCGCGATTCGCGATCGCCGCATACATTGACGCCATCTGCACCGGCGTGACCGCGATGCCTTGGCCGATCGGGACGTTTCCGATCGTCGACCCGGACCACCTGTCGGCCGGCAGCACGATTCCGGGGCTCTCGCCGGGGAACTCGATGCCGGTCGCGTGACCGAAACCAAAACGGGAGATCCACGCCGAAAGGCGGTCGCGTCCGAGCATCTCGGCCAGCGTGATCGCGCCGACGTTCGACGAGTGCGCGAGGATCTGTTCAACGGTGTAGCGGACGGTTCCGCGCGGCTCGGCGTCGTGGATGACGCGATCCGCAACTCGAATCGAATACGGAAGCGTGAAGGCCGTCGCCGGGGAAACGAGATGATCTGAGAGAGCTGCTGCGACCGTGACGACCTTGAATGTCGATCCCGGTTCGTACGTGTCGGTCACGGTCCTGTTGCGCTGAAGCTCAGGCGCAGCCGACGGGTAGCGATTTGCGTCATAGCCGGGCTCGACGGCCATCGCGAGCACTTCGCCCGTGCGCGGATCGAGCACAATCGCCGTCGCGTCCTTCGCCGCCCACTTTTGGACCGTGGCTCGCAGCACTTCCTCGGCGTTTGCCTGGATCGTGTGGTCGATCGTCAGCGTGACGTTGCGGCCCTGGATCGCGGGCCGGTTCGCGATCACGTCCACCGCCTGGCCCGTTGCGTCCTTGACGAGCGTCTCATGCCCCGGCCGACCCGCGAGCTCACTGTCGAGTTGCAGCTCCATCCCGGCCAGGCCGTTGTCGTCGATCCCGACGTAGCCGAGCAGTTGCGCCGCGACCGAGCCCTGCGGATAGGCGCGCCGCTCCTCGGGATAGAAACCGAGCCCTGGGATTCGCCGATGTGCGAGCACCGCAGCCCGCACGGGATCTGCCTGGCGGTCGATGTAGACAAAGCCCCGGGTGCGATCGGCAAGCTCGGGATAGAGCGTTGCCGCGTCGAGCCCGAGAGTCCGGGCCGCGACCGACGCAATCGCGCGAGGATTTCGAATCTGCATCGGATCCGCGAAGACCGTTGTCGCCTGTTCGCCGAGGGCCAACTGCACGCCCATGCGATCGAAGATCGTGCCGCGGCCCGCAGGGAGTGCGACCTGCTCGCGGTGCTGAGTTTCGCCGAGCCGAGCAAGCGAATCGGCGCGCACGCCCTGCAGCCAGGCGGCGCGCAGAGCGAGGACGCCGAATGCCGCCGCGAGGAGAGCGAGGAGGAGCCGGATCCGCCGGTTGACGAGACGGCTCACAACACGTGTTTTAGTGGGGGACGCGGACGAAGGTCGTTTGCTCGGGCGTCGCGAGGACATATCCGAGGCGCTTCATCGCCAGCCGTTGGATCCGCCCCGTGGCCGCCGCCTGCGACAACTGCGAGGACAAGGCCGCGTTCTGCGCGCGCAGGCCGGCGCGCTCCCGGCCAAGCCGGTCGACCTGCATGTTCAAGCGGAGGACGGCGACGTTGAGCGCGACGACACCCGCGAGCAGGACGGCGACCACGCCGATCCACACGACGCCGCCGGTGACGCGCCGCTGTGCGCGCGTGCGTGCAGAGACGCGCGGACGCGGACGCGGCTTGGGCGCGCTGTCGGCGCGGGCGGCGGCGCTCCAGGTGGCCACCTCAGACCTTGACTCCTGCGCGGAGGCGTGCCGAAGCGGCACGCGGGTTCGCGGCAAGCTCGACGGCGGACGGACGAACCGCCTTGCGGGTCGGCGCCCGCAGCTCCGGCTCTTTGCCGCACACGCAGACGGGAAAGTCCGGCGGGCACTCACAGCCGCGCTCGAGGTCGCGCATGAACCGTTTGACGAGTCGGTCCTCGAGCGACTGGAACGAAATGACGGCAAGCCGTCCGCCCGAGCGCAGCATTGCGAAAGCGGACGGCAACGCCGACTCGAGCGAGCCGAGCTCGTCGTTGACCGCAATGCGCAATGCCTGGAAGACACGCTTCGCCGGATGGCCGTCGCCGAACCGCGCCGGTGCGGGGATCGCGCCGCGGATCGTCTCGACGAGCTCGCCCGTTCGCCGAAACGGTTCCTGCTTTCGACGGCGCACGATTGCCCTCGCGATCTGGCGCGCGTACCGCTCCTCGCCGTAACGCTTGAAGATCGTCGCGAGATCCCGCTCGTCCGCCTCGTTGATGATGCCGGCCGCTGTCACGTCCGCCCCGGTGTCCATGCGCATGTCGAGCGGCGCGTCGACGGCGTACGAGAAGCCGCGCTCGGGACGGTCGATCTGCATCGACGAGATGCCGAGGTCGAGAAGGACGGCATCTGCCTTGACGCCGTTCTCCGCAAGCTGCTGCAGCACGACGGCGAAGTCGCCGCGAAGAAAGCGCGTCTGCACCCGCGTCGCGCGCGCGAAGCGGTCGAAGTAGTCACGCGCTGTCCGATCGCGGTCAATGGCGATCAGCTTGCCGCGACCGCCCAGGTCCGCCGCCAGCAGCGCCGCGTGGCCCCCCGCCCCGAAGGTCGCATCGACGACGGTCTCGCCCGGCTGCACCGCAAGCAGGCGTCGAACCTCGGCGGCAAGAACGGGGACGTGATCAGTCGCGCTTGTCTGCAAGACGTTCGGCAACATCCTCCGCACTCCCTTCGATCTCTGCCAGCTCGCGACGCCAGGCCTCGCGGTCCCAGATCTCGAGCCGGTCGTTGACTCCGGCGACGACGACCTCACGGCCGAGTTGTGCGTACTCGATCAGCGGCGCGGGAAGCATCACGCGGCCCTGCTTGTCGAGGTCGGCCTCGGTCGCCGAGGCGAAGAAGTACCGGTGCATTTTGCGCCCCTCTTTGCCGAGCGGATCCAGCGGGGCGAGTCGAGACTCGACGAGTCGACCCCAATCCTCACGACGGTAGGCGTAGAGGCACCGATCGAGGCCCCGCGTGACGACGACACCGTCTGAGAAGGCCTGCCGGAAC
>JBKPJA010000070.1:0-4341 GCA_046730515.1 Actinomycetota bacterium | reverse complement strand
GGTCGGGCCGATCTGCTGGTACCAGCGGCGGAAGGTGAAGTCCCTGTCCGCACCCGGACCGGACGAACCGTTCGGGCGGATCTTGTTTCCCGCGGCGTCGAAGATCTCGATCATGATCAGGTAGCGGTCGTTCGCGAACGCCGTCGTGTCGATGTACGCGTGGTACTGACCATCCTGCCAGTCGCGATCCGCGTCGTAGGGGATTCGGTAGAGGTTCGCCTCGCCGCCGACCGTTTGCGGGCCGAGCGAGTTCGACTGCACCCAGATGTCGGTGCCGATGATCTCGAAGTAGAGCCATGACAGCGGTGACGCGTAGTACGAGCGCGTGCCGGTCGGATTGCCGGAACCATCCGCGCGGACGACGCTGACGCGGTAGTAGATGCCGTCTTGGCCCTTCAGCGGCTCGCTGAAGTGGTAGCGGAGCGCGAGCGCTCCGCCCCAGTTGCTGTTGTGGTAGTTCCCCTTCGCCGCGGCGAGCGTTGCGACGGGATCGAGGAGACCGTCGTTGTACACCGGTGGGAGGACGCTGTCCCACGTGTCCTGGTTCGGCGTCTTCAGCCGCCAGCTCTCGGTTGCGCCGATGTCCTGGAGGATGACGAACGCTCCCGACTCGCCGGGGAACGGGTTCCCGCGGCACCCGACCGCGCGCCAATCCCACGAGACGAGGTTGATCCCCGACGTGTAGCTGAACCACTTGTTCGCGGCGACGCCGTCGTAGATCGTGACCGTCGAGCCGTTGATGTTCTGCCGCACGACGAACGCGTACTCGTGATGGCAGTTGGGACGCAGGAAGATGCGCGGGGCCCACCAGCAGATGTTGAACGTCCCGTCTGGACGGATCCGCCCCGACGCAACCTGGTACGGCGCTCCGCACGTGCACCAGAACGGGCGGAGGTACTCGCGTTCCGCGACGTACGAGCGGAGCGACTCGCCCTCGAGCGACTGCAGCTGCTCGATGTCCGCCTCCGCGTGCAGCGCCGCTCTGCTGATCGCCCCGCCGCGCAGGAAGGCGAGTTGCTCTCCCTCGAGCTCGGGCGGAACGGGATCAGGCCCGGGTCCCGGCCGCGGCGGGAACGTCTGCCAGCCGTCCGGCGGCGGAGGAGGTGGCGGCCACTTGATCGGCGGCTGTTGCTGGAGGAGCTCCTTCAGGCGGTCGATCAGATCCTGCAGCCGCGGGTCTTTGATGATCCACGGACCGCAACAACACGTGCGCTGGTACACGATCACCTCGCCGTCGCACACCGTCTCGCAGCGCGGCCAGAACGGCGGCCGCACCGGCACCGGGAACGCGAGCTTGTTGATCTGCGTCTGCAGCGCGAGCGACTCGATGACGTACGGAAACGGCAGGCAGTGCGACACGGAGCCGTCGACGCAGGTCCGCCAGCCGTACAGCGAGCCCCACTGCGACTTTGAGATCGTGAGCGGGTTGCCCTCCTTGATCAGCGCCTGCACCTCGTAGGCGCGGAGTGTCATCGCCGGCTGCGCTCCCTCTTCGGCGTCCGCCGCTGAGAGCGTGATCTTGTGCGCACGGTCGAGCGCGTTCGCCGGGATCGAGACCTCGCCGGCCTTCGTCGACTCGGCGCGGTGGATCGTGTCGCCCTCGCGGTCGAGGACCTGGACTACGACCTTCGGCGCCTCCTGGTCGGCCGGCAGGTCCGCGAACTCGAGCGCCAGCCGGCCGCCCTTCCCTTCCCTCGTTGACATGTTGCTCTCCCTCTGCCACAGGTTCTAGGTGGCGACGGGGCGCTTACCCCTGCGACCCGTCAGATCGACACACGGCCGCAGGGACGTGCGGAGCGATCATGGACCGATCCCGCCGCGGTTTTCAAGGGGCCCTCGAACAAGGGTCAGACCCCGAGGGGTCTGACCCTTTTTGGATCGCGCAATCGCAGTTAGTGGTGGCCCGGCGGGCCGGAGGGGTCGTGGTTGTCGTCGCCTTTGCCCCAACCCGGACGGGCTCCCTCGGGAGGCGGCGTCTGGCCGCCGCCATTCGAGTCGTTCACGGTCGGCGGCTGAGGTGGGGGCGGCGTCGGCGTGGGCGTCGGTGTCGACGTCGGTCCGGATGCAACCGGCGGCGGAGGTGTCGATGGCGGCGGGGGTGTCGCTACGGGCGGCTGACTCGTGGGGCCGCTCGGGGGCGGAGGCTTCTGCGCCGGTGGCTGAGGTCGCCCCGGCGTCGGCTTTCGTGTCGGGCGCGGCGCGGAAGTGGGCGCGCCCGCGGCAGAGACGAATGCGACTTGACGCTGAGGCGCGACCAAGGTCTGCGTCCGCACCGTGACCGCAGGGCGACTAGCCGTCGCATGCGGGCGGAGGGTTTGCGGCGCGATCGTCACCGTCGGCGTCGGGGCCGAGGGACCAGATGCCTCCTCGCTCGCAGCAGGGGATCGTCCCGCCGGCTCCAGGGCCGCTCGCCAAAGGTAGCCGGAGGTCACCGCTGCGCAACAGAGCGCAACGAGACGCAATGAGCGCGGTGGCCCACGCATGACATAACTATGCGATATCGGGCTGACGACGTGGTAGTGCCGGTGCCAATGCGACGCAGTCGCGCCCACGGCGTTTGGCCTCGTACAGAGCGTGATCCGTGCGTCTGAGGAGATCATCAGCCGGCTCCTCGTCCACGCACTCCGCAACGCCGAAGCTGGCCGTGACCGCAGGGGCCCGGAGCCTCGCGAACGACTGCCGGAGGCGCTCGGCCAGGGCCAGGGCGCCTACCGAGCCCGTATCGGGAGCGATGACGGCGAACTCGTCCCCGCCGAGCCGAGCAGCGATGTCCCCGTCCCGCAGGTGTTCGCGGACGAGATCCGCGGCTCTCCGCAGGACATCGTCTCCGCGCTGATGCCCGAACTCGTCGTTGACGACCTTGAAGTTGTCCAGATCGACGAGCAACAAAGAGAGCGGAGCACCGAACGTCCGCGCGCGGACGAGTTCGTTCGCAAGCGCGTCGTCGAACCGTCTTCGGTTGTACAAGCCGGTGAGGTCGTCAGTCACAGCCTGCGAGCGGACGATGTGATGCGCGCGGGCGTTCGCGAGCGCGACGCCGGCCTGCGCGGCCAACCATTCCGCGAGCTCCTGTGTCTCGCGATCGAACCCTCCGGGCGGTGGATGGAGTATGAGCTCCGTCGTCGACTGCGGCTCATGGGCGAGCTCGAAGACGAGCGTGTCGCTCCCGCGGACGTCGCCCGTCCAAACCACGTCTTCGCCGTGCTCGACGATGCGCGCGCCACGCGCGCCGGTCGCATCGCTGACGACGTCGAGAATCGCGGGAAGAAGCGCGCGCGGGTTGTGCGTTGCGGCAAGCGCGTTCCCCACGAGCGTGATCGAGTTCGTCGGGTTGAGCCGGATCGCGTCGCGATCGTGATGCTCGCGACGATCACGCTTCTTCTCGGCGCCACGTCGATGTGCCAACGCATCGACGAGGAGCCACAAGGTGACGACAGTCGCGATCGACGCTGCAATGAAAACGAGGGTGTGGCTCACGTGCGCTAGGAGTGTTCCTGCCCTGGGCGGGATCGTGCAAGCAAATGATCGCGGATTCGTCGGCCGTGGGCCCTAGACGAAGGGTCAGACCCCTCCACGGCGCGCCCGGCGCTCGGCCTCGGCGCTGATAGCAGCGAGTGAGTGTCGCACCGCCTTCTCCCACTGTCGGGAGACGCGGTTGCCCCACCATGCGCCGAGTGTCCAGAAATCGGTGCCGAGCTCGCCCTGCCAGGTCAGTCGCGTACCACCGTCCGCGGCGTCGAGCAGGAACGACTCGACGACGTGCGGAACCGGACCGCGCACGACGCGAAAGTCGATGCGCTCCGGCTGGACAAAGCGGACGGTTTCCACGGTCGTCGTCACACCACATTTGACGGCGGTGAAGTGGGCGGCGAGCACCATGTCCGATCCGCGTTCCCACACCTCGAGCTCGCTTTGGAGCGCGCGCGGCGTCCGTCCGAGATACGGCGTCGCGATCACGTCGAAGACGATCTCGCGCGGCGCGGCGATTGAGAACTCGACTGGGCCGAGTGGCTGCACGGTTCGCCCAATACCGGTGTCGAGCGTGAGTTCTCCTCGAGCGAGCAGCCGGTAGAGCTGGTTCGCGCCGACGACGCTGAGGACCACACCCAGCCGCGTCGCGCGTCCCATCCAGCCAGTCTAGGCCGTGGCTTTTCGAGCAGCCGTGTTGACGTACGTGCGTTTGACCATGATTCGAGGAGATGCTGGAGTTGGACGTAGTCGCCTTTTCGCCGTCGGATCTGACGGCTTATCTCGAGTGTCATCATCTTGCGCGGCTCGGCCTCGAGGTCAAACGCCGTGAGCGCGCGAAGCCGTTGGTCGAGAACCTGCACGCCGAGCTCA
>JBKPJA010000069.1:0-3243 GCA_046730515.1 Actinomycetota bacterium | reverse complement strand
CCAGACAGTCCTCGCCATCGAACACCAGCGCCGCGTGCGCCGTGCCGGCACGCACGCGCGCCAGCTTGCGCTCGCGCTTGGGCGGAACCGTGCCTCTGTTGTCTTCGTGGAAGCCCATACACCAACAGCCGCCGAAGATGCCGTTGTTGCGTTCCACCAGCGCCGCGAACGCAGGCCAGGTCGACTCGTCCAGCGCCTTGACTGTGTACGCCGACACGACGATGGAGCATAGCCAGCTCACATCGCTAGACATCTAATCGAGGCGCCGTGGCGACCGCTCGTCTGCACCAGCGTTCGCAGAAGGACGCCCCAGGCCTCGCCGCACGCTGGGCGCGATGACACGGGTCGCTGCTGCCAACGTTATTAATCGCCGCCGGCTGATCGGTTGCTCTGCGCGAGCGGCCGCTCTTTTCCGACTACACAGCAGAAGAGGGGCCGTTCGGCGTAACGTCCGCGGACGAATCGCGCTGACGGCTTGAGCGATCACCAGTGTGTTGGAGGATTGCTGTGACGACCATTCCGGTGTCCATCGATTCGAGGCCGTGGCCGGCGCCGTCGGCGGGGATGAGGTGGGCATCCGGGATTAGTTGGGCCAGCGCTTGGCCGTGTTCGAGTGGGAACATCGGATCGGCGGTTCCGTGGATCACGAGCGTCGGAGCGGTGATCGACGAAAGCGGCGCTTGCTCGCGACTGTTGTCGGCGAGTTGGTCGTGGTTGCGGGCGGCGGCGAAGTCGCGTGCGCGCGCGACGTCGCGGCGGACGAACTCCCGCACCTGTGCCTCGTCGAGTCGACGCTCGCTTCCGGCGAGCATGAGCGTGTACCGGACGCGGTAGTCGATCACCGACTCGGGATCGGACCAATCGACCGCCAGACCGGGGAAGAACTGCCCGAACGTGTCGGTCGGCGGCGGAAGCTCGATTGAGAGCGCGGGCGAGCTGCTGATGAGGACGAGCGAGAGCACACGCGCCGGATGGTCGAGTGCGACCAATTGGGCAATCGCTCCGCCTGCGGATACGCCGACGAGGTGCGCGGCGCGAAGCTCGTAGGCGTCGAGCACGCTGACAACGTCGCGGACGAGGTCGTCGCTGGTGTATGCGGGCTTGCCGGGCGGGTAGGTGGTCGAGCGGCCGGTGTCGCGGTGGTCGTAGCGGACGACGAACCGGCCACCATCCGCGAGTGAGCGGCAAAATCATCCGGCCACCAGAGCATCGAGGCGCCGAGGCCCATGATCAGCACGACCGGGACCGCGGTGCGTTGCCCCAGCAGTCGGTGCAGAGCTCGACGCCGTCGACCTTGATCATGCGTTCGGGCACGGTCGCTCCTTTCCCTCACGCAGTCGCTTCATCCCGCAGCCGAGGCGCCGCACGCTTAACCGCCGAAGTCGATCAAACAACAGGCAAACCGGGCGCGCGAACGCGTCCGCATGCATAAATCGGCTCGATCCACGGTGGCCGGCGCTTCCGACCTGTATCAGGCCTTGCTCGACGCGTGGAACCGCCACGATGCACGCCTGTGGGGTGCGTAAATGCGATCTCGCTGCAAACGGGGCACTTCGGGACGGCGGACGAGTTTACGCACCCCACAGGCGACACAGGCCGGATCTGATCCCCTGAGCCGCGCGGGCAACTCTCCCACCGCGCGCCGATCGCTGCAATCGGTGGTCGGACGACGACGTCGCGATGCGTGCGCGGCTAGTGCCGTGCCCGCAGGAATGCGTCCACGGCGTCGGCCGCAGGATCGATGAGTTTCGGGTCGTCGTAGAAGTCGATCTGACCCTGTGAGTCGAGCCAGAGGTCACGCTTAGGCGATCTCACGTCGGCGTAAAAGGCGCGCGCGAGTTCGGGAGCCAACGCCTTGTCCGAGTGGACGATAAGAACCGGCACCCTAATCGCGCCCGCGGCGCGGCGCGCGTCAAACGGCAGGCTGTACGCCAGCGACTGCACCGCGTAGCCGTTGACGTAGTTGGGTACAGCGCCGCGCGGCGTCCCGTAGAACTCATAAGCCTCCCGTAGCGGCATGGCGACATCGCCTCCATCGGCCCCAACCGCGGGTATGACCTCCGACTCACCTGTCTCGCGCCATCTGCGTTCAGCAGCGCGACCGCGATCGATTTTCGCCTGATACGCGGGGCCCATCCCGGCGACGGTCTTCGCATTGTCGGTGTACACACCGGCCACGCCGGCGAAGGCGCTGAAGCGCGAGTCTCGTGACACTGCGCTTACCATCGGGCCGGCGCCGAAGCAGATACCTAGGCCGACGATAGGCAGGTTCCTCAAACGGTCGTCGGCGAGAAGCGCGGAGGCTGCGTTTCTGATGTCCTCGATGTTTGCATCGGGGTTCTCGAATTGCCGCGGCTGCCCGCCGCTCTCGCCGAAGTAGCGGTAGTCGAACGCGAGCGCTGCATGTCCGCGCGCCGCCATCGCGCGCGCGTAACTGCCTGGCGCTTGCTCCTTCACCGAGGTGAGCGGACCGACCGCGATGACTGCGCCGACCGGATTGCCGCCGTCCGGCAAGAAGAGGTCACCGACCAACGTCTCTCTTTCCGACTGGAACGTGAAACGGGTCTTGCTCGGTCCCATGCCTGGAAGCTCCTCTTCGGCGCCGTCTTGGCTCGACGATAGCCAGCGCTAGTCGGGCTATGCGGCGACCGCTTCCGCAATGTGGGCCGGCCCGGCGCTGCGGCCTGCGACGGATACGCGCTCGACGGCGTCGCCGTAATCGCATCGATCGCCCACGTCGATCCGACGTTCACGTGCGTCACCGCACCGTTCGCGACCATCGCGCGGGCCGCGGCCTGCGACGCGTAGATCGCACGGCCAGCGGTTTCCCGTGCGCAGATCGTGATCGCGGTCTCGTCGGGATCGCGGAACGTGTACGTCGGGCGCAGTATCTAGCTCAGCGCCTCCACCTGCTCCTCGGTCGTTCGAGGAACAGCGCCGGCCGAAAGACCCCGGACATCCTCCCTGAGGCTCGATACTGCCGCACTCGCCGCACGAAGCGCGCGGGTCTTGGAGGTGGAGCCCGTTGCGGTGTGTCTTGTGCCGCGCGAGACGAGGCGCAAGAAGGCTGGAGCCGCCCGTCGCTCGGCGTGGGCCACGGTCGGCTCGGTCCGCGGGTCAGGCCTCCGGCGGAGCCACGATTTTTCCCTGCAAATCTCGCGACGACCGAATTTACGAACCCTACACGCTTCCGTCCCCACACCAAGGCCACATAGCGTCCTACCGGCGAACCCGTGCTCGCCT
>JBKPJA010000068.1:0-14090 GCA_046730515.1 Actinomycetota bacterium | reverse complement strand
GCGCGACAAGGGCATCGCCACGGTGTTCTTCGCCAACTCCGTGCTCGCGGCCGACGTCGCCGCCGCGCTTGCCGCTCGCCTCGATGCGGGGCTCAACTGGGATCTCGTCGACGTCCGCGACGACAACGGCGAGCTGGTCGGCACACGTCCAGCGCTGCAGGACTCCGTGTACGTCGACGTCGGCTGGGCGGGCGAGCCGCGGCTCGCACTCTTCCGTTCCGGTGCTTTCGACGCGGCCGCGACGGGTGGCAGCGCAGAGATCGAGGACGTCCCGGTGCAGCTCGAGGAGTTCTCCACGACAGCGCGCATGGTCGAGCAGGCGCACGAGGAGAGCGAGGGGCCGTCGATCGAGGATGCCGACGTCGTCGTCGCGGGCGGCCGCGGGCTCGGGGGGCCTGAGAACTTCACGCTCGTCGAGGAGCTCGCGAAGGCGCTCGGCGGAGCGGTCGGCGCGACACGCGCTGTCGTCGATGCCGGTTGGTATCCGTACTCGACGCAAGTGGGGCAAACCGGCAAGACCGTCTCGCCGAAGCTCTACATTGCGTGCGGGATCTCCGGTGCGATCCAGCACAAGGTCGGCATGCAGTCCTCCGGTGTGATCGTCGCCATCAACAAGGATGCGAATGCGCCGATCTTCGAGTTCTCCGATCTCGGCGTCGTCGGCGACGTGCACCAAATCGTGCCGAAGCTCACCGAGCTGGTAAAGCAGCGCCGTGGCCGTTGAAACGCTACGCGTCACGGTTTCGTGAGAAGGCACCAGCGCCGGTGACAAGTCTTCGACCTTCGAGCTTCCCAGCACCGTTCGACCCGGCTGAGTTCGTCGGCCCACCGACCGATCCGGAGGGCGAGCGCGTCGGGGTCGGCGTCCTGATCGTCGGCGCGGGCCCGGCGGGGCTCGCCTGCGCGATCCGTCTCGGTCAGCTGCTCGAGGACGCGCCGCACATCCGCGAGCGGCTCGGCGAGGTCCCTATCGCTGTGCTGGAGAAAGGCAAGGCGGTCGGCTCGCATCTGCTTTCGGGCGCCGTCGTCAACCCACGCGCGCTCCGCAAGCTCTTCAAAGGACGCAAGCGCATCGAGGAGATGCCGTTCTTCGGCCCCGTGGAGCACGAGTCGGTGTACATGTTGACCCCCAAGCGCGCATTGCGGATCCCGACGCCGCCGACGATGAGCAACGACGGCAACTACATCGCCTCACTGTCGGAGCTCGGACGCTGGCTCGGCGAGCAGGCGGAAGCCGCAGGCGCGATGATCCTGCCCGAGACGCCGGCGGTAAGGCTGCTGGTCGACGGCGGACGCGTGCGCGGTGTGCGGACCGGCGACAGGGGACGCGGGCGGAACGGTGAAGAACTCGCGAACTTCGAGCCCGGTACGGACATCACTGCGCGCGTGACCGTGCTGGCGGAAGGGACGCAGGGGCACTTGACCGTGGTCGCCCTCGATCGCTTCGGCCTCGCCGGCGAGAACCCGCAGGTCTGGGCGCTCGGCGTCAAAGAGGTGTGGAAGGTTGCAAAACCGCTCGACCGAGTCACCCACACGCTGGGCTGGCCGCTGCGCCCGCAGGCGAAGTATCGCGAGTTCGGGGGCTCGTTCATCTATCCGATGGGCGGAGACATGGTCACGCTCGGGATGGTGGTCGGGCTCGACTACCGCGATGTCGAGCTCTCCGTGCACGATCTCCTGCAGGAGCTGAAGCAGCATCCCCTCGTCCAGCGCATCCTCGCCGGCGGCGAACGGGTCGCGTGGGGCGCGAAGACGATTCCCGAGGGCGGCTTCCTCTCGTTACCGAGGCGATTGCACGCGCCCGGGCTCTTGATCTGCGGCGACGGTGCGGGGATGGTGAACGTACCGGCGCTGAAAGGAATTCACTATGCGGTGGAGTCTGGATCGCTCGCGGCCGAAGCGGCGTTCACAGCGA
The DNA here is from genome assembly GCA_046730515.1 of Actinomycetota bacterium. Taxonomy (GTDB): domain Bacteria; phylum Actinomycetota; class Thermoleophilia; order Gaiellales; family Gaiellaceae; genus 3-1-20CM-4-69-9. The sequence goes on along the minus strand of JBKPJA010000068.1, from coordinate 12,175 downwards.
TGCAGCCCGGCGATACACCGTGGCGGCCGGGCGCACTCTCGACCTACGACGACGCGGTGCACAAGAGTTTCATCTGGAGCGACCTGAAGGAAGTGCGCAACATGCGCCAGGCGTTCGGCCGCGGCTTCTGGCTCGGCGGTGCGCTCGCGGGAGTGATGACAGCGACACGCGGCCATTTCCCGCCCGGGAACACGCGAACCGAACGCGACTCCGAGCAAGAGCTCTTGCGCACCGATCGCGCGCGCTCGTATCCCGCCGCGGACGGCAAGCTCACGTTCGACAAGCTCTCGTCCGTGTTCGCGTCGGGGAACAAGACGCGGGACGACCAGCCGAACCACCTGCTCGTTCGAACCGACGTCCCGCCGGAGGTCGCAGAGCTCTGGACACGCATGTGTCCCGCGGAGGTCTACGAGCCGACGGACGAGGGCGTCGCGGTGACGCCGTCCAATTGCGTGCAGTGCGGCGCGATCACCGCCAAGGGGGGACGGCTCACGCCGCCGGAAGGCGGCTCTGGCCCCGAGTACACGCTGACATGAAACCGAAGTTGCGCCGCGCGGGTACTACCGGTATATGCGAGCACGACTCATGATTTTGTTCGTAGCGGCGGTGCCGTTCATCCTCGCCGGCTGCGGCAAGGGCAAGTACTAAGCGCACGAGCGCGTTACGATCGCGGCATGGCCGTGCAGGATTCACTGCTGTCGCTCGACGACGTCCACGCCGCACGCGAGCGGATCGGCGACCGCTTGCACCGCACGCCGCTCCTGCCGTCACGAACGACCTCGGAGCGGACAGGCGTGGACGTCCATTTCAAGGCTGAGCTCTTCCAACGCACGGGCTCGTTCAAGCCGCGCGGTGTGCTGAGCAAGCTGGCGATGCTGTCCGAGGACGAGAAGCGGCGCGGCGTCATCTCGATCTCCGCCGGAAATCACGCGCAGGCGCTCGCGTACGCCTCGGCTGTCGAAGGGATCGACGCACTCGTGGTCATGTGGCAGACCGCAAGCCCGATGAAGATCGCAGCAGCGCGAGGGTACGGAGCGGCGATCGACACCGACGCGCCGGACATTCCCGCGGCGTTCGAACGGCTCGATGAGCTGATCGCTTCGACCGGACGCACGCTCGTCCATCCCTACGACGATCCGGCCGTGATCGCGGGACAGGGAACGGTGGGCCTCGAGATCCTCGAGGATCTCCCGGACGCGGACGTCGTGCTCGTGCAGGTGGGCGGCGGTGGCCTGGTGTCCGGGATCGCGACCGCGGTCAAAGGCGCGGAGCCCGACACGCGTATCGTCGCCGTCGAGCCGGAAAGGTCTTGCGCGCTGCACCAGAGCCTCGAGGCCGGACGGCCGGTGACCGTCGAGGCGAAATCGATCGCCGACGGCCTCAACGGTCCGTACGCGGGCGAGAACAGCGTGAAGATCTGCACCAGGCTCGGCGTCGAATCCGTGCTCGTCTCGGAGGACGCGCTCCGCGAAGCCTTCCGCTTCATGTACGGGCGGATGAAGCTCGCCTGCGAGGTCGCCGGCGCTGCGACGGCGGCTGCGCTGCTCAGCGGCGTGGTCGAGCTCGAACCGGGCTCGAAGGTCGCCGCCGTCGTCTCGGGCGGCAATGTCGACCCGAAAACGGCCGCTGCTATCCTGGCCGCGAATGAAGCCTGACATCCACCCCGAGTACGTGATCGCAACGGTGACCTGTTCCTGCGGGAACACGTTCCAGACGCGCTCCACGAAGTCCGAGCTCCACGTCGAGATCTGCTCCAACTGCCATCCGTTCTACACGGGGAAGCAGAAGCTGGTCGACACGGGCGGCCGTGTCGAGCGCTTCCAGCGCCGGCTCGAACGGGCCGGCGGGCGCGCGCGCCGCGGGTAGAGAGCTGACGTGACAACACTGGGCGGACAAGCCGTCCTCGAGGGCGTCATGATGCGCAGTCCCCGTCACTGGGCGGTGGCCGTTCGCAAGCCGGACGGAGCCATCGCGCACGTCTATCAGCCGATCCGATCGCCGATGGCGCGTCATTTCGTCTTCCGGCTGCCGATCGTCCGCGGGGTGATCGCGCTCGGAGAATCGTTGGCGATCGGCTTCCGCGCGCTCGCGATTTCTGCGCAGTACGCATCGCAGACGGAGCAGCCGGACGGTGCCGATCCCCAGGAGGTCTCCGCAGAGCTGACGCGCGGCCAGCTGATCTTCGCGTTCGCGATCGCGATCGGGTTCGCCGTGATGCTCTTCAAGGTGACGCCGGCGCTGCTCACCGACTGGATCGGCATCAAGACGACCGGCTGGTTCGTGCTCGTCGAAGGCGCGATCCGCGTCACGATCTTCGTCGTCTACCTGACGGTGATCTCGCTGCTTCCGGATCTGCGCCGCGTTTTCCAGTACCACGCGGCCGAGCACAAGGCGATCAACGCGTACGAAGCGGGGGAGGAGCTCGAGCCCGAGACCGTCCAGCGGTATTCGCTGATTCATCCTCGCTGCGGCACGGCGTTCCTGCTGTGGGTGATGGTGATCGCGATCTTCGTCTTCGCGTTCTTCGGGCGTCCCGCGTGGTACTGGCTGATCGCAACGCGGATCCTCCTGTTGCCGGTGATCGCCGGTATCGCGTATGAGCTCATTCGCTTTGCGGGCAAGCACACGAGCAATCGAGTGCTGATGACGTTGCTCGCACCCGGACTGTGGCTGCAGCGGCTGACGACGCGAGAACCGACGCTCGATCAGCTGGAGGTCTCGATCCGGGCGCTGAAGGAAGTCCTCCACCTCGAGCAACGTGCGCCTGCGCACGAGGCCGTCGAGGTCATGGCATAGCCCTCCTCAGTTACTCTCGCGCGCGCGTGTACATAAAGAACGAAAGGAGCGGAGGCGCTGATGGCGACTGAAAGGCGTGCGCAGGTCACCTGGAAGGGTGACCTGATGAGTGGTAGCGGGACGATCGAAAACGTTACGAGCGGCGCGTTCGGCGGGCTCGGCGTGAACTGGCGTTCTCGCTCGGAGGAGCCGGGCGGCCAGACGAGCCCGGAAGAGTTGATCGCTGCTGCGCATGCGGCGTGCTTCTCGATGGCGCTGTCGAACGGACTTGCGCAGGAAGGGCATACGGCCGACGAGCTGCAAACGTCCGCTGCCGTCACATTTCAGCCCGGCGAGGGGATCACGAAGATCGCGCTCTCCGTCGAGGGCCGCGTGCCGGGCATCGACGAAGACGGATTCCAGCGCGCCGCCGAGCAGGCGAAGGAGAACTGTCCGGTCTCGACGGCGCTCGCGAGCGTTCCCGAGATCACGGTCGACGCGCACCTGTCGTAGTCAGGAGAGGCGGCTACCCTAGTCCGGATGGCCGGAATCGAAGAGCTCGTCGACGAACTCGAGCGCTCGTATGCGCACGCGCAGGAGCGCATGTCCGACCCTGCCGTCTACAACGACCACCGCGAAGCGGCGGAGGCCGGCCGCCGGCTGAAGGAGCTCGAGCGTCCTCACCGGCTCGCGCAGGAGTGGCTCCAGGTCCGCACCGATCTCGAGGAGGCTCGCTCGGACGGCGATCTCCGCGAGCTCGTGCCCGAGCTCGAAACGCGGCTCGCCGAGCTCGACGGACCCCTCCGCGAGGCCCTCGCGCCGGCGGACCCGGACGATCAGAAGGACGCGATCGTCGAGATTCGCCAGGGCGTCGGCGGGGACGAGGCGGCGCTCTGGGCCGGCGATCTCTACCGCATGCTCACCCGTTATGCGGAGCGCCGCGGCCTCACCGTCGAGGAGCTCGGCTCGAGCCCGAACGAGGGCGGCGGCTACAAGGAGGTCACGTTCGCCGTCAAGGGCGACCGGGCCTACGGCATCTTCAAGTGGGAGGCCGGCACGCACCGCGTACAGCGCGTGCCCGAGACGGAGTCGCAAGGGCGCATCCACACTTCCACTGCGACGGTCGCCGTAATGCCGGAAGCGGAAGAAGTGGAGGTCGAGATCGATCCGAACGACCTGAAGATCGACGTGTATCGCTCCACGGGCCCGGGCGGGCAGAGCGTCAACACCACCGACTCGGCCGTTCGTGTGACCCACCTGCCGACAGGCCTCGTCGTCTCGATGCAGGACGAGAAGTCCCAGCTGCAGAACCGGCAGAAGGCGCTGCGCGTCCTGCGTGCGCGGCTGTACGAGCTCGAGCGCGAACGCCAGCAGGCTGAGCTCGACGCCACTCGCCGGTCGCAAATCGGTTCCGCGATGCGCGCGGAAAAGATCCGCACCTACAACTTCCCCGAGAACCGAATCACCGATCACCGCATCAAGCTGACGGTGCACCAGCTCGATCGCGTCCTCCAGGGCGAGCTCAACGAGTTCACCGACGCGCTTACAGCCGAAGAACGGCGCCGCGCGTTCGGCGAGTGAGGACGCGAACAGCGCTTGCTGACGTCGAGCGCCGGCTCGCGGCGGCTGGGGTCGACACGCCGCGGGTCGACGCGGAATGGCTCGTCGCGCACGTGCTCGGCGTTTCTCGTGCCGGCGTCTACGAGCGCAATGACGTCGACCTCGCTGCGTTGGAGCCGCTGATCGAACGTCGCGAGCAACGCGAGCCGCTCGCATACGTGCTCGGCGAGTGGGGCTTTCGACGTCTAATGTTGAAGACGGATCGCAGGGCGCTCGTTCCGCGGCCCGAGACGGAAATCGTGGTCGAGCGTGCGCTTCTGCTCATCGAGGACGTCGACGCTCCGCGCGTGCTCGACGTCGGCGTCGGCAGCGGGGCGATCGCGCTTGCAATCGCAGACGAGCATCCGTCGGCTCGCGTCACCGGGGTCGACACGTCCGATGAAGCGCTCGACCTCGCGCGCGAGAACGCCGAACGTCTCGGTCTCGACGTCGAGCTCCGTCCCGGCAACGCGGAGGTCGCAGGCGAGGGCTGGGACCTCGTCGTCGCGAATCCGCCGTACGTCCCGCAGGGCGCCTTGACGAGTGCTCAACCCGAGCTCCGCTGGGAGCCGTACGCCGCGCTTGTCGACACCGGTTTGCACGAGGACATCGTCCGCGTCGCCAACACGACCTGGCTCGTGCTCGAGGTCGGTTTCGGCCAAGCTGTGGAGATCCAAGACTTGTTGGTGGCAAACGGCTATCGCGATGCGCGAATCACCACTGACCTCGCGGGAATCGAACGCGTCGTGGAAGGTCGTCAATCGTGAATCCCGTCGACGAAGCGATCGCCACGATCCGCGCCGGCGAGCCGGTCGTGCTTCCGTTCGACACCGTCTACGGACTTGCCTCCGCCCCGGACGAGGACTCGAGCCGTCGTTTGTATGCAGTCAAGGGACGCGCCGCGGAGCAACCGACTGCGCTCATAGCCCACGACGCGGAAAGCCTCGTCGAGTCAATCCCCGGGCTCGAGACGGAACTCTTGCTGCGAGGCCCCTTCACCCTGATCGTGCCGAACCCCGCGCGGCGCTTTCCGTGGCTGACGGGCACGAGACCGGACACGATCGGCCTGCGTCTGCCGGAGCTGACGGGCGTCGCGGCGAAGGTGCTCGCCGCCGTCGGCGTGCTCGCGGCGACGAGCGCCAACCATCCGGGAGGCGCCGATCCTGCGTCCCTCGGCGAGGTTCCGGCCGATATCCGCGAGGCTGTGCGCGCCGCGCTCGACGGCGGCGAGCTCCCCGGGGCTCCGTCGACCGTCGTCGACCTGACCCGTCCGAGACCGCGGATCGTCCGCGAGGGAGCGGTCTCCGCGACCGAGACGCTGCGCCGACTGGAAGCGGCAGTACGATCCACGTAACCCCTGGAGAGGAGGGCCTATGGCCGTCGCCGAGTTGTCGTTCCAGCAGCTGACCACCGTCGGCCTCGCCGACGTCGACCCGGAGATCGCCGAGCTGCTCCATCGCGAGACCGAGCGTCAGCGCGGTCAGATCGAGCTGATCGCATCGGAGAACTTCACCTGGCCGTCGATCATGGAAGCGATCGGATCGACGCCGACGAACAAGTACGCGGAGGGCTATCCGGGCAAGCGGTACTACGGCGGCTGCGAGGTCGTCGACGAGATCGAGCAGCTTGCAATCGACCGCGTGATGGAGCTCTTCGGCGCCGAGCACGCGAACGTGCAGCCGCATGCGGGCGCCCAGACGAACATGGCCGTCTACTTGGCCGCGCTGCAGCCGGGCGACACGATCCTCTCCCTCCAGCTCTCGCACGGCGGCCACCTGACCCACGGGCTGAAGGTCAACTTCTCGGGAAAGTTCTACACGATCGTCCACTACGGCGTTTCGCGCGAGACGAACGTCGTCGACTACGACGAGGTGCTGAAGCTCGCGCGTGAGTCCAAGCCACGGCTGATCATCTGCGGCGGCTCCGCGTATCCGCGCGTCGTCGAAGCGGACAAATTCCGCGAGATCGCCGACGACGTCGGCGCGCTCCTGCTGACGGACATGGCGCACTTCGCCGGACTCGTCGCTGCGGGACTGCATCCGAATCCGGTGGAGCACTCCGACTTCGTCACCTCGACGACGCACAAGACGCTCGCGGGCCCACGTTCGGGCTTCATCCTCTGCAAGGAGGAGCACGCGCAGATCATCGACCGAGCGGTCTTTCCGGGCATGCAGGGCGGTCCGCTCATGCACACGATCGCCGCGAAGGCCGCGTGCTTCAAGATCGCTGCGACCGAGGCGTTCCGCGACTATCAGAAGCAGACCCGTGCGAACGCGGACACGCTCGCCGACACACTGACGGAGGAAGGGCTCGACGTCCTCACGGGCGGCACCGACACGCATCTCCTCCAGCTCGATCTGCGGAAGACGCAGTGGACCGGGAAGGACGCGGAGGAGCGGCTGCACGAGGTGAAGATCACCGTGAACCGCAACACGGTTCCCTTCGACGAGCGTCCCCCGACCGTCGCCTCCGGAGTACGCATCGGCACCCCTGCGGCGACCATGCGCGGGTTCGACGAGGCCGACTTCCGCGAGGTCGGACGGATCATGGCGGGTGCCCTCGCCGACCCTGCCGACCTCGACGCACTGCGCTCGCGGACGGAAGCGCTCGTCGCGAAGCGTCCGCTCTATCCGGGGTTCCGCGGCTTCACGACGTATGTGACTGATTGAACGTCGTCGAAGTAACGCATCCGCTCGTCCAGCACAAGCTCTCGTACCTTCGGGACAAGGGCACGCCCACCGTCCACTTCCGCAAGCTCGTCAACGAGGTAACGCTGCTGCTCACCTACGAGGCAACGAAGGACATGCCGACCGAGGACGTCAGCGTGGAGACGCCGCTCGAGCGCGCGGACTTCCCTCGCATCAGCGGCAAGAAGGTCGCCGTCTGCCCGATCCTGCGTGCGGGAATCGGCATGCTCGACGGAGTCCTGTCGCTGATCTCCTCCGCGCGCGTCGGCTTCATCGGCATGTACCGCGACGAGGAGACGCTGCAGCCGGTCGAGTACTACTCGAAGCTCCCGGCTGACATCGCCGATCGCGACGTGATCCTGCTCGACCCGATGCTCGCAACGGGCAATTCGACCGCCGCGGCGATTAGCACCGTCAAGGAAGCGGGCGCGACCTCCGTCCGTCTGATCGCGATCATCGCCGCCCCGGAGGGGATCGAGCGCATCGGCCGCGACCATCCCGAAGTCCCGATCGTCGTGGCCGCCATCGACCGCGGGCTCAACGAGCACGGTTTCATCGTTCCGGGGCTTGGCGACGCGGGCGACCGCCTCTACGGGACCAAGTGATGCTCAACACGCTCTCCGACCACCTCGAGGTCATCTGGGGCGCGCTGCTCGCGCTCGTGATCGTCGTGCTGCTGACACCGGCGGTCGGCGGGATGGCTCGGATGCTCGGCGCGGTCGATCAGCCCGAAAAGCGGCGGCTGAACGTTCTCCCGATTCCACGGCTGGGAGGGCTCGCGCTCTTCTTCGGCATCTTCGTGCCCGCGCTCGCGTTCCTCGACTTCTCGCACCAGACGCGCGGGCTGCTGCTCGGCGCTGCGGTCGCAACCGCCGTGGGCGCGGTGGACGACTTCCGCGGTCTCGCGTGGTGGCAGAAGCTCGTCGGCCAGGTCGGCGCCGCGTCGATCCCCGTCGGCTTCGGGATCTGGGTGCACCGCTTCACGTTCCCGGTGCTCGGCGTGCACGTGCTGCCGAAGTGGGTCGGCATGCCGCTCAGCGTGCTTTGGATCGTGGCGATCATGAACATGCTCAACTTCCTCGACGGATTGGACGGCCTGGCCGCAGGCGTCTCCGCGATCTCCGGCTTCACGTTCGGCCTGATCGCGCTGTCGCTGCCGATTCCCGAGATCCAGTCGGCGATTCTCTCCGCGATCGTGCTCGGCGCGGCGCTCGGCTTCCTGCGCCACAACTTCTATCCGGCGCGGATCTTCATGGGTGACTCCGGTGCGCTGCTGCTCGGCTTCGTCCTCGCGGTGATTCCGCTCCAGGGCCTGCTCAAGACGGCGTCGATCGTGACGCTCTTCTTCCCGCTGCTCGTGCTCGCCGTCCCGATTGTCGACACGACCTTCGTCGTTGCCCGGCGGCTCAGGCACGGCGAGAAGGTCTTCCAAGCCGACCAGACGCATTTGCACTTCCGCTTCCTGCGCCGCGGCTTCACCCAGCGGCGCGCGACGGTGTACATCTGGGCCTGGTGCGGGACGCTTGCCGCGGCCGCGCTCGGGACGCGTTTCATCCGTCCTCACGCACACGGGCATTGGCATCTCTGGCGCTCGCTGGGCGCCGCGAGCCTCGGCCTCGTCGCCCTCGCCGCCTCCGTCTACATGGTCTACCTGCTCGAGATCGTGAAGCTGGCGAGCCCGCGCGCGCGGCGCCGCGAGGCGGAAGCCCGCCAGCCCGAGCGCCGCTCCGCCTAGGCCACGGTCGGCACAAAGTCCAGTGGTTTCCGCTTTACCAGGCGCTTTTGCGTGTCACAAGGTATGCTGCCCGTGGAAATGCAGCCGACCGCTCGCCCCTCGCTTGAGCCCGCCGCTGCGGGCGGGGTGCTGATCGGCGTGCTCCTCGCGGCGATCGCGATCGGCCTTTTGATCGGCTGGGCTGCCGGCTCGATCGGGATCGGCGCGCTCGTGGGGGCGATCGTCGGGATCCCGCTCGCGGTCTACTCGGTCTACCGCCGCTACAGGAGAGTGCTCTGATGGGTGCCGGGATCTTCACGACGCCGCGCCCGGTTCCCGGGCGTTTGATTCCCACGGCCGGTGGCGCGCTCGTGCTGCTCGTCGCTCTGCCCGTGTTCCTGATCGCCGACTGGCGGATCGCCGGCTGGGCGCTCGGTGCGGTGCTCTGGGCGGCGATGCAGGCCGTCAACTTCCTGCTTGCGCGTCTGAAGGGACGCACCGGTAATCTCGCCGCCGCAGGCGTGCAGGGATTCGGACTCTTCTTCAAGACGCTCGGACTTCTCGTCGTGTTGATCGCGGTCGCGGTCTCGGATGCGCGCCTCGCCGTGTCGGCGGCGCTCGTCTACTTACTCGCGTACACCTTCGAGCTCGGGCTGTCGCTGGCCGCGTACTTCGGAGGCGGAACGTGATCCGCCGCGCCGCGGTGTTCGCAGTGCTTGCGCTCGCGTTCCCAGCGAGCGCATTCGCGCGTGGAACGTTCGATCCCTCGAAGGAGTTCGAGCTCAAGCCGTGGGTGTCGATCCATCTCGGCCCGCTCGACCTGTCGATCACGAAAGCCGTCGTCTATCTACTGCTCGGCGCCCTCTGCTCGATCCTCTTCGGCCTCTTCTTCATGCGCGGCCGCACCCTCAACCGGCGGGAAACCGTCGGCGAGACGGTCTACGAGATTGCTCAGATCCAGGTCGCCGAGCAGGGATTGCCGTCGAAGGCCATCAGCCTGTGGTTCCCGTACGTGGCGACGCTGCTGATCTTCATCTGGATGGTGAATCTGCTCGGCTTCATCCCGTTGCCGCTGACCGGGGAGACGTGGCACCACATCCCCGTGTGGGGCATCTACGCCGCGACGTCTTCACTTTCGGTCACGCTGGCGCTCGCAATCCTGACGTTTGTGTTCACGCACGTCGAAGGGATTCGTTGGAACGGCCCCATCCGCTACTTCAAGAGCTGGATTCCGGAGGTACCCACAGCGCTGCTGCCGCTGATCGTGCCGCTCGAGGTGCTCGGACAGTTCATGCGGCTGATCTCGCTCAGCGTCCGACTCTTCGCCAATATGCTCGCCGGCCACATGCTGATCCTCACGTTCATCGGGCTCATATTCGTGCTGCAGTCCGTTGCGCTCGCGGTGATCACCGTGCCGGCCGCGACGGCGTTCTATCTCTTCGAGGTCATCATCGTCGTCTCGATCCAAGCGTTCATCTTTGCCGCTTTGTCAGCGATCTACATCGGCTCGGCGATCGAGCCAGAACACTAGGAGGTCTCCTATGTTGCACCTGGTCGTGTATGCCGCAGCCAACGGGACGACGAAAGCCGGGAAGGCGATCGCGCTCGCGCTCGGCATCGGTCTCGGATCGCTCGGCGCCGGCGTCGGGATCGGGAACATCTTCGGCTCGATGATCCAGGCCGTCGCGCGGCAACCCGAGCTGCGGGGCGAGCTTCAGGGCATCCAGTGGCTCGGCTTCGCACTCACGGAAGCCGTCGTCTTCTACGGTCTCATCGGCGGATTGCTTGCGTATGTCCTCGTCTGATCTGCTCGTCGCATCGAACGCGCTCATCAAGGTCACCCCAGGGCTGATGATCTGGACGATCGTTGCGTTCCTGATCACGCTGTTCGTGCTGAAGCGGTACGCGTTCGGGCCGATCCAGAAGACGATCGACGAGCGACGGCAGAAGATCGAGCAGTCGATCACCGAGGCCGAGCAGGCGCGCGCCGAGGCGAGACGGCTCCTCGAGGAGCATCGCGCTCTCATCGGGCAAGCGCGCGGCCAGGCCGAGGACATCCTTGCGGACGCGCGCAAGGTCGCCGACGCACAGCGCCAGCGGGTGAAAGAGGAGACGGAGGCCGATCGGCAGCGCCGGCTCGAGGAGACCCGTCGGCAGATCGAAGCCGAGACGCATCGCGCGCTCGAGCAGATCCGCGCCGAAGTTGCCGAGCTGACGCTGATCGCGGCGACCAAGGTAACCGGCAAGGCGCTCGACGACGCCGACCACCGCCGCCTGATCACCGAGGCGATCGACGACCTCGATTTCTCCGCGCTCGAGCGAGAGGAGGCCGTGAAGTGAGCGCCGTCCATCGCACCTACGCCCTGGCGCTCTTCGAGGCTGCGAAGGAACAAGGACGGCTCGAGCAGGTGCACGAGGAGCTGACCGATTTCGCAGCCGCGGTCGCCGAAGTTCCCGAGCTGCGCGCCGTGCTGAGGAATCCGCAGATCGAGCCGCGCGAGAAGGCGCGCGTTCTCGAGGAGCTCCTCGGCGATGCAGATGAGCTCCTCCGCAACTTCCTCATGCTCACAGCCGAGAAGGGCCGCATCGCGGACATCGAAGAGATCGCGCGGGAGTTCGAGCGTTTGATGGCGCGCGAAGAGCGCCGCCTCGACGTCGAGCTGACGACCGCATACGACCTGTCGGACGAAGAGGCCCAGGGGATCATCAAGCAGATCGAAGACGCGTCGGGACGCAAGGTCGAAGCGACGCGCAGTGTCGATCCCGCGCTGATCGGCGGCCTCGTCCTACAGGCCGGCTCGTTGCGCGTCGACGCGAGCGTGCGCGGCCGTCTCGAACGACTTCGCCGTGAACTGGTTACGAACAGATAAGGAGCTGCGTTGAAGCTACGTCCAGACGAGATCACGTCCATCCTCAAGGAGCGCATCGAGCGCTACGACGTGGAGACCGACCTCGCGGAGGTCGGAACCGTGCTGCAGGTCGGCGACGGCATCGCCCGCATCTACGGGCTCGAGAACTGCGTCGCCCTGGAGATGCTCGAGCTCGAGCACGACGTCGTCGGGCTCGCGTTCAACCTCGAAGAGGACGACGTCGGCGTCGCGCTGTTCGGCGAGTGGGAGCACGTCAAGGAAGGCGAGCCCGTTCGCCGCACCGGAAAGGTGGCAAGCGTTCCGGTCGGCGAGGGGCTGCTCGGCCGCGTCGTCGATCCGCTCGGAAATCCGCTCGACGGACAAGGGCCGATCGAGGCAGCCGAGACCCGTCCGCTCGAGTTCAAGGCGCCCGGCGTCGTCGCGCGGCAGCCGGTGAAGGAGCCGCTGCAGACCGGCATCAAGGCGATCGACTCGATGATCCCGATCGGCCGCGGCCAGCGCGAGCTCATCATCGGTGACCGCCAGACCGG
>JBKPJA010000067.1:0-14065 GCA_046730515.1 Actinomycetota bacterium | reverse complement strand
CGGTCGAGCAGGCTTGCGAACACGCTCGGCGAGTCGAACCGAGGCACGCAGAGCCAGTCGATCGCGCCGTCAGGAGCGACGAGCGCGCCTGTGTGGCAATTCGACAGGAAGGCATAGTCGGCGATCGGCGTGAACGGCGACGGCGCCGCTGCGCTTTGGGGGCGCGCCTCGGTGACTGGAGCATCGCTGCTCATGCGACGACGCTGCGTCGACGCGCTCGAGACGGATCTGACTTTTCGGCCGGCCTCGGCTCAGCCGGCGAGAGCTTGCTCGGAAGGAAGAGCGCCGCCCCCAGCCCGATGAGGCTGGCGACGCCGAGTACGACCATGGCGAGCGCGTAGGCGTGGTTGCCAGCGGCGATGTCTGCGACCAGCACCGTCCCGGCGATTGCGGTCCCAAGAGTCGAGCCGAGGTTGGACACCGCCCGAGAGAGGCCAGAAATCTCGCCTTGCTGGTCCTCGGGCCAGCTCGACTGCACAACGTTCACGGACGGTGTCAACATGAGACCGCAGCCGAAACCGATCAGGAACAATCCCGGTGCGAACGCCCAGACGCCGGGTCTGCCCGCGGCCAGAGCGAGCAGGACGATGATGCCGACGGCCGCGGTGATGAAACCGGCGATGATCAGTGTGCGCTGTGCACGCCGCTTCGCGAACCGCTCGGCGCCGAGCGACGACAGCAGGATTCCCGCGGTGGCGGCGGTGAAGATGACGCCGGTCTGGATGGCGTTGTAGCCCCGGACGACCTGCAGATATGCCGACACCACGAATGCCGTCCCGAGCAAAAGGAGCCACTGCGCGTTCTGGGTCACGAGGCCGAGGTTCGAAGTGCGGTTTCGGAACAGGCTGGTCGAGAGCAGCGGCTCTTCACCCTTGCGCTCCTTCCGGCGGACGTGGAGGAAGAACAACGCGATGAAGACAGCGCCCATTGCGACGAACACGACCGTCCACCGTGCATAGTCGGCTGCAACCTGGATGCCCATGACGACGAGCACGAGCCCGAGTGCGGACAGGATGGCGCCCATCGTGTCCGGGCGACTGTCCGGATCAGCGGGGAGCGGGTCCTTCACGGATCGCGCCAGAAGGAGGATGACCGCAATCACGAGCGCCTGAAAGACGAAGGACGCCCGCCAGCTGATCGCAGTGGTGATGAGACCCCCGATCAACGGCCCGGTCGCGGCGCCGATCCCGCCCATGCCACTGATCGCGCCGAACGCACGCGCGCGTGACGTGACGTCCGTGAAGAGCAGCGTGGTCAGGATGTAGACCGGCGGGATCAACATCGCCGTGCCGACACCTTCGAGGATCGAGTTGCCAAGGATCAGAACACCCAGGCTCGGCGACAACGCGCTGATCACCGCGCCCACCGCGTAAACCGTGAGCCCGACGGTGAAGCACCGCTTCCGACCCCAGCGGTCACTCAGCTTCCCGCCCGGAATCATGAGAGCCGCCATCACCAGCAGAAACACCGTGATCGCCGTCTGCACGCCCTTCACGGTCGTGTTCAGGTCCTTGCTGATGTCGGTGATCATCACGTTCATGTTCGACCCTGCAAAGCTGCAGATGAACTGAGCTAGGGCGAGCGGAATGAGCATCCGCCGCAGAGCGCCTGACGGCGACGACGTGCCGGTCTCGACTGCAGTCGCTTTCGTACCGACGTCGGCCATCCTGGATCCCTCCCGCGTTCGAATGAAGGGCGAGGGCCGAGCCTACGTGGCGCGCCGGTCCCCGCATCACCCCGCCGGGACGACGGCTAAGCGACGCTAGAGGTGAGAAGTAAGACCCGCGCCGGTCGCGTCGCCGTCGCCGGTGGCGTCAGCCGTTCCGGGATCCTCCGCGTTCTTGTACCACGAGTATGCGTACTTGCCGTCGTCGAGCTCCTTAGCGAACTTCGAGAGCTTCAACGGATGGAAGGTGTCGCACATCACCGCGAGCTCGGTCGTCTCGTGCATCCCGATCGAGCGTTCCGCGAGTCCCGGCTGCGGCCCGTGCGGCAAACCCGACGGATGCAACGTGATCGACCCCACGTTCACGCCTCGCCGCGAGCCGAAGTTGCCGGAGACGTAATAGATCATCTCCTCCGACTGCAGATTCGAGTGGTGGTACGGAATCGGCACCGCGAGCGGATCGAAGTCGTGCTTGCGCGGACAGAACGAGCAGATAACGAAGTTCTGACCCTGGAACGTCTGATGTGACGGCGGCGGCTGATGGATGCGGCCGGTGATCGGCTCGAAGTCGTGGATCGAGAACGTCCACGGGAAGAGGTAGCCGTCCCAGCCGACGACGTCGAACGGGTGGTAGTCGAGGACGTACGTCTGGTAGCCGCCGCGTACGCGCACCTTCACGGGGAACTCGCCTTTCTCGCGATGCGTGTTCAGTTGCGTCGGCGGATGGATGTCGCGGTGGTAGTACGGGGCGCCTTCGAGGAGCTGTCCGTAGTGGTTGCGGTAGCGCTTGGGGATCTCGATGCGGCCGGGCGTCTCGAAGACGAGGTACCGCTGCTCGCCCTCGGGCCGGAAGCGATACGTGGTGCCGCGCGGGAGGACGACGTAGTCGCCGTCGGAGTAGGGAACTTCGCCGAAGATCGTCTCGAGCGTTCCACTCCCCTCGTGCACGAAGATCACCTCGTCGCCTTCGCCGTTGCGGAAGAAGTACTCCGCGTGGGAACTGGGTCGGCAGAGCGAGATCTCGACGTCGTCGTTCCACATCAACAATCGGCGTCCGGTGATCTCGTCGCCCTCGGCGTCGATGTCGTAGGTGTTGAACAGGCGATGGGCGTGCGCGTCCGGAACCCACTCGTCGCGCTCGATCTCCTCGAACTCGCCGACCTTCATCACGCGGCAGGGGGACTGGAGGTGGTACAGGATCGACTCCTGGCCGACGAACCCCTCCATGCCCATCACCTCTTCGGTGAGCAGGAGCCCGTTTTCACGGAACTGGATGTGGCGTTTGCGCGGGACCTCGCCGAGACGCTGGTAGAACGGCATCGCCGGAACTCTAGCCCCGGATCGGGAGCAGCAGGATCACCTCGTCATGGCGACGGTAGAACTCGAGAGACGGCCGTTCTCGGTCGTGGCTCGCGACGCCGGCCAGTTCGTCGAAGGTTGCACCGATCCGCGGGTAGATCTCATCGGGCTCGCCGCGCAAGCTTGACTACGCACGCACGGTACTCGTCCTCGCGCGGGAAGAACGCGCCGTAGAACTTGCGACCGCGGAGATTGCCCAGCTTCCGCTCGAGCTCCTCGAACGCCGCCGGGCCGCGTTTGGTGCCGAGTCGCGGCGGCTCACGTACATGACCCGCAGTGCCTCCCGCTCGACGACGTTCACCGCACCAGCTCAGCTACGCGCTTGCCGACGACCGGCGCGAACTTGAAGCCGTGGCCGGAGCACGCCGAGCAGACGACGACCCGTCCGCGCGAATCGAGGATGAAGCTTTCATCCTCCGTGTTCGTGTAGAGGCAGGTCTCGGCGTCGACCGGTGTCGGATCGACGTCCGGATACGTCGCCGCGACCCAGGAGGAGACGCGATCGAGCAGCTCGGCATCAGGGCCGCCGGGCTCGTCGGCGTCGACCTCGATGCCCGCGTGATGAAGTCCCGCCTTCAGGCCGTACTTCGGATCGTGCAACGAGTAGAGCGCATGCCCACGCGTCTCCGGGTCGAGCTGAACGATCGAGGGCAGCGCACTCTCGCGCCGGAAGTACGCGAGCGTCTCGCGCGTCGGCCGCACCGGCACGCCCTCGACGAGCTTGCCGACCCACGCGCCCGCTGTCACGACGACGGCATCGGCGTCGACATCGCCAAGGTCCTCGACCCGCGTCTCTTCGTGCAACTCTGCCCCGCGCTCCAGTGCGCAGTCGAGGAACGCACGCAGCGCGAGGTCGGCGCGGATTATCCCCGCCTCGGGTTGATACAGAACGCACCATCCGTCGGGAACGCCGATCGGCCAGCGCGCGCGAGCGGTTTCGGCGTCGAGCACCTCGAACTCCGCGCCTGTGGCCTCGAGCGCGTCGCGTGAGCTCTGCGTCGGATCGCCGACGAGCTCGACGAGTCCGTTGAGCTCGAGCACCTGCCTCCCCGCGTCCTGCTCGAGCTCGCGCCACCCGCGCATCGACTCCTGGGCCATGCGCACCCATTCCTCCTCCGGATACGCAAGCCGAACGATTCGCGAACGCCCGTGACTCGAGCCGCGGTCGTGACCGACTCGGAACTGCTCGTACAGCGCAACCTCGTGACCGTCCGTCGTCAGCGCCCACGCGCTGGCGCAACCCATAATCCCAGCCCCGACGATTACAACCTTCATTGCTGCGGAGTAACGATCCGGGCCCGGTGGCCGCGTGCCCGGGCAAGGCGATCATCAGTCGTCACGAGCGTCGAATCGAAAGCTTCCGCAAGTACCACGTATGCAGCGTCATACGGCG
Organism: Actinomycetota bacterium; assembly: GCA_046730515.1. Classification (GTDB taxonomy): domain Bacteria; phylum Actinomycetota; class Thermoleophilia; order Gaiellales; family Gaiellaceae; genus 3-1-20CM-4-69-9. Next base: position 9,647 of record JBKPJA010000067.1, on the reverse strand, counting down.
TCAGCGCGGAGCGCAAGTCCCAGATCTCGCCGATGAACTCGGTGACGCAATAACGGACGAGCTCGAGATCGCAGAAGTCATCGAGCGCATGTTCGGCTTGGACCCGCGTCAACTCCTTGCGAAGGAGCTTCTTCCGGATCGCCGAGACGACCTCGAGATCGACCAGGTGCGGTGCAGCGAGCTCGTCTTCGCTTTCGATGGTGGCGCGAACCCACTCTCCGGCCTCGCCGGCGTCGGTCAGATATTCCACCGCGGCCGAGGCGTCAAGGACGATCACCGGCTATTGCGGTCCTCGCGAATGAGCTCAGCCGCAGGGGTCCGGCCACGCGGCAGCTTCCTGGATCGAATGCGAGCGGTAAGTTCCGCGATCGTCGGGCGCTCGGCGGCCCGTTCAGCTTCCCTCAAGAGGTAGTCCGAGAGCGTCATCCCAGCTTCCGCGGCGCGTGCCTTCAGCTTTCTGTGGAGCGGTTCAGGCACGTTGCGGATCTGGATGTGCGGCATGTGATGCACATTATCACATGTGCGGGACATGTCTGAGTCAGACAATGCGGTTCCGGAGGACTCCGATTCCCTCGACCTCGAGCTCGACGACGTCCCCGCTTTGCAGCCAGCGTCCGTCGCCGAGCTCCAGGATGCAGCCGGTGCCGACCGTCCCGGAGCCGAGGACGTCTCCGGGACGTAGGTGCGTGTTCAACGCAGCCTGAGCCACGATCGCGTCCCATGAGTGGTACATGTCGGCGAGATCTCCGCGCGAGCGTTCCTTGCCGTTGACGCGCGCGACCATCGTCCCGCTCGTGCCGTCGAGCTCGTCTGGAGTCACGACGATCGGGCCGAGGCTCGTGGCGAAGTCCTTTCCCTTCGCAGGCCCAAGGCCGACGCGCATCTCCGCGCGCTGCAGATCGCGCGCCGACCAGTCGTTCATCACGGTGAAACCGCCGATGCGCTCGTCGGCGCCGACGATCGCGGCGACCTCGAGCTCGTAGTCGAGCTCCTGCGTTCCGTCGGGATAGGGAACGTCGTCGTCCGGTCCGTAGATCGCCGCGGGATTGGAGAAGTAGAACACCGGAATCTCGTACCACTCGCTCGGCATCTCCAGACCACGCGAAGCACGGGCGGTCTTGACGTGCTGCTCGAACGCATAGAAGTCACGGACGGACGGCGGCCGCAGCACGGGCGCACGAAAATCGATGTCCGAGCGCGGGTACGCGGCGTGACGCCGCGCAGTTCCGCCGCCGGTGAAGTACGACTCGAGCGTCTGCGCGGCGAGCTGGTAGACAACGTCTCCCTCGATCACCCCGGGCCACCCGCGCTGCAGCCGCAGCTCGCGGGGAGTGAACATGCACAGCCTCACGGTTCAGTGTGGACGATCACATCGGCGATGTCAGGCCGCTCGCGGCGGATGCGCTCCTCGATCTCGCTCGCGCGCGCGTGTGCGTCGGCGAGGGCGGTTCCGGGATCGAGCCCGAGCGTCAGGTACGCCAGCAGGCCGTCGTCTGTGCGCAGGAACCGAAGCGCCCGCGGCGATGCGCCGGTTACCTCGCGGACGATCCTCTCGACGAGCGCGGCGTCGACGTCGTCGGCGCGTTGCCCTGCCGCAACTTCGGCCAGCGGCTCGACGTGCGTTTGAACCGCGTGGACTTCCGGCACGCGCTCAATGATCGCGCGCTCGACCGCAGAGGCGACGTCGTGCGCTTCCTCCAGGCTGAGTTCGCCGGGCAACTTCAGGTGCAACGAGACCTCCGTTCGCCCGCCGATATCGAGGACGCTCACGTTGTGCACCTCTCGTACTCGCGGAACGGCAAGCGCAGCGGCGTGTGCGCGTTCGCGAATCGCCGCCTCGTCCTCGCGGGGCTCGACGTGGACGACCACGTCGCTGCCGGGCACCGCAGAGTGCACTGCTTCCTCGACGCGGTCTGCCGCTTCGTGACCCTGTCCGACAGCGGCCTCGGGTGAAACAGTGATGACAACGTCGGCGAACGAGCGGCCGCCCGCCTGGCGCATCCGCAAACGCCGCAATCCCACCTCCGGTTCGACCCCGGCGATCGCAGCGCGCGCCGCAGCCTCCGCCTCGGCGGGAGCACGGTCCATCAGAACGTCGACGTTGCGCTTCATCAGCCGCACCGCCGCCGCGACCACGAGCACGCCGACGAAGAGCGCGGCCGCGGAGTCCGCACGCCGATAGCCGTCGCGCACGAGCAGCAGGCCGACGAGCACTGCCGTGGAGCCCAGGAGGTCGCTGCCGAAGTGGAACGCGTTCGCCTGTAGGGCAGCGCTCTCGTAGCGACGCGCGCCGCGCAACGATACGATGAGACGGCTCAGATCGACGGCGATGATGACAACGATCAGCGCCAGCGCGTACCAGGTTGCCTGCACGTGTGACTCCGTTCCGCCGAAGAGGTGTGAGATCGCGCGCCACCAGATGACCGCACCGGCGGCGAGCAGGATCGTCGCCTCGGCGAGCGCGGACAGATGCTCCGCCTTGCCGTGGCCGTACTGGTGTGCGACGTCGGGCGGGCGAACCGCGACGCCGACCGCGAAGAAGGTGAGCAGCGCGGCAACGAGATCCGTTCCCGAGTGCAGCGCCTCGGAGAGCAGGCCGAGGCTGTGGCTCGCGAGGCCGACTCCGAGCTTCAGCCCGAGCAGCCCGGCAGCAGCGATCACGGAAACCAGCGCGGTACGGCGTTGAGGTGTCACACCGGCAAGTGAAACAAAAGAGCCCGCCGGAGCGGGCTCTTCCGTCAAAGCGCTAGTCGCTCTCAGCTGTTCGCGATGTCGCCGTGGAAGACCTCGTGCAGGAGCGTACCGGCGCCCTTGCCTTTGTCTTGCCAGTGTCTGAAGATCAGCTTCGGTGTTTGGTTCGTGCCGTTGTTCGGTGCGGTGTAATTGAAGTTGAACTTGCAATCCGTGCTGTTCTGGTCGCACGAGTACGTCGCGCCGGTGAAGAACGTCTGCAGGAAACCTTCGCGTGTCGCGCAAACGTTCACGTCGGCACAGGTGGCGTTCGGATTGAACTTCGTCGCGGTCACGGTTCCGAGGAGGTAGCCGACGAATCGGCCTGTGACGCCTGCGCGGACCAGATGACCGTGCTTCGAGCCGGTCTCGCAGGCTCCCGGGCTCTGACCCGCGACCGTGGTGAACGTCCCCTTGTCGGTACGGCGCAGCGTGAAGGTTCCGTTGCCGTTGTCCTTCACGCTGTACGTCCGCGTCTCCATCAGCGTCGCCCATTGAGCGCCGCACGATCCGTTGTCCGTGTTCGCGAACGTGAACGTGAAGCGTGTGTGACCCTGCTTGACGTGGCCCTTGCCGTGACCGTTCCCTGGATCGGCAGCGCCGACGCCGGCAAGCGCGAGCGCCGACACGGCAAGGCCCAACACGATGAACCAGCGTTTCATCGATTCCTCCTTGTGTCAGCTTCGAGAAGAAGATCCCTGGGCGGCCGCGGACTTGCGGCTTGCTAGGCGGGCCGCAGGGGCCAGATGACGGCGTCCTGCCGCTGGGAGGAATGAAACAGCGAGTCTTCTGGCAGCGTCAGCCCTTCCGGCGGCATCGTGTTGAGGTCGATCTCAGCCTCCGCCGCCTGTAAGCGCCAAGAGCGGTGGTGAATCTCTGCCGGTACAACCGGCCACGGCCCTCTGCATAGAGGCAGTACCGCTCAGTCAGGAAATACTCGAGCTACGAATCACGCGAAACGCACGTGCGCACGTTCAACTCGCGGAAGTTGGACAGGAACGGCAGCGGATACAGACCGCGCACGCGCAATCCGTTGAGATCGAACGGGACCACGCCGAGCCACGCGCTCCCGTCGAACTCGTCGATCTCGAGCCTGTCAGGAACGAGCGCCCGCAGTGCTCCGGCGTCGACGCGCCAGTGCGCGAAGAGGAGGTCGTCCCAGGTCTGTCCCATCACCCACGGCTCACGCGGTAGCGGCCACGGACGATGCGCCGTCTCCTCGACGGAGGACGCCTGCCTGGCCGGAACTTGGAAGAACTCGATCAGTTCAGAGGTTGCCGCGCAGCGCTTGTTCGCGTTCGATTGATTCGAACAGCGCTTTGAAGTTTCCCTCGCCGAAGGTCGTCGCACCGTGCCGTTCGATCACCTCGAAGAAGAGCGTCGGGCGGTCCTGCGCCGTCTTCGTGAAAATCTGCAGAAGGTAACCGTCCTCGTCTCGGTCGGCGAGGATCTTCAGCCGCCGCAGATCGGAATAGTCCTCGTCGATCGCCCCGACACGGCTCTGGACCTCTTCGTAGTAGGTCTCGGGTGTGTCGAGGAAGACGACGCCGTTCTCCTTCATCGTCTCCACTGCGCGGACGATGCTCTCGCTCTGCAGCGCGATGTGCTGCACGCCCGGGGCGTGGTTGTACTCGAGGTACTCCTCGATCTGGCTCTTGCGCTTGCCTTCGGCCGGCTCGTTGATCGGGAACTTGATCTTGCCGTTCCCGCTCGCCATCACCTTCGACATCAGCGCCGAATACTCGGTGTGGATCTGTTCGTCGCCGAAGTGGAGGATGTTCGTCATTCCGAACACGCGCTCGTAGAACTCGACCCAGTAGTTCATGCGCCCTAGCTCGACGTTCCCGACAACGTGGTCGATCGCCAGCAAACCGACGCCGCCCGCGCCGTTTCGGGACGGCTCCGCGCGATAGCCCGGTGCGAAGACGCCCTCGTAGCGACTCCGATTCACGAACGTGTGCACGACGTTGCCGTAGGTCGCGATCTGCGCGATCTCGAGCGAGCCGTATTCGTCCTCGACAGTATGCGGCTCGACGACTCCGCGCGCGCCGCGCTGCACCGCCTGGCGATAGGCCTCCTTCGCGTCCGGCACGCGGAGCGAGATGTCCTTGACGCCGTCGCCGTGCTCGCATGCGAACTGGGTCACTTCCGAATCGCGGCGCAGTCCAGTCGAGAAGACGAGTCGAATGTCGCCCTGTTCGAGCACATACGACGCACGGTCTCGGACCCCGGTTTCCGGGCCGGCGTACGCAATCCGCTCGAAGCCGAACGCACGCTCGTAGAAGTACGCGGCCTGCTTGCCGTTTCCGACCCAGAGCTCGACGTGATCCCAGCCGTCGAGCGGCATGAAATCGGCGTTCTGCCCCATCTGCCGAAGCTTACTCGGCTCGCGCCGGAGGAGCTGCCGCGGGGCCGGCGATCTCCTCGACGATGTCCTCCTCGAAGCCGCGCCGGAGACGGACTTCTCGCACGCCGACGAGCACGATCGGCAGCACGAGCGCGGAGACGATCGTGGCGGCAAGGAACGCAGGCCGCAACGCATGGGAAAGCGCGACACGAGTCGCGCCGTGCAGGCGGTGCAGCGCTGCGCCCTCGGCCCCTGCTCGCTGCGGCAAGCCCTGGTTGACGATCACTCCCATCAGCGTCACGCCGAGCGTCCCGCCGATCGAGCGCGAGAACTGCGTTAGCGCAGTCGCCGAGCCCATGACCGCACGCGGGACGGCGTTCTGAACGACCAGCACGAAGACCTGCATCATCAGTCCGAGGCCGACTCCCGCGATGACCATGTTGCGCGCGGCCTCGCCGTTCGTCGTGCCGACGTTTATCTGCCAGAGGAGAAACATTCCCACAGTGAGGAAGATCGGTCCCGCGATCGCGTTCGGACGCGTGCGGCCGCTGCGCGACACCCACTGACCGGAGACGAAGCTCGCCACGACGGCGCCGAGCATCAGCGGGGTCAGAACGACGCCGGACGAGGTCGCCGAGGTTCCGATCACGCCCTGGACGAAGAGCGGGACGAACGAGATCGTCCCGAACATCGCCATGCCGACGAGCCCCATGCAGACCAGCGACGAGGCGACGACGCGGTTGCGTAAGAGCCCGAACGGAAGAATCGTCTCGGGCACGCGGCGTTCATAGAGCAGGAAGACGGCGAATACCAGGACGGCTGCCGCCAGAGCGCTGAGCACGTGCGCGCTCGTCCAGGCGTACTGCCGTCCTCCCCAGACGAGGCCGAGGAGAAGAGCCGTGCTGCTGAGCGCGAGCAGCGCGGCACCGCCCCAGTCGATCGAGCGGTCCGCGTGCGGCGCGCGCCGCGGCATCGTCACGGAGATGACCGCGAACGCAAGCGCGCCGACCGGAACGTTGACGTAGAAGATCCATCGCCACGTCGTTTGGTCGACGATCAGGCCGCCGACCGCCGGACCGATGATCGACGCCGACCCGAACACCGCGCCGATCAGTCCCTGGTAGCGGCCGCGATCGCGCGGCGGCACGATCACGCCGACCACGGCGATCGCGAGCGGGATCAATCCGCCCGCACCGAGACCCTGAACGGCACGGAAGATGACGAGCTGGGTCATGTTCTGCGCGAGCCCGCACAGCGCGGAGCCGACGAGGAAGACGACGATCGCGAACAGCATCAGCCGCTTGCGTCCGTAGACGTCGCCGAGCTTCCCGTACAACGGCACGGTCACGGTGCTCGCGAGCATGTACGCGGTGAAGACCCATGAGTATTGTGTGAGCCCGCCGAGGTCGGCGACGATCCGCGGCAGCGCGGTAGCGACGATCGTCTGGTCGAGCGCAGCGAGGAAGAGCGCGACCATCAGCCCTGCGTAGATCGCAAGGATGCGTCCGATCGTGAAGCGGTAGCCGGGCGGCTTGCGCGCCAGCCGCTCGCGCAGACTCATGTGGAAAGACTGCCCGTTCCGAAGTTGTTTCAGTCGGCGTCAGGCGCCGGAGGTCGCACACGCGGCGCGAGCACAATCCCGCCTGCGAGCGCGAGGCCTCCCGCGACCTGCAGTGTCGTGATCCGTTCCGAGAGGACGATCAAAGCGACGATCGCGGCGAGGAACGGCTGCAGGTTTGCGAACAGCGACGCGCGTGACGGCCCAACGCGGTCGATCGCCGTGAACCACAACAGGTTCGTCGTCACGAGCGGGCCGAGCACGGCGAACGCGAAACCGATCCACACGAGCGCGGGGAAGTCGAAGCTCTGCCGCGAGAGTTGGTGACCGCCGATCGCAAACAGCAACACCGTGACCGAGAGCAGGAAGACCGAGCTCAGCCGAAACGGCGAATAGCGGCGCATCAGCGGCGCGATCGCGACCGAGTACGCGGCCCAGGTCGCCGCGCCGCCGATTGCGAGCGCGTCCCCCTTGAGGTCGGTCGAGAGCTTTCCGCCCGAGCCGACCGCGACGAGTGCGACACCGCCGAACGACAACAGCGCCGCGAGCCAGAAGCGCAGGCTCTGCCGTTCGATGCCGGCTCCGCGTGCGAGCAATGCCGTCCAGATCGGGAGCGTGCCGAACAGCAGTGCGACGGTCGATGCAGTGGTGAAAGCCAGCGCATAGACGAAACAGAGTTGGTTCAAAAGCAGGACGAGCACACACGACACTACGAGCATGGAATCGCGCCGGCCGATGCGCAGCGAGCCTTCCCAGAAGAGCGTGATCGCCGCGAAGACGAGCGCCGCGCAGCCGTACCGGATCGACGAGTACGGCAGCGGGTGGAAGCCCTTGTCGAGGATGTACTTCGAGACGGTGAAGTTCAGCGCCCAGAGCGACACCGTCGCGAGCAGCATCAGATCCGCCGCCGAGCCCGGAATCCTGCGACTTCCGGCGATCTTCCGAGGCTTCTCGAGGGGCGAATCCCCCAAACGAGGGAGGGGACGCGTCACTGGAAGCCGACTCTATTGACGTGCGGCACAGCGTCCTCTTCTGGCTGCTGCTTTCGGCTGTCCTCGGCGGCGGTCTCGGCGTGGCGATTGCACACCGTTCGGGCGGCTCGACCTCTGTGGATGTGGCTGCACCGGTCGTCGTCGCACGCGGATCGGCGGGGTCGAACGAGCTCGTCCCGCGCCTCGTCTACTGGAACGTGCGCCGCCATCTCGCGCGCGACCTCGAGACGCCCGGCCTGCATCCCCTTTCCGTGCCGGCTTCACGATCCCACTTCTCGTCTTCACCCTCGCAGTCGTCCGCAAGCGCGAATCCGAGTGGCGAGATCGTCACGTTCAGCTCGACGCCTCGGACCTTCGCCGTCGATCCCAGTCCGGGCGACGGCGGCGGCGAGACGACGACAGCCACGCCCACGTCCACGTCGACGACACCCGTGTCGACGACTCCGATCGTGATCTCCAACGTGCACACGGTTTCGCTCTCGCCGTTCAGCGCGACAATCGCCTGGCAGACGAGCGAGCCGGTGAGCTCGCGCGTCTCGTACGGATTGAGCGGGCCGACGCTGTGGACTCCCGCCACCGACGGCCTCGACCACACGGCGACCGTCGACGGTCTGGCGTGGGGCACCTCGTACCGACTCTGGGTCAACGCGAATGCGGCCGACGGGCGCAGTGCATCGCTCCCGTACATGCTGACGACGCCGCCGCTCTCCGATTCGCCGACGCTCTCCACGGCTTCGGGCACCGTCCAACTCGACGGTCAGCTGATGTTTCCCATGATCGTGATGGGCGCCTGCCCCGAGTCGTTCAGCTCACTGCTTTCCGCCGGGATCAACTTCTTCATGGACGACCGCTCGTGCGACCTCGGGCCTAATGCCTCGGCATTGAACAGACAAGCGTTCGTGCTTGAAACCGCAAAGCGTCCGCCTCTAACGGGCGCGGTCGGCTCGTTTCTCCCTGACGAGTGGGACACATTCCTTCCCAGCAGTCTCACCGCTGCACAGGCGGCGAAGCTGGTGCCGAATCTCGGTGGCGGTCCGCGCTGGCTGACGCTGACGAATCACTTCTACACCGGCGCCGACCCGCTGCCGCAGGGCCGTGGGATGTATCCCGCGCTCGTTGCGCAGGCCGATGTCCTCGGCTTTGATCTCTACCCGCTGCAGAACTGGTGCCGCTACGACGGCGCGTTCAAGGACGTGTTCGATTCCCAGCACGAGCTGGTCGCGCTCGGCGGCGGCAAGCCGACGTTCCAGTGGATCGAGTCTCGGATGATGGACTGCCACAACCCGCAGCTGACGCCCACGCCTCAGACCGTCACTGCCGAGACGTGGCTTGCGATCGCCGGCGGCGCGCATGCGATCGGTTACTTCCCGTACGACTTCTCCGCAGACATCGGTGCCTCCATTGCGCAGGCGAAGAGCGAGATCGAGACACTTGCCCCGGCGCTCGTCGAGCCCGCTCTCCCCACGAGCATCGGTGACGGCTCCATTCGCGTCGGCGCACGCGAGCACAACGGCGCGCTGTACGTGATCGCCGTGAACGCGACCCGCAACCCGGTGACGACGACGATCACCGTCCCCGCCCTCGGCAACCGTCCGCTCGTCTCGCTCGACGGTACGCGCTCGGTCACCGCGGCGTCGGGAGCGTTCACCGACTCCTTCGGGCCGCTCGAAGTTCACATCTACATCTCAGCGCCGCCGACCTCTTAAGACTCTCGTTAGGCTTGCGCCGATGCGCGAGCCCACGCGAGACGAGATCGACGCACTGGTCGGCCCGGCGACGCCGCAGTTCGCCTACCAGCTGCGCGCGCGTGTACGCGAGCTCGTCCGGGACCTGCCGGAGGACAATTCGGTGCGGCAGTACGCCGACGAGCAGATGTCGTTGCTCGACCGGCTCGGCCACGCGTCCTCGAAGGCGGCCGAAGGCGAGCGCGAGCCGCGGACACGACCGGGCTGGGAAAGGATCCCGAGCTCGGCGCCCGCGGACGATCCCCTTCCTCGCCGGCAATGAGCTCCGTGGAGGG
>JBKPJA010000066.1:0-7661 GCA_046730515.1 Actinomycetota bacterium | reverse complement strand
GCGAGGCGCTTCTCGAGCGGCGGGTGATCCATGAAGAGCTCTGCCGTCCGCTGCTTGACGGTCGTCGGGATGATGAAGAACGCGTTCATCGCCTGGACCTCGCGGAGGTCACGCTGCGGGATGCGCGCGATGTCGCCGCTGATCTTCTGCAGCGCGCTCATCAGGTACTCGGGCGCGCCGGTGATGAGCGCCGAGCCGCGATCCGCCGCGTACTCGCGGTAGCGAGAGATCGTGCGGATCAGGATCCACGACAGCACGTAGGTGACGATCGAGACCGCGAGCACGATCAGCCACACGGGCACGGAGTTGTTGTTGTTATTGCTGCGGCCGCCTCCCCCGCCCCACATGCCGGCGTAGAGCCCGAAACGGGTCAGGAGCCCGGCGAGCATGGCGAAGAACGACGCAACCGTCATCACGAGCACATCGCGATTGGCGATGTGGGTCAGCTCGTGCGCGAGGACGCCTTCGATCTCCTTCTCGTCGAGGCGCCGCCAGAGCCCCGTCGTCACCGCGACGACGGCATGCTTCGGGTTGCGTCCGGTCGCGAAAGCGTTCGGCACGTCTGTGTCGACCACCGCGATCCGCGGCTTCGGCAGGTTCGCCATCGCGCAGAGCCGCTCGACGACGGCATGCAGCTCCGGCGCCTGGTCGCGCTCCACGATCTTCGCGCCGGACGCCGCGAGCGCGAGCTTGTCCGAGGTGTAGTACTGGAAGAAGGCCAGGCCGACCACGATCACGAGTGCCGGAGCGAGCCCGACGTTGAGGACGCTGTAGAGGACGACGCCGAAGACGACGTAGAGCAGTCCGAGCAAGCCGCCCGTGAGCAGCATGCGGAAAGTCAGTCCGGCGTCACGCCCGTAAGGCTTGCGTTTCATTGAGAATCGTTGCTCCTTGAAGGGGACACGATTCATTGTAGTTTCGGCCCTCTGCCTCACGGCGGTGCTTAATCTAAGCGCAACGGCCCAGGCTGCCCGGCCGATTGCGGTCGTGGTCGTGCCGCCCTTCGATCCGGCCGTTCACGCGACGGAGGGAGCGGTCGGGCTCATGGTCCCGGCGTCCGGAGGCACGGTTACGCGCGCCGGCGCGCTGGCCGCGCTCGAGCGCGGGAAGGTCCGGCACGCGCTGCTCGGAGGCACTCCGACCGGAAAGGTGCTCGTGGTTCCCGCTTCTCGGCCGGGTGCGCGGGTGACGATCTATCTCGCGCTTCCGCCGTCCGGCCGGACGCCGAACCACACGCGGTATCCCGTCGCGGTCGTCGGCTGCGGGTTCCACGGCCTGCTCACGTCGAGCTCGACCCGTGTTCGTGGCTTGATCTCGATCGCGGACGTCGCGCATGCGGTCGTCCGCCTGCGCAGGGGCGGCTGCGATGCGTCTCCGCTCGGGTGGCATGCATCGACGGACGCACCCGCACGTCTGCACGAGCTCGATCGCCGCATCCACCGCGTGGCCAAGGCTCAAGGCTGGGTGCTCGTCGCGGTGCTCATCGCCGGGGGTTTCCTTGCATTGATCGGCGAAGCCTCGGGCGTAGCGGCCTGCGTCGGATTCGTCGTCGCATCGTTGATTCTCTCTGCCTCCCACGTGCTCGGCTTCTGGCCGCTGATCTTGGGAGTGGTCGGGATCGGTGCGCTCTTCGCGATTGTCTTCCGGAAGCGCCGGCTCATCCCGACGCTCGTCGCCGGCTTCTTCATCGCGTTCCTCGTAGTTCTGATCGCGGATACCTCGCTCAACTCACTCGCCGTCCTGGGGGCGCACCTCGACGGCGGTGGACGCTTCTACGGCGTCACGAACCAGCTCGAGACGCTGCTGCTCGCTCCAACGCTCGCCGCCGCGGCCGCGGACGGAACGGCGTGGCTCGTCGCGTTGGGGGTGCTCGCGGTTGTCACGATCGGGGCCAGCTTCGCCGGAGCGGACGGCGGCGGCATCGTCGTCTACGCCGCGGCGCTGGCGGTTCTCGGGTTGCGGCTCCGCGGATTCGCGTTCACTCCACGCAGAGCGCTTGCGGTTGCGGCCGGCGTTGTCGTTCTCGTGCTGGTGGCCGTCGGCCTCGACGCCGCGGTCGGCGGTTCGAGCCACGTGACGCACGCGGTGGGCTCCGGATCCGCGCTCGGCGACATCGGCCGCCGGCTCCACCTCTCGTATCTCACAGTCACCTCGACGCCGGGGAAGGGCATCGAGTTCGGAATCGCGATGGCGGTGCTCGTTGGGATTGCCGCATTCGCACGACGCGGGCCGATCATGAAGGCATTCCTTGTCGGGATTGCGGTGTCGTTCCTCGTCAACGACTCGCCCGTGGACGTCGCGTTCCTCGGGGCGCTTGGCTGCTGGACACTTGCGAGGCTCGAGTCAGTAGACTCGCGCGCCATGCGCCGTAGCCCGGTCGTGCTGTTCGCCTCCGCGCTGATCGTGCTCGCCGCGGCCGGTTGCGGCAGCCAGGGCACTGTGCAGCCGACTGCGCAGACCGTCGTCGGCGCGGTTCCGAAGGCGGTGGTGTCCGGGAAGGCTGTCTTCGCCGCAAACGGCTGCGCCGCATGCCATACGTTCACGCCCGCCGGAGCGAAGGGCGTCATCGGCCCGGATCTCGACAAGCTGGTGAAGTACGCGAAGCAGGCCAATCAGCCGCTGAAGCAGTTCACGACGACGTCGATCGTGCACCCGGGCCTCTACATCCAGCCCGGCTACACCGATCTGATGCCGAAGACGTATGCGACGCTGCCGCCGGACCAGCTCACTGCGCTGGTCGACTTCCTGATCACGAAACACTGATCCTCCCGGACGATTTCCCGCGCGCGGTCGAGGCCGTCGCCTGCGACCTCGATCGGACGCTAATCGCGGAGGACTCTCTACTGCGCCCGCGCACGCGGGCCGCTCTCGAGCGCACGCGCGCCGCAGGGGTGCACGTGATCCTCGTTACCGGTCGGATGTTTCAGTCGGTCCGGCCTTATGCGCTCGAGGCGGGGCTGGACGATCCCGTCGTCTGCTATCAGGGAGCCGCGGTCGTGGAGCCGCGGTCCGGCCGCTGGCTGCTCCATGTCCCGATTCCGCTCGAGCTCGCGCGCGAGACGATTCGGGTGCTGCAGAGCGAGGGGTTCGGCCTCAACTGCTACGTCAACGACGAGCTGTACGTCGCAGACGTCACCCCGGAGGCGCGGCGCTATGCGGACTTCCAGCACCTGGAGCTGCATCCCGTCGGCGACCTGCTCGCGTGGCTCGAGGAGCCGCCGACGAAGCTCGTCGTCATCGACGATCCGGAGGTGCTCGACGGCCTCGAGGCGCAGATGAAGGCTCGGTTCGACGGACGGTTGTACATCTCGAAGTCACTCCCCCACTTCCTGGAGTTCGCGTCGCCCGAGGTGACGAAGGCGTCCGGGCTCGCTTTCCTCGCGGAGCACCTCGGCTTCGCGCGCGAGCGGACGGTCGCGTTCGGGGACGGTGAGAACGACGTCGAGGTCGTCGAGTGGGCCGGGTATGGGGTCGCGGTCGAGAACGCACACCCGCGCGTCAAGGCGATCGCGGATTTCATCTGCCCCCGCGTCGACGAGGAAGGAGTCGCGCAGGTGCTTGAGGCATATTTGGCCCGATGATCGACCTACGCGCCGCCCGTAACGATCCGGATGGTTTCCGCGCAGCGCTGGCGCGCAAGGGCGCGGCCGAGCTCTTCGACGAGCTCCTGGACGCAGACCTCGCGGTGCGCGAGGTACAACCGCGTGTGGAAGAGCTGCGCGCGCGGCGAAAGGTCAAGGGGAAGCCGACGCCCGAGCAGCTCGCCGAGCTCGAGCGGCTGAAGGAAGAGCTGCAGTCGCTCGAGCAGCAGCTCGCTGCCGCCGAGGAGCGGCGCAACGAGCTTCTCGCCCGCGTCCCCAATCCACCGGACGAGGCGACACCCGACGGTTTCGCGGAGGAGGACGCAGTCGAGATCCGCCGCGTCGGCGACCCGCCGTCCTTCGACTTTCCGACGCGCGACCACATCGAGCTCGCGTCGATCTACGGCTGGCCGTTGATCGACATGGAGCGCGCCGCGAAGGTTTCAGGTTCGCGCTTCGCGTATCGCATCGGCGACGTCGCGCTGCTCGAGCTTTCTCTCTACCGCTTCGCGATGAACCGGCTCGTGCAGCGCGGGTTCACGCCCGTGCTGCCGCCCGTGCTCGTGCGCGAGGACGCGATGTTCGGCACCGGTTTCTTCCCCACCGAGGAAGCGAACATCTACGCGATCGAGCGCGACGACCTGTTTCTGACAGGCACATCCGAGGTCGCGCTCGCGGCGATGCACGGAGAGGAGATCCTCGACGACGACATGCTGCCGGTTCGCTACGCGGGTTACTCCACGTGCTTTCGGCGTGAGGCAGGAGCCGCGGGCAAGGACACACGCGGGATGTTCCGCGTCCACCAGTTCGACAAAGTGGAGATGTTCGTGTTCACGAAGCCGGAGTGGTCGCGCGAGGAGCACGACCGCCTGCTCGAGATCGAAGAAGAGCTCATTGCAGACCTCGACATCCCGTATCGCGTCGTCAACATCGCGGCCGGCGACCTGGGAGCGAGCGCGGCGAAGAAGTACGACCTCGAGGGCTGGTTCCCGTCACAGCAGAGGTATCGCGAGCTGACGTCGACGTCGAACACGACGGACTATCAGTCCAGGCGCCTGCAAATCAGGTTCCGCCGCGACGAAAAGCGGCTCGAACCGGTGCACACGCTGAACGGCACCGCGGTAACGGCGCGCGCGATGCTCTCGATCATGGAGAACTTCCAAGAGGAAGACGGGTCGATCACAGTGCCGGAGGCGCTCGTCGAGTTCGGCGCGCCTGCCCGGCTGAGCAGCGGACGCGTACCGACGTAGGCGGTACTTTGAAGGCCGCGCGGCGGGGTGCCGGAGCGGTCGAACGGGACAGTCTTGAAAACTGTTGAGGGTTCACGCCCTCCGTGAGTTCGAATCTCACCCCCGCCGCTCCATTTGACGCAAATGGACTAGGCGTGGCAACGCCTTTCAGCGTCTCAAGAAGGGCAACGTCAAACGTCCATCAAGGAGAAACGAACTCAATGCACAGACTCGCAAGTTCCGGTACGGCTGCGCTGGCAGCCTTGGCAACTGTATGCGTGCTGGTCGGGCCCGCTGCGGCCGCTGCACCGGCCGGTGGCTCGATCGCGCTCTACGCAGACGCCGGCAACGCCGGTTCCCAGAAGATCGTCTTGGTCGGAGCGATCGGGGACTACGGAAAGGCGACCAACGTCGACAAGAACGGAAAGCCCAACCCCAACGGGAACTTCGTCAAGGTGAAGCTTCAGAAGGGCACGTTCGAGATCGACTCGACTGCCTTGAACAAGACCCTGCAGAATCCGAAGCCGCAGATCGCGAGCGACGCAACCTGCTCGGCCGAGTTCAGCGGCACCGGCACGGTGACGCTCCTCAACGGGACAGGCCTCTACAAAGGCATCTCCGGCACGGCGAACGTGACGATCACTTTCGCCGGGGTCGGCTCCCACTACAAGAACGGCCCCAAGAAGGGCCAGTGCAATCACGGGGACGCGAGCCCGCGGGCGCAGTACGGCTTCGTGACCGGCCACGGTACCGTCAGCTTCTCCAACTAGCACCAAGTCGAAGGACGGGCGGCGCGGGGCAGATCGCCCGCGTCGCCCGCATTACTTGGGGTCTCGGTTAGAGCACGATTAGCGGAGCCTGGGAGCATCGCCGCGTAACCACTTCCCGGGAGGAGCGGGTGGATCCTCGCCAATCGAAGATCAACCAGCACCAGGCCAGCTACCACTTTTGCGGCAGAAGTGGTACATGTCTGACAGAGGGCAAGGTGAGACCGGCAGTCGTCAGCCGGGGGGTCGGCCGCATCATGGTGGTCGCAGGGGTCGCCGCGGCAACTCTTCTCGGCATCGGTGTGTCCGGCGCGCACGCCGCCGCGGCGCAGACGTGTGACGGCTCTGCCTACACGCTCGCAGCGCAGTCCTTGAACGGGCCGACCGGCACCGATCTCGCGATCCGGGTCTCGACGGCAACTGATTGCACGCTGCCGGACACGCTGAGCGACGTTCGGGCTGCCGTCTCCCCCTACAAGGGTCATCCGGCAAGGCGGCTCGAGTTCCAGGACGTGCCCTCGCCCTCGGGAGCGGCGTCCGTTCACCTGGGAAGGCTCATCCGCCATCAGCGGGTCGCCGTGACGGTGGCGTTCGGACCGCAGATCGTCCTCAGTGGGAAGACGGTGACGCTGCTTCGCCCGGATCTCGTCCTCGTGCAGGCACGCGCGCCGAAGCAGATCCTCACCGGGCGCACATTCACCGTCCGCCTGACGATCAGACAGCGAACTCCCGACCTCCACGCAAGCGCGCTAGTGACGCTGACATCCACGGGAACCGTGCTCGCCAGCGTCCCGTTCAAGATCGCGCCGCGCGCCCGTATCGGCCTCGCGGTGCCGGTGACCTTGCCGACCGCAGGACGGACGCCGATCGTCGTCGCGATCGTCGCTGCCGACCCGGGGGAAACCACGACGCGGAACAACACGCGCCGCGCAGCCGTCGAGGCGACGGACTTCCAGGTCCGGGCGTCGTCCGTGCTCGTTTCGAGCCTCGCCGGCTACGGCGCCCAGTTCAACAACCACGTCTACGCGGCGATCAGTCGCAACGCCGGCGTCACAGAGGACAACGTGAAGGTGATGGAGCAAGCCGTGCGCGCGCTGCATCCGGAGTTCTCACGCATCTTCTTCAACCCGACGGAGCTGGCGGATCCCGACCGGATGCAGTCTTTCGTCCGCACGGTGATGCTCGCGCAGACGGCCGGCACAACGATCAACATCACGTGGCAGGGCGGCCGCCTCGACACCGCGAGCGGAACGGTTCAGAAGTTCGCGAACGTCCTCATCGATCTCGTCAAGAACCGCGGCGTCACGCGGCTTCGCTGGCTGACGCTTCAGAACGAGCCGAACCGGACGAAGATCACGCCCGAGCAGTACGAGGCGCAGTACCGCGAGCTCGATCCGTACATCATGAGCATCCGCGGCCAGGTTCGTTACATGGGCGGCGACCTCGTCCGTGGCCCCGACAGCGGCGGCTCCAACCAGGAGCTCTGGTTCGCCTACCTCGCCACTCACATGTCGGACATCCTCGACGCGTACTCGATCCACGTCTTCTGGGATTACTGGGACACGCAGAAGCTGCAGGATCGCCTCAACGAGGTGCGCGCAATCGTCGACGCGCTACCGCCCTCGGAGCAGAAGCCGCTCTACGTTGCCGAGTACGGCGTACGCGGGCTGCGGACGTTCAACGGCGGCCCGGCCGGCGATCCAGGCGTTTGGCTCGACGGGACGCCGATCGCGCAGACGAACGTCGCGGCGTTCCAACAGGCCTGGTTCGACGTCCTCTCCGCGAGGCTCGGCTACCAGGGCACGAGCAAGTGGGATGCCTACTTCGGTCGGTACGACAATGGAATCCAGGCGTACTACATGATCGGCGACCCCGCGCAGGGATGGCCGCTCTTCCCGTTGTACAACCTCATCCACCTCGTGACGACGACGGTGAAGCGCGGCTGGAAGATCGTCGGCGTCGACGAGGTCGCGGGAACGAGGTTGCTTACCGCATACGCAAGCCCGACCGGGCAAGAGACCGTGATCGGCCTCGACACCGCGGGCGCCCAGCTGAACACCGTGTCGACGACGCAGGTCACGTAC
>JBKPJA010000065.1:0-17250 GCA_046730515.1 Actinomycetota bacterium | reverse complement strand
GAGCCACACGAGGTCCGCGCCGTCGGGAGGGCGACCGGTCTGGTCGAACTCCACGTAGCGAAGACCCCACCGGGTGAACTCACCGAACGTCACCGTCGTGCCGTAGTACGCGCCTTCGGCGATCGCGATCGTCTGACCGGGTTCGCAGAACGCGAAGACGAGCGCAGCGGTCGCCCCGGCTCCGGAAGCGAACAGCAGCGCGTGTCCTCCTTCGAGCTCGCCGAGCCGTCGCTCCGCCTCGACCCCAGTCGGGTGTGCGTCGCGGGAGTAGTAGAACGGCCCGCGCTCACCGTCGCGGTACGGCCAGACCGTGGTGCGGTCAACGGTCACGTGCCGACGATAACCTCCGCGCATGGCGACGACCGACGAACCGCGCGAGCGCGCCGACGCGACCCAGGCCAAGCTCGACCACCTGCAAGAGCTGCGCGACGAAGCGGAGCACGCGGGCGCTGAACCAGCGGTCGAGCGGCAGCGCCGGCAGGGGAAGCTGCTCGCCCGCGAGCGCCTGATCGCGCTCCTCGATCCCGGCTCGTACGTCGAGCTCGACCGCTACGTCCGCCATCGCGAGTCGAACTTCGGGATGCTCGAGCGCCGGCCCTGGGGCGACGCCGTCGTCACGGGCTACGGCACCATCTTCGGCCGCAAGGTCTTCGTCTTCTCGCAGGACTTCACCGTCTTCGGCGGCTCGTTGTCGGAGGTCTTCGCGGAGAAGATCTGCAAGGTGATGGACATGGCGTTGAAGTACGGGTGTCCGGTGATCGGGATCAACGACTCCGGCGGCGCGCGCATCCAGGAAGGCGTCGTCTCGCTCGCCGGCTACGCGGAGATCTTCTGGCGAAACGTCCAGTGCAGCGGCGTCATCCCGCAGATCTCCCTCGTGATGGGCCCGTGCGCGGGCGGCGCCGTCTACTCGCCCGCGATCACGGACTTCGTCTTCATGGTCGAGGGGACGTCGTACATGTTCATCACCGGTCCCGACGTCGTGAAGACGGTCACCGGCGAGGAGGTGACCTTCGAGGAGCTCGGCGGTGCTTCGACGCACGCGTCCAAGTCCGGAGTCGCGCAGTTCATCGCCCCCAACGAGCAGACGTGTCTCGAGGACGCGCGCTACCTGCTCTCGTTCCTGCCGCAGAACAACCTCGACCCGCCGCCCTTCGCGGAGCCGTCCGATCCACGCGACCGTGAGGACCCGGAGCTCGACACGCTGATCCCCGACAGCCCGAACAAGCCCTATGACATGCACGAGATCGTGCACCGCGTCGTCGACGACGGCGACTTCCTCGAGGTGCACGAGCTCTGGGCCGAGAACATCGTGTGCGGGCTCGCTCGCCTGGGTGGTCGTCCCGTCGGAGTCGTCGGCAATCAGCCGCGCACGCTCGCGGGGGTGCTCGACATCGACTCGTCCGTCAAGGCCGCGCGCTTCGTCCGCTTCTGCGACGCGTTCAACATCCCGCTCGTCACCTTCGTCGACGTACCCGGGTTCCTACCGGGAACCCAGCAGGAGTGGGGCGGGATCATCCGCCACGGCGCGAAGCTCCTCTACGCCTACGCGGAGGCGACGGTCCCGAAGCTGACGGTGATCACGCGCAAGGCGTACGGCGGCGCGTATGACGTCATGAGCTCCAAGCACATCCGCGCCGACTTCAACTTCGCGTGGCCGACGGCCGAGGTCGCGGTGATGGGCCCCGAAGGAGCAGTGAACATCATTTTCCGCAAGGAGCTCGAGTCTGCGGACGACTCCGACGCCCGCCGGGCCGAGTTGATCGAGGAGTATCGAGGACGCTTTGCCAATCCCTACACAGCTGCCGAGCGCGGCTACGTGGACGAGGTGATCGAGCCGCGCCGCACGCGGTCCGTCCTGATCGACGCGCTCGAGACCGCACTTACGAAGCAAGAGCCGCGCCCGCGCCGCAAGCACGGGAACATTCCGCTCTGATCCGCGAAAAGTGCTTCGCACTTATCGCGGCGTTTAGCTACGCGCGGACGCGACAGAAGCGCGGTTCTGCCGCGTCCGCGGCGATCTTTCTCCAACTGCGCGAATCCGAAGGATTCGCGCAGTTATTGGTTCCACTTGTCCGCCGTCGATTTCTTGTGACGACTGGACTTCGCGCGAACGCTCTCCTCGTCGGGCGGCCGCGTCGGGGATTCGATGTCTCGCTGCGTCTGTGGATTGATCTTCTGCTGCTTCTCGGGATGACGTCGTTGCTCTCGGTTCATACGGCTGGCCTTCCCGAACCGACCAAGAGCCGAACCTAGGAGGCGACGGCGACCGCCGCAGGCGCCGCTGCGATCTCGGGATCCCCCGTGAAGGCCGAGACGATCTCCGGATCGAACTGCGAGCCCGCGCAGCGGCGCAGCTCGCCGAGCGCCACCTCAGGCGTGAGCTTCCGTCGATACACCCGGTCGGTGGTCATCGCGTGGTACGCGTCGGCGACGAAGACGATCCGCGCGCCGAGCGGAATCGCGTCGCCGCGTAGTCCGTCCGGATAGCCCGCGCCGTCCCAGCGCTCGTGGTGGTGCAGCACGACGTCGGCCACAGGCTCCACGCCGAGGCTGTCGAGCATGCGGAACCCGATCTGCGGATGCCGTTCGAGCACGAGCCGCTCCGAATCGGTCAGCTCGCTCGGCTTCTGCAGGATCTCTTCAGGAATTGCCAGCTTCCCGAGGTCGTGAAGCCTGCCGGCGAGGCGGATCAGCTCGACGTGTTCGGTGTCGAGCCCG
This sequence comes from Actinomycetota bacterium, assembly GCA_046730515.1. Classification (GTDB taxonomy): domain Bacteria; phylum Actinomycetota; class Thermoleophilia; order Gaiellales; family Gaiellaceae; genus 3-1-20CM-4-69-9. The sequence continues at coordinate 14,529 of JBKPJA010000065.1, read as the reverse complement.
AGGCGCACCGCAATCCGAGCCGCGAGCTCGGCGACGCTCTCGGAGTGCTCGCCCGTGTACGTGTCGCGCGCGTCGACTGCCTTTGCGAGTGACGCTGCTGCCCGATAACGCGCGGCGCGATCGGGGCCCGCCGCGAGCCGTTTGAGCTCTGCGAGCTCGACGACATCCGGGCGGTAGAGCCGGACACGGTTCTTGCCGTGCTCCTTCGCCCAGTAGAGCGCCGAGTCCGCGAGCCGGATCAGCTCATCGCGTCCGTGACCCTGCACGGGGAAGGTGGCGAGACCCGCGCTGACCGTCACATTGCCGATGTGATCGAGATCGAGCGCGCCGACTCGTTCGACGATCGAATTCGCAGCCGCCAGGGCCGTACCTTCGTTGTGATCAACGAGGAGGAGGGCGAACTCGTCGCCGCCGAGCCGAAAGGCCTCGCCGCCCTGCCGCAGCTTCCCCGCTACCTGAGAGAGGACGCGATCGCCGGAGGGATGACCGAACCGGTCGTTGATGCGTTTGAAATCGTCGATGTCAACGAAACAGAGTGTGAGTTGGGTTGCGTGCTCCTCCGCCGCCTGCAGCTCGCGCTGCAAACGCTCGTGGAAGTGGCGGTGGTTGCCGAGGCCGGTGAGTGGATCCGTCAACGCGAGTCGCATCGCGCGAAGTGCGCGGTGCGTCGAGCGCTGGTACTGCGAGATCGCGAGCAGCGGACCGACGAGTGCGATCGACAGCACCGGGGAGCGTTCCCAGAGCACGACGAGCATCAGCGCCGCGGACGCCATGAACGCGAAGGGGATGAACGTTGCGCGGATGTTCGTCTGCAGGAGCCGCAGGTACCGCTGGCCCGCGGTGAGTGCGATCGCGGCCGTGATGAGCACGACGTTGACGACGTTGTCCGCAATCGCCGCGAGCACGACGCGGGAGACGAGCGCGCCCACGTCGTGACCGTGTATGGGAGCGATCAGGATTCCCGCGGCGAGCGCAACGAGCACGAAGACCGCGACGTTGTACGCCACGCGCTCGACCGGGCGGTGCAGTGCGAGCATGATCGAGGCGGTTGCGAACGCGAGCAGCAGAGCACCCGCCTCCCAGCCGTACAGCACGATTGCGGCGACGGCGAAGACGAACGTCAGCGAGAGGACGCCCCCGCCCTCCGGACTGATCGGAACGGGAAATCTCTCCGCCAGGGTCGCCGCAGCCGTGAGGGCCGCGATTCCGATCAGCTGGCGACTGCTATGGCCGGTTGTCGCGAATCGATACCCGGCTACCACGAGCACGCCGAAGCCGGCGAGGCAGACGGGGAGGATGAGGGCGGCGAGCCGGCGCGGCGTGACCGGCTGGGAAGTCACGTCAGTTCGTTTACCAGCTCAACTGGTCGACAGCGTCCCAGCTGAACTGCGCGAGGAACACCGCAAGCGCCGTTAGCACGACTATGAGTGCGATCAACCGGGGCTTCCACTGCAACATCAAGAACCTCCACCGAGGGGACTCAACCGCGCGATTCTCTCCTGCGGCCCCTACCCCGCGTATCCCCCGGTAGGGGGATTTGCCTAAATAGGGCTTACGACTTGGAAAGGCCGGCCTCGGCAAGCGGGCGGCGAGCCCAGGCGAATCGCTGCGCGTACCAGCCCGAAAGCTGTGCGACGGCCACGCCGTAGCCCGAGGAGTGGATGAACCAGCCGTTGCCGAGGTAGATGCCCGTGTGGTCGACTTGCGCAGGCTTGGACTTCGGGCCGTGGGCCCCGAAGAAGAGGACGTCCGCCGGCTCGAGCTTCGCAAGCGGAATCCGCTTCGCTGCGGGCACCTCGCCGCTCATGGCGTAGGTCGTTCGTCCCTGGAGGATGCTCGCCAGCGTCCTCTCGTTCGGATACGCCTGCAGCTTGTAGACGCGCCAGACGAACCCGGAGCAGTCGAAGCCGCCGGGGGCTTTGACGCCGAACGGCGCCTCCGTCTTCTCGCTCGTCCCGCCCCAGACGTAGGGGAAGCCGATGAAGCGGATCGCCGTCTGGAGGATCCGCTGCTGCCACGGCGTCAGCGTTGGGAGGGTGAACGTCGCCGCACCTTGCTGGACTGCGGAGGTCTCCCAGCCGGTGAACTTCAGGACCTGCGCGCCGGAGTAAGCGGCCTCTGCGCGCGTCGCCGGCTGGTTCGGCAGTAGCTCGAGGTTGTCCTGGGACGCGGGGTGGTTCGTGCGCAGGCCGAGCAGCCGTGCGACCACCTCGCTGCCGAACCGCGAGGGAGGCTTAAGGCCGGCGGTGGTGGCTCCCTGCTGGAAGAGCTTGGCCGTGTCGGCGAGCGCGAGCGCGTTGACCAGCCGCGCGTCGAGCCCGGTCATCGTCGCCCGCGCAGACGGGTTCGTGACGAGCTGGGGCGTCGAATGGGTCAGGCCCGCGACGAGCTGCTCGAGAGCGATCCTCGTCAGCGGATCGTTGGGATGGAAGTCGGCGACGTCCGTGCCCATCAGCCCGGCGGCGACGACGGCCTGGATTTGGGGCTGAGCCCAGGAGGCTGGCGCCTTCGCGGCCGAGCCCGGCGCGAGGGCGAGCAGCCCGAGGACTGCGCAGGGAAGGACGAAGCGGCGGCCCATGCGGTTGGATGGATCGGCCCGTTTGGGCCAGGCCTTTAACCTGGTCGGCAGTGGACGTCGAGATCACGCCGCGGCCGAGGCCCGAGGAGCGCGAGGCGATCCTCGAGGCGTTGAAGCTGGAAGTCGAAGAGCGGGTGACCCCGTGGCGCCGCGCCGCGCTCGAGCAAGAAGGGTCAGACCCCTTGTGTCCTGACCCTCTCTCGCCAAAGCCGAGGCGCGACACGGGCGTAGTCCAATCCGGACACCCAGGTCAGCACGACCGCGACGAATAGCCCCCACCACGCAACGCGGTTGCTCCAGGCGCCCGCGGCCGCGAAGCCGCCGAGCGCGGCGGCGACCGCCTGAGCCCACGTCTTGAGCTTCCCCAGGTCGCGTGCCTGTAGCACGACCCCCCGCTCGAGGGCAGCGAGCCGCAGACCGGTCACGAGCAGCTCCCGGACGACGATCGCGGCGACCATCCACGCGGGCGCGACGTCTTGGCCGACGAGCATCACGAGCGCCGCCAACACGAGCAGCTTGTCCGCAACCGGGTCGAGCAGCGACCCCAGCGGCGAGGTGCGGCCCCGACTCCGTGCGATTCGGCCGTCGAACCAGTCGGTCGCCATCGCCACGCAGAACACGGCCGTGGCCCAGTAGTCATGGCCGTTGAAGCTCCAGGCGTAGAGGACGACGACCGGCACGACGGCAAGCGCCCGCGTGATCGTGAGGATGTCCGGTAGTGCCACCGCGCGGAGAGAATACGGCGTGGCCGTCTTCGGCAAAGTGCTCGTCGCCAACCGGGGCGAGATCGCGATCCGGATCTTCCGGACGCTGCGCGAGCTCGGCATCGGCACCGTCGCCGTGTACTCGGAGCCCGATCGAGGCGCCGCGCACGTCGTCTACGCCGACGAGGCGTACCTGATCGGCGGCGGCTCTCCGGCCGAGAGCTACCTGAACCAGCAGGCGATCCTCGACGCGGCGCGTCGCGCGGAAGCCGAGGCGGTCCATCCCGGGTACGGCTTCCTCGCCGAGAACGCTGACTTCGCGCGCGCCTGCGAGGATGCGCGCTTCGTCTGGATCGGGCCCCCGGCAGACGCGATCGAGGCGATGGGTTCGAAGATCGAGGCGCGAGAGCGCATGAGCGCGGCGGGCGTGCCGATCGTCCCGGGGACGACGGAGGCGGTCGAGTCAGCAGAGCGGCTGGTGGAGCTCGGCGACGAGCTCGGCTGGCCGCTCGCCGTCAAGGCGTCCGCCGGCGGCGGCGGCAAGGGACTGAAGGTCGTGCGCAGCACCGAAGAAGCCGCGCGTGCGTTCGAGTCCGCGCGACGCGAGGGCGAGGCGTACTTCGCGGACGCGACGGTGTACGTCGAGCGCTACCTCGAGGACCCGCGTCACGTCGAGGTGCAGGTGCTCGCAGACGCACACGGCAACGTCGTCCACCTCGGCGAGCGGGATTGCACCATCCAGAGGCGGCACCAGAAGCTCGTCGAGGAGACTCCCTCGTCCGCGGTCGACGACGAGCTGCGCACGCGTATCGGTTCGATCTCCGTCGAAGCTGCGCACGCGGTCGGCTACCGCGGCGCGGGAACGCTCGAAGGATTGTTGACGCGCGGCGGGGAGTGGTACTTCCTCGAGATGAACACGCGCATCCAGGTCGAGCACACGGTGACAGAGCTGGTCACGGGTCTCGATCTCGTACGCGAGCAGGTGTTGATCGCGGCCGGCGAGCGATTGTCGGTGCGACAGGAGGGCATCCACTTCAACGGCCACGCGATCGAGTGCCGGATCAACGCGGAGGACTTCGGCAACGCGTTCCTGCCGGCGCCGGGGGCGATCACCGGGTACCACGAGCCCGCGGGGCCGGGTGTGCGCGTCGACTCGGGCGTGGTCGCCGGCAGCGAGATCTCGCCGCTGTACGACCCCTTGATCGCCAAGCTCGTTGTCCAGGGAGTCGATCGCGAGCACGCGCGGCGCCGAATGTTGAGGGCGCTCGACGAGTTTCGCGTCGACGGCGTGAAGACGTTGATCCCGTTCCACAAGGCCTTGCTCACCCATCCGTGTTTCGTCGAGGGAGGAACGTGTCATGGGCTCGTCGAGTCAGAGCTGATGGCCGCGCGCGCGGCGGAGCTCGAGGACGGGCGCGTCGTCGCTCCTCCTGAGTCAGTGACCGCGGCGATGCGCGAGACCGTCCGCGCCGTCGAGGTCGACGGACGGCGCTTCGAGGTGCGCGTGCTGCGTCCCGAGCCGGCGTTCGCGGAACTCGCGCGGCGGCGTCGCGAACGCTCCCGCGGCGGCGGCGCCGTCGGTGCCGGCAAGGATGCGGTGGTGTCGCCGATGCAGGGGACAGTGCTGGCGGTCGAGGTCGCGGAGGGCGACGAGGTCGAGCCCGGTCAGGTCATCTGCATCATCGAGGCGATGAAGATGGAGAACGAGGTGCACGCACACCGCGCCGGTCGTGTCACCGAGCTCTCGGTGGCGCCCGGCCAGCCTGTGAAAACCGGCCAAATCATCTGCGTGGTCGCCTCCGGCTAGGCGCTCGTAGCCCGGACGAGGCCGGCGTCGTATGCCGCTATCACCGCCTGTACGCGGTCGCGCACGCCTAGCTTTCGCAGGACGCTCGAAACGTGACTCTTCACCGTCGTCTCGCTCACCACGAGCTTGTCGGCGATCTCGGCGTTGGACAGGCCGCTCGCCAGCAAGCGCAGGATCTCCCGCTCGCGTTCGGTGAGCGTCTCCAATGAAGGTGCCGTCGCGTCTTCGTGCGCCGCAAAGTGGTCGAGCAGCCGCCGCGTGACCGAGGGACCGAAGAGCGCATTTCCAGAAGCGACGACCCGAATCGCATCCACGAGCTCGGCCGGCTCCACGTCCTTGAGCAGGAATCCGCTCGCCCCGGCGCGCAGAGCGGCATAGACGTATTCGTCGAGGTCGAACGTCGTCAGGATGAGGACACGCGCCCTCAGGCCGCGCTCGGCGATTTGCCGCGTCGCCTCGACGCCGTCGAGAGTCGGCATCCGGATGTCCATCAGGATGACGTCCGGATCGAGCTCGCGCGCGAGCTCTACGGCGATCGCTCCGTCATCTGCCTCGCCGGCAACTTCGAGATCGTCGCGTGCGTCGAGAATCATTCGGAAGCCACTTCGGACGAGCGCCTGATCGTCGACGAGCAGGACTCGGATCATCGTGAAGCTTCCGCGAGCGGGAACCTCGCGCGGACGAAGAAGCCGCCGCCTTCTCCTTCGCGTGTATCGAGCGTCCCGCCGACCATCGCCGCACGTTCGCGCATCCCCTCGAGTCCACGGCCGACAGAACGGGATCCGTTCGTCAGTCCGACGCCGTCGTCGCTGATCTCGAGGGTCAACGCATCGTCGTAGCGGATCGCGACGTCGACGTGTCGTGCACCTGCGTGCTTCAGGGTGTTCGTCAGGGCCTCCTGTACGACGCGATACGCGGAGAGATCGACTCCGGGGGGAACTTCTCGCGGCGATCCTTCGACGGTGAGTCGAACATCGAGGCCCGCCGCTCGCACGGTGTCGAGCAGCGCTTCCACTCGTGCGAGCCCGGGCGCGGGCGCGTACTCGGCGTCCCCCCGCACGATGCCGAGGACGCGTCGAAGGTCGCCGAGCGCCGAACGGCCGGTCGACTCGATCGCTTCGAGCGCTGCACGGGCGCGTTCGGGTGCTGACTCGAAGACGTCGCGAGCCGCGGCCGCCTGCACGACCATCACGCTCACGCTGTGCGCGATCACGTCGTGGAGCTCGCGGGCGATTCTCGCTTGCTCCTCCGCTGTCGCGCGTGCCGTCTCGGCTCTGCGCTCGCGCTCGAGCCGATCCGCTTTCTCCTCCAACTCGCGCAGGTAGGCACGGCGCGTGCGCAGGTTGTCCCCGACGACCCAGCCGGCGGCGACGATGACGAGGCGGGCGTAGTCGGTTGCGCTGCCTGCCGCCGCTGCGATCGCGAGAATTGCGCCGGCCGCCGCCGCCGCTGAGCGGCCTCGGGTCTTCTGATCCGCGACGGTGTAGACCGCAACGGCAGGAGCAAACGGGAAGATCAGGTCGTAGGCGATACCGGACGCGACCGCCCCCGCGGTCACCAATGCGAGGGCGGCAAACGGACGGCTTCGCCGCCAAAGCAGCGGCAGGGTCTGCAGGAGTGCCAGCACGACACCGCCGGCGCCCTGGAGTTGGTGTGCCGCGGTCGCAACGTAGAGACCGCAGAGAAGGGCGACGACGGCGACGTTGGTGAGAACGGGGTGCCGCCGGAGCCAGTTCCAGATCATGAGAGAACGGTACTCCGGCGGCGTCGTTCGCTACGCGTCGCGGGTCGCCGTGCGCCAGGCGCCGAGGGCGAGTGCGACGAGTGCCCACACCGTCAGCGTCGCTGCTGTGGCCGCCGTCGACATGTGCAACGGCGTGCCCTGGCGCATGTATCCCTGCAACGCAGCGGGCTCGAGCTGCTGAAGCGCTGCGCCCGGCAAGAACTCGCGTCCGACGCCGAACACCTTGATCGAGAGCAGGATCGGAGTGACGGCGAGCTGCCAGGCGAGAAAGATTCCAATCGTCTGCGCACGCGATCCGAGCAACGAGGCAAGGCCGAGTCCCACGAGGTAGGCGAAGGACATCGTCAGCAGGAGCCAGAGCCCGGAGGAGACGAGCAGGGACACGGACGGAAGCGACAGCGAATCCGCGAACACCACCGAGGCGACCGCTGCCGCTGCGAACCCGGCAGCCGCGAACGGCAGCAGGAACGCGAAGCCGCCGGGGATGCGCGCGGCAAACAGCGCCAAGCGCGAGCGTCCGGTGACCACGAGCTCGCGGAAGACTCCCGCGTTCAGGTCGCCTGCGCCCGCAGTCGCACCGGCGATCGCCGCCGTGACGCCTCCGAGCAGGGAGAGGAGGAACAGGCCGTGGCCGAGCTTTGCGACGCCGCCGGCCGGACCGTAGTGCGCCGGGTTCACGGCGTGGAGAATCGCCAGCAGCGCGTAGGTGAACACTGCGGCGCCGACGGTGAGCAGCGCAGTCGTCACCACGAGGCCGCGGCGCTTGCGGAGCTTGAGCACCTCCGCCAGCACGAGCTCGGGCCGGCGGCGCTGCGCAAACGGGATTTCAGCTGCGAGCGAAGTCATGCCGCGGCCTCCAATCGGGTTGTGATTTCGAGGAAACGCTCTTCGAGCGACGCCTGCTCCGGTTCGAGTCGATCGACGTCGAGGCCGGCCCAAACGAGCTGCCGGTTGATGTCGCTGACCGCGCCGAGATCGCCGAGCGCGATGCGCAGTCCGCCCTCGACGTCGTCGATCCGGGTGATCGCTCGATTCGTCGCGAGGATCGCGCGTGCCCGCGCGGGCGCGTCGACACCGACGAACACCGCCGAATCACCGTCGGCGCGGAGCTCGTCGATCGAGCCCTGTACGACGACCCGGCCTCGGTCGACGATGGCGACCTCGTCGCACGTCTTCTCGACCTCGTCGAGTAGGTGCGACGAGAGGACGATGGTGCGTCCTTCGTCGACGAAGGAGCGCACGAAGCCGCGGAACTCGAGGATCCCCGCCGGATCGAGACCGTTCATCGGCTCGTCGAGAATCAGGAGCTCGGGATCAGCAAGCAGGCAGCGGGCGATCCCGAGCCGCTGGCGCATGCCCATCGAGTACGTCTTGACGCGGTCGTCGGCGCGCGCCGTCAGCCCGACGCGGTCGAGCGACGGTGCGATTCGCGCGTAAGTCTCTGGACCGCGGGCCGCGGCGACGATCTGAAGGTTCTCACGTCCGGTGAGAAAGGGATGAAAGCGCGGCTCGTCGACGATCGCGCCGACGCGCGCGAGGGCCTCGGCACGCCGCTCGGGGACGGGAAGGCCGAGCAGCCTCATCGAGCCGGCGGATGCGCCCGTCAACCCGAGCAACATGCGGATCAGCGTCGTCTTGCCGGCGCCGTTCGGCCCGAGGTAGCCGAAGGCCACTCCGCGCGGAACGCGGAGGTCGACGTCGTGAACCGCAGCCCGATCGCCGAACCTCTTCGTCAGCCCCGCGGTCTCGACGACGCAGTTGGAATTAGTTGTCGTGTTCATGCACAGAACGTACGGTGCGGCCGAGGCCGGCCGCATCGGCGGTTCGCACGAATCGAGCGGGCCGAAGGGAGGATCTTCGTCTCCTCCGAAAGATGGAGAAGCGGCCCCTTTGTAAAGTCAGGTCGGCCAGTGGATCTCTACGAGTACCAGGGCAAGGAGCTCTTCCGCCGCTCCGGCATTCCCGTTTCGGACGGCCGGCTCGCGACGACTCCTCAGGAGGCCCGCAACGCTGCGGAGGAGCTGGGCGGTCAGCTCGTGGTCAAGGCGCAGGTGCTCACCGGCGGACGCGGCAAGGCGGGCGGTGTCAAGCTCGCGGACAATCCGGCTGACGCTGAAGCGAAGGCTCGCGAGATCCTAGGCCTCGACATCCGCGGACTCGTCGTGCACCGGCTCTGGATCGAGCGCGCGTCGAAGATCGCAAAGGAGTACTACCTCTCCGTCACGCTCGACCGCGGCGCGAAACAGCCGCTGTTCATCCTCACGAAGGAAGGCGGCATCGAGATCGAACAGGTCGCTGCTGAAACGCCCGCAGCGCTCGCGCGCCTGCACGTCGATCCGCTGGAGGGCTTTCAGCCGTACCAGGCGCGGCGGCTCATCTACTCCGCGGGCATCGACGAGCCGAGCGAGCAGAAGCAGATCGCGGCGATCGTCGAGAAGCTGTACCGCTGCTTCATCGAGTCGGACGCGATGCTGTGCGAGATCAATCCGCTGATCGTCACGCCGGAGGGTAAGGTGAAGGCGCTCGATTCGAAGTTCACCGTCGACGACAGCGCGCTCTTCCGTCATCCGGACATCGCGGAGATGCGTGACGTCGAAGCGGCGGATCCGCTCGAGACATTTGCGCGGGAGAAAGGCGTGACGTACGTGAAGCTCGACGGCGAGGTCGGGATCCTCGGCAACGGCGCGGGTTTGTCCATGTCCACCGTCGACGTCGTCGTCGTCGCCGGCGGACGTCCCGCGAACTTCTGCGACCTCGGCGGCGGCGGTTCCGCGGAAGGAGTCGTCGATGCGCTCGAGGTGATCACGCGCGATCCGCAGGTCCGCTCGATCTTCTTCAACATCTTCGGCGGCATTACGCGCGGCGACGAGGTCGCCCGCGGGATTATCGCGGCGCTGGAGCAGATGCAGATCGATCTGCCGATCGTCGTGCGACTCGACGGCACGAATGCGGAAGAGGGGCGCAGGCTGCTCGCGGACGCTGCGCCTCCGAACCTCCACGTCGAGCCGACGATGCTCGACGCCGCCGAGCGCGCGGTGGAGCTGGCAGCCGCGTGACGGATATCTGGTCCGCACGTGCTCAGGCATTCCGCGAGTCGCCGACGCACCGCGAGGGCCCGGACCTCGACCTCCTAATCGAGATGTGCGAGCCGGGATACGGCGTCCAGGCGCTCGATGTCGCAACCGGCGGGGGTCACGTTGCGCGACGGCTGCGCGCGGAGGGTTGCACCGTCGTCACCGTTGATCCCGCGCCGGGAATGCAGCCGGACGTCATCGCTCGCGCGGAGGATCTTCCGTTCGCCGACGGGAGCTTCGACGTCGTCACATGCCGCATCGCCCCGCATCACTTCTCGGACATCCACAAGGCGGTAGCCGAGATGGCACGTGTCGCACAGCGCCTCGTGGTGATCGAGGACAACCTCTTCATCGGCGAGCGGGCCGAAGAGGCCGAGCGGTTGCGCGATCCGACACATGTCCGGCGTTACTCCGAGGAGGAATGGAAAGAAATGCTGACCGAGTGCGGCCTTGAGGTCGAACGCGTCGAGGTGCTCGAGCGGCAGCCCGACGTCGACGAGTGGCTCGCGCGTGTCGATACGCCGCCCGACGACGCGAAGCGTGTGAAGGAGCTCTTGGCCGACCGGATCGTGGACGGCAGGATCATGCTTCCCACGATCGTGATCAAAGGACACAAGCGTTAATGGCGATCATCGTCGACAACGACACTCGGCTCGTCGTGCAGGGCCTCACCGGCAGCGAGGGCCGCTTCCACGGCCTGCGCAACCGCAACTACGGGACGAACGTCGTCGCGGGAGTGACACCCGGGAAGGGCGCCCAGGACGTCGAGGGCATTCCCGTCTATAACACCGTCGCCGAAGCGGTCGGGGAAGCGGGCGCGAACACGACGCTGATCTTCGTACCTGCGCGGTTCGCGGCAGACGCGATCTACGAGGCCGTCGACGCAGGTATCGGCACCGTGATCTGCATCACGGAACACATCCCCGTGCACGAGATGCTGCGCATCTACACGTACATCCGCGCCAAAGGCGTGACGATGATCGGCCCGAACTGCCCCGGCGTGCTCTCCCCCGGCAAGGCGAACGTTGGGATCATTCCGGCGGAGATCTTCAGGGAGGGCGCGATCGGGCTGGTGTCGCGCTCCGGCACGCTGACCTATCAGATCGGACACGAGCTCACGCAGCTCGGGCTCGGCAACTCGACGATCGTCGGCATCGGCGGCGATCCGGTCGTCGGCTCGTCGTTCATCGACATCCTCGAGCGTTTCGAAGCCGATCCCGAGACCGAGCTGATGGTGCTCGTCGGTGAGATCGGCGGCGACGAGGAGGAGAAGGCCGCGCGTTACGTCGAGGAGCAGGTCACCAAGCCCGTGCTTGCGTACATCGCCGGCTTCTCAGCGCCGCCGGGGAAGACGATGGGTCATGCGGGCGCAATCATCTCCGGCTCGTCCGGGACGGCAAGCGCGAAGAAGGAAGCGCTCGAGGCCGTCGGCATCCGTGTCGGCACGACGCCGACGGAGGTGGCACATCTCGTCGCAGAGCGGTTTGGCGCCCGCACGCGCTGAGCATGAAGCGCGTCGTCCTTGCGGTCGCTGCCGCGGCAATTCTCGTCTTCGGCCAGTCCGCGTTCGCCGCGGAGACGGAGTCGTGGCCGGCTTACGGGCATGACACCCAACTGACGAACGACGTCTCGTCGGCGTCGATCACCGCGCAGACCGCACGTCGGCTGCGGCCCGTTTGGCGCGCACACCTCGACGGAACGGTCGTCGCATCGCCGCTCTCGGCGCGTGTGTCCATCGACGGCTCTGCACGGCAGATCGTCTATGTGACAACAGAGGCCGGTTCGATCTACGCGCTAAGTGCCGGCGACGGCAGCGTTCTCTGGCAACGAACGTTCGACGGTAACCACCGATGCCTGCGGGAAGTACGGCTTCAGCTCCACGGGTGCAATCGACGTCCGTCGCGGGGTGCTCTATGAGATCGGCGCGGACGGGCTTGTGCACGGGTTGGATCTCGTCTCCGGTGACGAGCAAGCCGGTTGGCCGATCAGGCTGATCGACCGAATCGACTACGAGTACGTCTGGGGCGGGCTGCAGCTGATCGACGGGCGGCTCTACGTGCCGGTTGCGTCGTACTGCGACGAGGCCGCCCCTGACGGCGTCGCCGCCGAAGGACGGCTCGTAGCCGTCGATCCCGACACCGCCCAGGTCGTCGGCGAATTCGACACGGTTCCGGGCTACGGGAACCTTGGCGGTGTCTGGGGCTGGGGTGGGGTGGCGACAGATGCGGTCGGCAGCACGCTCTACACAGGAGTGGGCAACTCGCGCGTCTACTCGAACGACAGCAGGTGCTACGTCGACGACGTGGGGTATGGCGACAAGCTCGTCGCGCTGACCCCAGATCTCACACAAGTACTTGCTGCGGACAAGCCGACTGCCCTTCCGACCACAGGCGACGAAGACTTCGGTGCGGCGCCGCTCGTCTTCCAGCCGCGAGATTGCCCGCCCTTGCTTGCTGCGAAGAACAAGATGGGCGTCGTTCTTCGTCTGGGAACCGTGACCACATAGACGACGGCCCGATCGCAAGCTTCGGGCTCGGGGATGGAGCCTCGCCGTTCGTCGGGGCGCCGAGCTACGACGCCGCCGACGAGCTGCTCTTCGTCTGACAGGCCGTCGTCGACACACGCGGACCCGACTACGGCATCGCCGCGATCGCGGTCGGCTCCGGTTGCAGGCTTCGTGTGGAGTGGAAATCGGCGCTCGGCGCGGGCAATCAGCCGCCTCCGTTGGTCGTGGGCGATGTCGTGATCGACACCGGCGGCAGCAGAGGGGGTTTCGGGGCGCTCGACGCCAGGACGGGGCGTCTCCTCTGGACGTTTCACACGAAGACGCCGACGATCTCGCCGCTGATCGAGGTGGACGGGGTCGTGATCGGCGGAAGTGTCGGCGGAACTGTTATCGCACTCGCGATTCCAGACTGTCACGGGCTCCCGCCCGCGAGCTCCACCTCCTGCCCGCTCTAGCGATCACCGACGCACCGTCTACACTCGACGCCGTGGAGACCATCTCCTTCGCGCGCGGGATTCCGGCGCCCGAGTGCCTCCCCGTCGAAGAGCTCGCCGACTGCGCGCGCGCGGTGATCGAGCGCGACGGGCGGACGGTGCTCTCCTACGGGCCGGTCGGCGGTTACGCGCCGCTGCGCGCGTGGATCGCCGAGCGCCACGGCGTCGAGCCAGGTCGCGTCCTGATCACGAACGGGTCGCTGCAGGGGTTCGTATTCCTCGCGGAGCAACTCTCGGGCTTGCGCGTCCTCGTCGAGCGGCCCACGTACGACCGTCCCTTGCACATCCTCCGGCGGCTCGGTGTCGACGCCGTCTCACTGGCGATGGACGACGACGGGCTCGACCCGGACGCGCTCGAACGCGAGCTGCGGGCCGGAACGCGGCCCGGCTTCCTCTACACGATCCCGACCTTCCAGAACCCGAGCGGACGAACGCTCTCGCTCGAGCGGCGGCAACGCATCGTCGAGCTCGCGCGCGAATACGACCTGCTTGTGCTCGAGGACGATCCGTACGGGCTCGTTCGCTTCGAAGGCGAGCCCCAGCCGACGCTCTTCGAGCTCGAAGGCGGCGAGCGCGTCGTGTACTCCTCGTCCTTCTCGAAGACTGTTGCGCCAGGGGTGCGCGTCGGCTACTTCGTCCTACCTGCCCAGCTCGAGCTCGAGCTCGAGGCGACAGCGGTGCAGACGTACATCACGCCGGCACTGCTCGGTCAGGCCACGGTGTTCGAGTTCGTGAACCGCGGCAACTTCGAGCCGAACCTCGAGCGCGTGCGGAACCTGCTGCGTGTTCGGCGAGACGCGATGCTCGAAGCGCTCGAACGCGACTCCACGGACGAGGCGCGCTGGAACCGTCCTGAGGGCGGTTACTTCCTGTGGCTCGAGCTCGCGGCGGGAATCGATACGGCTGAGCTGCTCGGGCGTGCGGGCGAAGCGGGCATCACGTTCGTCCCGGGCGTGGATTTCGGCGGCGGTGCCGCGACGGCGCGCCTTGCCTACAGCTTCGTCACGCCGGAAGAGATCGGCGAGGGCGTACGCCGGCTCGCGGCGCTTGTCGGACAGCCCGTTCCCGCGTAACTACGAAGCCTTCGCGAGCGCGCGCGGGACGAGCCGCGGCTGCCGCGGCGGAACGAGTCGGCCGCGACTGTGCAGACGGAAGGTGGGGCAGGGATCGTCACCCGGGAGCGCGCAGAGGCCCGCCCGCCGGAAATAGCAGTCGTCACACGTAGCACCGCTCTTGGCGCTCATCAGCCCTCTTTCCTCCGCCCGCGCTCAATGCCGCAGTTACAGACGGCGATAGTTGCGAGCGCGTGGACGAACGTCAAGAGCTGTCGAGAACGAAAAGCTTGCATTTTCCGACGAGCCTGAAAACGCGCTCTCGCGCGCATTTTCAATGTTTCGGAGGCAATGTCGCCAGCGCGTGCAACGCCTGTTGAAAAGTCTTCACAGGGACGATGCGCAGCTTGCCCGCGTACTTCCGTGCGGCGTTGTAGTTGTCCCCGGCAGGCACAAGGAAGACGTCCACATGTGCCTGGCGCGCGCCGATCGTCTTCTGCTGAATCGCGCCAATCTCGCCGACGCTGCCGTCCGGAGCGATCGTTCCCGTGGCGGCGACCTTGTAGCCGT
>JBKPJA010000064.1:0-15241 GCA_046730515.1 Actinomycetota bacterium | reverse complement strand
TGACGACGAGCTCGGCGTCGATCAGCTCAGCAAGCCGGGTGGAGATCAGCTCCAGCAGGGAGCTGAGCTCGGTCTCGCCTGCCATCACGTTGCCGATCTCGGTCAGGGATTCGAGCTGGGTGAGCCAGCGTGTCGCCGACTCGTACAGGCGTGCGTTCTCAACAGCGACCGCGGCCTGCGCTGCGAGCAGCGTGACGAGCTCCTCGTCTTCCTCGGAGAAGTCCTCCCCGACCTCCTTCTCCGTGAGGTACAGGTTCCCGTAGGCAACGCCGCGCAGCAGGATGGGCACGCCGAGGAAGCTGTGCATCGGCGGGTGATTGCTCGGAAACCCGACGGCTCGCGGATCCTCCTGGATGTCGTGCAACCGCAAAGGCTTGGCTTCGCGGATCAGGACGCCGAGGATCCCGCGGCCGCGCGGCGGATCGCCGATCGCTGCCACCGTCGACTCGTCCAAGCCTGTCGTAACGAAGCGCTCCAGCGCCGTGCCGGTGCGGTCGATCACGCCGAGCGCCGCATACCGCGCACCGGTAACGCTTGCAGCGGCCTCGACGATCCGCTGGAGAACCCCGTCGAGCGAGAGCTCCGAGCTGATCGCGATGCCGGTCTCGAACAGCGTGCGCAGACGTTCCGATTCGCGGGAGGCGGCCACTTCGTCAGATCGTAAAGCCGCATCCGGGCTGCGGGAAAACCGCAGCGCATTCGCGGGAGTCGGCTGATGCCGGCAGCGCCGAGGCGACTGACACTACGGCCGACGAAAAGCAAAAACCGGCGAAAGGAATCGCCATGTTCACATCAAGGAAGTTTTTCGAATGGGGCGGCATCGCCGCCAGCATCATCCTCGTCGCGTTTGGGATCGCGTCGATCGTCGTCGGCATCAACGGGCGCAGCACCGTCCGGGACAGCCTCAAGCAAGAGGCGATCGTGGGCACGGCCGACATGACGCCGTCCGCAATCAAGGCGGAGGCCAAGCAGGCGGGTCTCAACGTCGCGACGATCAAGTTCCCGACGCAGGCCGTTGCCGGCCAGGCGATCGACACGGGCGCCCGCGCACGGGTCTTCGCCCAGTACATGCGGATCCACGCCCTCGAGGCGACGGGTGGCTACACGTATGCCCAGATGGGCCGCTACACGGCGAAGCCGGGCACGCCGGCGGCGCAGCTCGCGAAGGGCGGCGGGAGTGACAACCCGCAGTGGGCGCTCGCCGACCCGAAGACGAAGCAGCCGGTCTCGAACGGCGCCCGCGACGTCTGGATCACCGAGACCGCACTGACGACGGCGCTCAACACGAGCTACATGGCCGAGCGGCTGGCGCTGTTCGGGATCATGGTCGGGCTCGCGCTGCTGCTCAGCGGCATCGGGTTCTCCGTCCTGACGATCGGTGGCGCGCTCCGACGGGCCGAGGCGAAAGGGAAGGCCGAGGTCCACCACAAGGTGGCGGTCACCACGAGCTGAGCGGCGATCCGCTCGCACAGAAAGGGCGGTCGAAAGGCCGCCCTTTTCTGGTCTCAGTAGAACTCCGCAACGCAATCAGCGCGCGGCCCGATGCTTGCGCTGACCTCCGCGCTGAGACTGGTTGCATGAACGGCAACTACTGCAACTTGCGCCTCGCGGCAGAGAAGAAGGTCGAGCTCTGTCCACGGGACCTGTGCGCGTTCTGGGAGCCCGGTGGCGCTGTCCTCGCCGGCGGCTGCTTGATCGAGCGCCGCGGCATCGACGTGCGCCGGCTCGATCTCGCTGCGTATTTGCTCGAGCTCCGAGAGCGACTGGAGGAGGTACGACGATGAAATCGATCCTGCTGGCTACGGACGGGTCGCCGACCGCAGAGGAGGCGACGACAAGGGCGATCGAGCTCGCCAAGTTGTTCGACACCGAGTTGCTGATCGTGACCGCCTGGGACATCCCGTACAGCACGCTGGGCTATGCGGCCGTCCCGGCGAACGGCGAGCTGATGCAAGCCGCCGAGGACCAGGCCGAGAAGGTCGCGAACAAGGCAGCCGCCACCGCGGAGGCCGACGGCGTTCCGGCTGAAACGATCGTGCTGCGCGGCTTCCCGGTCGACGAGATCTGCGCGGCCGCCGAGAAGTTCGAGCCAGAGCTGATCGTGCTCGGCTCGCACGGCTGGGGTGCGATGAAGCGGATGTTGTTCGGCAGCGTTTCGACCGGTGTCCTCCATCACACGTCTGTTCCGGTGCTGGTCGTTCCCGCGCCCGTTGCCGAACTGAGGAAGAGGACGAGGCAGGCACGCGAGGAGGTGACCGTGTGATGACGACGTTCAAGGACTTCCGCTACGAGGTGAGTGGCTCGGCGCTGCCTCATCGCCGCGTGCGGTTGACATCCGACGGGAAGGCCCCGCTGGAGGCGGCGACGCCGCCGGAGTTTCGCGGCGGCACTCCGGGGATTTGGTCGCCTGAGGACCTACTCGTCGCGGCCGTGGTCTCGTGCTACGCGGTGACGCTCGAGTCGATCGCGGAGCATCGGGGCGTCGAGCTCCGGCATGTGGAGGTCACCGGCGCGGGCCACGTCACGCGCCGCGCCGAGGGCCGGATCGGCTTTGTCGTGATCGAGCTCGCGGTAGAAATGACGGTCACTGCAGGCTTCGAGCACGAAGCAGAGCGCGCCGCGCGTTCCGCGAAGCAGGCGTGCCTCGTCGCACACGCGCTCGAGATCCCCGTCGAGCTGGAGCTCCGAGTCCGCGCGGCACCGGCGTTGGAGCCTGCGGCAACCGGTTAGGAGCTCCGATGTCGAAGCGCGAGAGCAAAGCGCTCGAAGCGCATTGGTCTCGCGCGCTCGACGTCGCCTTCGATGCCGTCGAGGCCGGCAGCGCGGCCAATACGTTGCCCAAATCCTTTTGCGCCCTCGAACTCCAGCACCTTCGAGCCGAACGGCACTGGCTCGCGAACGTTCGCTGGCCCGTAGCAAGAAGGGCCTGACCCGCTTCGGGTCAGGCCCTTGTGAAGCTCAGGCTCGCGCGCCCGCGACGGTTTGCGCCATCGAGACGTCGTACTGCGCGACGTTCGCGATCTTCTGGCCGCTCATGTCGGCCGTCCGCTGACGCAGCTGATCGGCCGCCTGCGCGCTCGCGCGCATGGAGTCCGCGCTGTCCCAGAGCGTGATCATCGAGACACGGCCGTTGTCGCGGTCGGCGAGGCCGATCGCACCAACGTTCCCGCTGATCGCCCGAACCTTCGGCAACGTGTCTCCGCGCGTCTTGTCGAGGCCGGCGTCAATTGATTCAGGCGATCCTTCGAGCAGGCTGACTCGCGCGGCCTGCGCAGCGTCGACGTCGCCGTCGTAGCTCACGACGTCGTAATAGTGGACGCTCGTACGCTTGCCGCGGATCTCCTCCGGGATCGTGTCACCTTGCCGGTCGAATCCGGCTTCGGCGGCCTCGAGCGCGGCACGGCTGTCGAAGAAAGCGAGGAACTTGCGCTTCTTCGCGGCCTCGTCGTCGAGGATGAGGACGCTGCTCATACCTTCGGGCGGTGTCATCTCGCCCGCCGACATGCGCTCACTCATCAGCTTGTCGATCTGCTCCGTGTCCCCGCCCTCGAACGTGGCGACCCGTACCCACATGGTGTGACCTCCTTGGTCGATACCTCCCGCGCGAACCTACTGCACAGAGCGTCCCGGCGCACGGCCTAGAGTACGGGCCGCAGCGTTACTTGAGCGTCTTCAGGTACGCGACGAGCGCGTTCAGCTGATCGTCGGGGATGATGCCGCCCCAATGCGGCATGCTGACGATCGGCGCGCGTCCGATCACGCTCCCCGAGCGGATCACCGCGATGATCTTCTCATTCGTGTTGAACTGCGAGCGAAAGGCGATCCCGGACAAGGGCGGGATCGACTTGTCCGGTGACTGCGGATTCGGTACTCCGCCGAGGCCGTTCGGTCCGTGGCAGTCGATACAGCCGTACCGCACGTACAGCGACGCGCCTTCGACCGCAAGACCCTGACCGGTGGGGATCGGGGCGGCCTCCGCGGTGGGCACCGCGGGCAGGCCTGCGTGGAGATAGGCGATGAGATCGTCGACCTGCTGCTTGGAGATCACCTCGCCCCAGACCGGCATGTACGGCTTCGTCGGGTTCTTAGTCTCACCGAGGCCGTGGTTGATGATCGACCGCAGGCGGGCCGGAGTCAGCACCTTCGCCACGTTCGTCAGCGCCGGCACGTCGGGTGAAACGCCGCCTTGTCCCTGCATGCCGTGACACTGGGCGCAGGCGAACTGGACGAAGTCGTGCGCGCCGGCGGCGACGTGCGGATCGAACTTCGCGGACGACGACGTGGGCGCGCCGACGGTCACCGTCGTCGTATGGCCGCGCGAGTGTCCGACCGCCCAGCCGGCAAACGCGGCGACGAACACGAGGAAGAGGACGACCAGCACGATCCCCGCTTCAACCGCGACCTTCGGGATGTCGATTCGGCGACGGATCGGTCGATTGTACGGCGCTCGCCAGCCGGCGCCGTCCGTAC
Source organism: Actinomycetota bacterium (assembly GCA_046730515.1). GTDB lineage: Bacteria > Actinomycetota > Thermoleophilia > Gaiellales > Gaiellaceae > 3-1-20CM-4-69-9. Next base: position 10,771 of record JBKPJA010000064.1, on the reverse strand, counting down.
TTCGCCGCACGAACGGTCAGCACCTGGACCGATGCAGGCGCCCGCACGCACTTACATCATCGGTGTCGACAAGGACGTGATTCGTGACCGGAACGATCAAAACGCCGCAGCTCTTGTCGATCCCCGTCGATCAAGCGATGCACGCCGGTGTGTTCACGTGTCAGGAAGACGCATCGGGCCTAACCGCGGCGCGGATAATGGCGGCGCACCGTGTGCATTCCGTGGTGGTCGTCGACGGCGACGGAACGAGCATCGCCGTCGTCACGGAGGCGGACATCGCCGCGGCGATCCACGCCGACACGATCATGCAATCCGCAACGGAGCTCGGTGCCGAGCCTGTGGTCCTCGCGCCGGACGACTCGGCTCTTCGCGCTGCGCAGTTGATGCACGAGCACGAACGCAGCCACACGGTGGTCGTCGACACGAACACAGGCAGGCCGATCGGCGTCTTGTCGGTGCTCGATCTTGTCGATCTTCTGGCCGAAGAGCGGTAAGTTTGACGGCAGCCGTGAAGACCGTCGCCACGACCTCGCCGGTCGAAGGGCCGCTCACCGAGGACGAGCTCCGCCTGCTCGACGCATACTGGCGCGCGGCGAACTATCTCTCGGTCGGCCAGATCTATCTCCTCGACAACCCGCTCCTCCGCGAGCCCTTGGAGCCGGAACACGTCAAGCCTCGACTCCTCGGCCACTTCGGCACGACCCCGGGCTTGAACCTCGTCTATGCCCACATGAACCGCGCAATCCAACAGCGCGACCTCGATGCGATCTATGTCACCGGGCCTGGTCACGGAGGACCGGGTCTCGTCGCCAACGCGTATCTGGAAGGGACGTACAGCGAGCTGTACTCGCACGTCGAGGAAAACGAGGAAGGTCTTCGGGAGCTGTTCCGCCAGTTTTCTTTTCCGGGCGGAATTCCGAGCCATGTCGCGCCCGAGACGCCGGGCTCGATTCACGAAGGCGGCGAGCTCGGCTATGCGCTCGCGCACGCGTTCGGCGCTGCGTTCGACAATCCTGATCTGCTCGTCGTGTGCGTCGTCGGAGACGGCGAGGCAGAGACCGGCCCGCTGGCGACCAGCTGGCACTCGAACAAATTCCTGAACCCGCGCACCGACGGCGCCGTCCTCCCGGTCTTGCACCTGAACGGCTACAAGATCGCGAGCCCGACGGTGCTCGCGCGCATCGACGACGACGAGCTCGACGCGCTCTTCCGCGGCTACGGCTACGCGCCGATACATGTCACCGGCGGCTTCCACGGCGAGGATCCGCTCCGCGTCCATCAGCGGCTCGCCACCGCGCTCGACGAGGTACTGGACGACATCGTTCGGATTCAGCAAGCCGCGCGCCAGAATGGAGTCGGCGGCCGTCCGCGCTGGCCGATGCTGGTCCTGCGGACGCCGAAAGGCTGGACCGGCCCGAAAGAGGTCGACGGCCTTCCCGTCGAAGGAACCTGGCGTTCGCACCAGGTTCCGCTCGCCGATGTGCGCGGCGAAAAAGAACACCTGCGCGAGTTGGAGGCGTGGATGCGCAGCTACCGGCCGGAGGAGCTGTTCGACGAACGCGGCGCGCTCCGCTCCGAGCTGAAGCGGCTCGCTCCCCACGGCGACCGCAGGATGAGCGCGAACCCGAACGCGAACGGTGGCGCGCTCCTGCACGATCTCTCGCTGCCGGATTTCCGCGGGTACGCCGTCGACGTGAAGTCACCCGGGAGGACGACGAGCGAGCCGACGCGCGTGCTCGGGGCGTTCCTGCGCGACGTGATCGCGCGCAATCCGAGGACGTTCCGACTCTTCGGGCCCGACGAGACCGCTTCGAACCGGCTCGGCGACGTCTTCACGGTCACGAACCGCGCGTGGAATGCCGAGCTCGAACCAACGGACGACCATCTTGCGCCGGACGGGCGCGTGATGGAAGTCCTTTCCGAACATTTGTGCGAGGGCTGGCTCGAGGGGTACCTGCTCACCGGCAGGCACGGGCTCTTCAACTGCTACGAGGCGTTCATCCACATCGTCGACTCGATGTTCAACCAGCACGCGAAATGGTTGAAGGTGACCCGCGGCATTCCCTGGCGCAGGCCGATCGCGTCGCTCAACTACCTGCTCTCGTCGCACGTCTGGCGTCAGGACCACAACGGCTTCTCACACCAGGATCCCGGCTTCATCGACCATGTGGTGAACAAGAAGGCGGAGATCATCCGCGTCTACCTGCCGCCGGATGCGAACACGTTGCTGTCGGTCGCCGATCATTGCCTGCGCAGCCGCCACTACGTCAACGTCATCGTGGCCGGCAAGCAACCGGCGCTGAACTACCTCTCGATGGACGACGCGATCATTCACTGCACGCGCGGCATCGGCATGTGGGAGTGGGCGTCCACCGACGTGGACGGCGCCCCCGACGTCGTCATGGCGTGCTGCGGAGACATTCCGACTCTCGAGACGCTCGCAGCCGTGGCGGTGCTTCGCAAGGAGGAGCCGGAACTGAAAGTGCGCGTCGTGAACGTCGTCGACCTCATGCGCCTCCAGCCGGACACCGAACACCCGCACGGCCTCTCAGACCACGAGTTCGACGCATTGTTCACGGTCGACAAGCCGATCGTGTTCGCGTATCACGGCTATCCGTGGCTCATCCACCGGCTCACCTACCGGCGCGCGAATCATCGCAACCTGCACGTGCGCGGCTACAAGGAAGAAGGAACGACCACGACTCCGTTCGACATGGTGATGCTGAACGATCTCGATCGCTTCCACCTCGTGATCGACGTCATCGACCGAGTGCCGGGATTGTCGTCACGCGCAGGGCGGCTTCGCCAGGACTTGGTCGATCGGAGGCTCCGCGCACGCGCGTGGACGCGCGAGTACGGCGAGGACGCCCCGGAGATCCGCGACTGGACTTGGCCGTACTAACCGCATGGGCGACGTCCTCGTCGTCAACGCGGGCTCGACCAGCCTGAAGCTGCACGTTGTCGACGAGGCCGAGTCGGCGCTCACGGTCCCTGATTTCGCAGCGGTCGACGCGGACGATCTCGACGCCGTCGCACACCGCGTCGTGCACGGCGGGCCGCGCTTCCGTGATCCGGTCGTCATCGACGACGACGTGCACGAGGTGATCTTCGAGCTCGAGCCGCTCGCGCCTCTACACAACGCTCCTGCGCTGGCCGGGATCGATGCAGCGCGACAAGCGCTGCCGGAGATTCCTCAGGTGGCGGTCTTCGACACGGCGTTCCACGCGACAATTCCTGCCGAGGCGAGCACCTACGCGGTTCCTGCACGGTGGCGCGACGACTGGGGAATCCACCGCTACGGCTTCCACGGGCTTTCGGTCGAGTGGTGCACGCGGCGTGTGCCGGAGGTGCTCGGCCGCGAGGTCGAGCGGCTCGTCGTCTGCCACCTCGGCGGCGGATCCTCGGTCACGGCGGTGCTGAACGGTCGGTCCGTCGATACGACGATGGGCTTCTCCCCGCTCGAAGGGGTGCCGATGACGACGCGCGCGGGCTCGGTCGACCCCGGCGCGTTGCTCTACCTGATGCGTGAACGAGGTCTCGACGCTGCGGCGCTCGACCACGAGCTCAACTTCGACTCCGGCATGAAGGCTCTGGGAGGAGGAACAGGCGAGATGCGCGAGCTGGAAGCAGGCGTGCGCGCAGGCGACGGCTCCGCGGCCGCGGCGTTCGATGTGTTCCTGCACCGCGTCGCCGCAGCCGTTGCCGCGATGGCATCCGCCGCCGGGGGCATCGACGCGCTCGCGTTCACCGCCGGCATCGGTGAGGGATCGGCGCTCGTGCGCACACGTGTCTGTTCCCGCCTCGCCTTTCTCGGCGTCGAACTGGACGAGTCGGAAAACGCCAAGGCGAGCTCGGACTTCGACGTCGCCACGAAGAACTCGCCTGTTCGCGTTCTCGTCGTCCAGGCGCGCGAAGAGCTCGTCGCCGCCCGGGCGGTCCGGCGGGTGCTCGCGACGATGCGCGGCTGACCTGCGGGAAACCCGCGTCGGCTTGCGGGAGGTCCACGATGCCGGGCCCGGCTAGGCTCGGCACAGTGCGACGGTGAGCATCTCGACGGAGCCGGCACGAATCGTCGACGTCGTCCTGCGTGACGGCTCGACGATGCGCCTGCGCCCGCCGGCCGCGGCAGACGAACGTGCACTGATCGCATTCTTCGCAGCGCTGTCGGAGGAGAGTCTCTATCTGCGCTTCCACGGTCGGCCCAGCGTCGATGCGCGACTCGTTCAGCCGGTGGTCGATCCCGACTGGTTGGAGCGTGGCGCGCTGATTGGCACGCACGCGGGTCGTGTGGTCGCGCTCGCGAACTACGTGCGTCTGCGCGACCGCCGCCTCGCCGAGGTCGCCTTCGCCGTCGCGGACGACTTCCAAGGCCGCGGCATCGGTACACGGCTCCTCGAACAGCTGGCGGAGGAGGCAGCCGACTACGGAATCGAGGAGTTCGTTGCAGAAGTGATGGAGGGCAACTCCGCGATGCTGCGCGTCTTCACGGACGCGGGATTCGAGATCACGCGCACGTCCGCCGGCGGCGAGACGGAAGTCCGCCTCGTCCTCGAGGCAACGGACCTCTACCGCGCCCGGGTCGACGAGCGCGACCACATCGGTGTTGCGGCGTCGCTGCGTTCGTTCTTCTCGCCCGCATGTGTCGCCGTCGTCGGGGCGTCGGCACGTCGTGGAACGATCGGCAGCGAGCTCTTCCGTAACATCCTGCGCGGCGATTTCGCCGGGGCGGCATATCCGGTGAATCGGGCCGCTGAGGCGGTTGCCGGGGTTCGGGCGTACTCCTCCGTCCGCGACATCCCGGACGAAGTGGAGCTCGCCGTCGTTTGCGTTCCCGGGGCTGCTGTCCTGAAAGCCGCAGAGGATGCCCTTGCGGCAGGAGTTCCTGCGCTGTGTGTGATCTCTGCTGGGTTTGCCGAGACAGGGGCCGAGGGCGCGGAACGTCAGGAGCAGCTGCTCGAGCTGACGCGTGCGCACGGCGCTCGTCTGCTCGGACCGAACTGTCTCGGAATCGCAGTTTCCGAGTCGCGGCTGAACGCGACCTTTGGGCCGCGCGCATTGCCCCCAGGCAATGTCGGCTTCTCGTCGCAGAGCGGCGCACTCGGCCTCGCGCTCCTCGAACGCGCTGCGGACCGAGGCCTCGGTCTTTCGTCCTTCGTGTCGATCGGCAACAAAGCTGACGTCTCCTCGAACGATCTGCTCGAGTACTGGGAGGAAGATCCGCAGACCGAGGTCGTCGTTCTCTATCTGGAGTCCTTCGGCAATCCGCAGAAGTTTGCACGCGTCGCGCAGCGGGTCGCGCGCACGAAACCGATCGTCGCGATGAAGGCCGGGCGCACCTCAGCCGGCGCGCGCGCGGCAAGCTCGCACACTGCAGCGCTCGCCGGCTCCGACGCTGCGGTAGACGCGCTCTTCCGCCAGGCCGGCGTGCTACGTGTCGAGACGCTCGAAGAGCTGCTCGATGTGACGTCTCTGCTTGCCGGCCAGCCGCTACCGCGTGGACGCAACGTGGCCGTGCTGACCAACGCCGGAGGACTCGGAATCCTCTGCGCCGACGCCTGCGAGTCGGCCCAATTGGAGCTCGCACGCCTCTCCGAAGCGACGCGCAATGAGCTGGCGCGCGTGCTGCCGGGCGAGGCAAGCGTTGCAAATCCGGTCGACATGCTCGGCTCCGCAACCGGGGCAACATACGAAGCGGCGCTTCCCGTCGTCCTCGCGGATCCCGGCGTGGACGCGGTGATCGTGCTCTTCGTGCCACCCGTCGTTGCCGGCGCGGAGGAGGTTGTCGCCGCGATCGCGCGCGTGGGCGTGGGCTTCGCGTCACACGAGAAGCCGATTCTCGCGTCGGTGATCAGCGAGACCGACGTCAGCGGCGAGCTCTTCGCCAACGGCGCGACGCCCTTCCCCTATCCAGAATCGGCCGCGCGGGCGCTCGGCCGGGCCGTCGAACGAGGCGAATGGCTTCGCCGCCCTCACGGAAGCGTCTCCGAGCCGGCGGGGATCGACCGAGACCGGGCGCGCGAGATCGTGCGCGGAGACGCACGCTGGCTGAGCACCGACGAAACGCGCGCGGTGCTCGGCGCCTACGGCGTCGCCGTCGTAGACGAGCGCACGGCCGAGACGGCTGAAGAAGCGGTCGCCGCCGCCGAAGCGCTCGGGTTTCCGGTCGCGGTCAAGTCGGCACTCGCAGGTGCGCACAAGACGGAGCTCGGCGCGGTGGCGCTCGACCTCCGCGACCCGGCGGCCGTGCGCGCAGCGGCGGAACGAATCGGACCTCCATTGCTCGTGCAGCGCTTCGTCCCGACAGGCGTCGAGCTGCTGGTCGGTGCGATGCAGGATCCGGTGTTCGGCCCGCTCGTCGCGCTCGGACCCGGCGGCGTGTTGGCCGAGTTGATCGGCGAGGCCGTGTTCAGACTCGCACCTCTCACGGACGTGGACGCTGAGGAGCTGGTCGGCTCCCGCAAGGTGGGCAGACTGCTCGAAGGATTCCGCGGGGCGCCGGCCGCCGACTCCGCTGCGGTGGCGGAGACGGTCATTCGCATCGGCACCCTGGCGACAAATTTCCCCGAGCTCGCGGAGCTCGACCTCAATCCCGTGATCGCGCAGCAGAACGGCTGCGTGACGGTCGATGCGAGGATCCGAGTCGCGGCGCCGCCGCCCCGGCCGTCTCTGAAGAGCTGGTAGTTGCGGAAAAGCCACAGGGCCCCTTCGGTGGAGTCACCGATGCGCTCGGCGGCCACCCAGCGGACACTCACGCCAAAAGGATCCCGATGCGACGCCTTGCTAGGGAGGTAACGATGGACCGCAACGAGCCGATCCTCGTCGCCGAAGCGGTGCGGAAGGTCTACCGCTCCGGTGCAGACGAAGTCGTCGCCCTGCACTCACTCGACCTCGTCGTGCGCCACGGTGAGTTCCTCGCTGTGATGGGGCCTTCCGGTTCCGGGAAGACGACGCTGCTGAACTGTCTGTCCGGCCTCGACGAGATCGACTTCGGCCGGGTGATCGTCGACGGCCTCAGCATCCACGAGCTCTCTGACAAGGAACGAACACGGCATCGCGCCAGGGAGATGGGCTTCATCTTCCAGGCGTTCAACCTCATCCCGGTGTTTACAGCAACCGAGAACGTCGAGCTGCCGCTCTTACTTGCGGGCGTTCACGAACAAGAGTCCCGGCGTCGGGCGCGCGAGACCCTCGCCCGAGTCGGTCTGGGGCATCGGCTCGACCGTCGTCCACCGGAGCTGTCGGGCGGGGAACAGCAGCGCGTCGCCATTGCGCGTGCGCTCGCCGGGCGGCCTCGGCTCGTCTGGGCCGACGAGCCGACCGGGAACCTCGACTCGGAGATGGCTGCGAACGTGATCGAGCTCCTGGGCGAACTGCACGGCGAGGGCTTGTCGCTGATCCTCGTCACGCACGACAGTACGGTTGCTGCGCACGCCGACCGGCTCATCACGGTCCGTGACGGCCGCATCGTCGCGGACGAACGTCTCGGGCGTACCGAGCCTGCGGCGGTGCCGGTGGGCTAGTCATGGCCGCCGTCGCCCTCCTGCTCACGCTTCTCGTCTCCCTCCCCTTCCTGTTCATCCTCTTGCGGCGCCCGGTGCTGCGTCGCCTTGCCGTGCGCAACGCCGTGCGACGTCCCCGCGAGGCGCTCCTCGTCGTCGTCGGTTCGATGCTCGGCGCGGCGATCATCACCGGCTCTTTCGTTGTCGGCGACGCCATGACCGCATCGATCCGGGCCGTCGCCGGCGAGCATCTTGGTCCCGCGGACGAGCTCGTGCTGGCGTCTGACCAGAGAACGTGGGAACGGCTTGCCGGCCGTCTGCAGTGGTTGCCCCGCGTTACCTCTGCGGACGGCGTGCTACCGATCCAGACGCTCGCCGCACCTGTGACCACCAATCGCGGGGGTCAGGTCATCGCAGCACCGCAATCGCAGCTGATCGGCGTGAACTTCGCCGACGCACGGAGGTTCGGCGGGGACGCGCGCGCGACGGGAATCAGCGGGCCGGCGCCCGGACGATCGCAGGCTGCGATCACGACGGACCTCGCCGCCGCGCTCGGCATCGGCGTCGGGGGTGTCATCCACGTTCACGCATTCGGTCTCGATACCCCACTCGTCGTCGTCAACGTGCTCCCGCGGCGCGGCGTGGCTGGGTTCTGGCTCGGCAAGGAACAAGAGTCGCGCAACGTCCTCGTTTCGCCGGAGATTTTCGCGGGCATCCGCGCGCTCGCGACGTTTGCATCGTTGTACGCAGCGCCCCCGATGCAGGGAGTGCTCGTTTCGAACCGTGGCGGGGTCGAGGCCGGCGTGAAGCGCACGGATGAGGTGACGGGGCAAATTCGCGTTACCGCACAGGGACTCGGCACCCAGGTGCTCGCCGTCAAGCGGCTCGTGCTTGAGCAGGCTGACGCGACGGGCAAGTCCTTCTCCCAGATGTTCACGGCGATGGGCAGCTTCGGCGTCATCGCAGGACTGCTCTTGCTCGTCAACCTGTTCGTGATGCTCGCCGCGGAGCGCAAGCCCGAGCTCGGAATGGCCCGAGCAGTCGGAATGCGCCGCACAGCCCTCGTCGGTGGCTTTGCGACCGAGGGTTGGCTATACGCACTCGCCGCGACTCTGCTCGGGACGGCTGCGGGCGTCGGCTTGGGCCGCGCTCTCGTCGCGCTCTCGCGGCAGATCTTCAATACCCAGCACAACAAGTTCGATCTCTTCTTCGTTCTGCGACCGAAGAGCCTTGCGGAGGCGTTCGCGATCGCGTTCGTAATCGCAATGCTGACGATCGTCGCAACGAGCGTCCGCGTCGCGCGGCTCAACATCATCCGCGCCATCCGCGACATCCCCGAGCCACCGGCGCGACAGCGCCGTCGCTGGCTCTTCGTCGGCGCGTTCGCCGCGGCGCTCGGCCTCGTCTGGTGTGCGGGTGCCTTCGCGAGCAAAGAGCCGTTCGGATTGCTGCTCGGCCCGACCCTGTTGCTCGTCGGCATCGCTCCCACGGTCGCACGAATCGTCTCGACGCGCACGGCGCTGTCCGTCATCGCCACGTTCGTGGTCGCGTGGAGCGCGATCGTGCTCGCCGCTTTCCCAAGCGCAACCGAAGGCGCCCCGGTCACGATCTACGTGATCCAGGGGATCACGCTCACCGGCGGCGCAGTCGTGCTTGCGGCTCTCCAGCAGGAACGGATCAGCGGGCTCATGCGACGTATCGGCGCCAAGACACTCGCCGTGCGGCTCGGTCTCGCGTATCCACTCGCCCGCCGCTCGCGCACCGGGTTGACGGTCGCGATGTATGCCCTCGTCGTCTTCATCCTCACGTTCATCACCTCGCTGTCGCACATGGTCGACTCGGTCTCCGGACGGGCCGCAGCGAAGGTCCGCGGCGGTTACGCGGTCGCGGTTTCATCGAGCACCTCGAACCCGATCCCACCGGCGTCACTCGCGAGCGTCCGGGGAGTGCGCGCGATCGCGCCCCTCGCGACGACCACTGCGAACTTCACGGTTGAGGGTAAGCCGGAGTCGGTGCCTTGGAACCTCACGGCGTTCGGGCATGACTTCGTCAACAACGGTCCCCCGCGGCTCGAGAAGCGCGGGAACTATCCCACCGACCTGGCGGCGTGGCGGGCGGTGCTTGCGAACCCGAACCTGATCATCGTCGATCCGGCCTTCCTGCAGAACTCTGGCGGCCCCGCCAACTTCGTCGCCAAGGTCGGGTCGAAGCTGGACGTGCAGGACCCGACGACAGGTCGCTGGCGCGTCGTGACCGTGGCAGCGCTCACCCCAACCGACTACTACCTCAACAACGGCGCCCTCTACGGCCTCCGCGGCGCCCGCGAGCTGTTCGGCTCCGAGCTGGTCGCGAGCCGCTTCTATGTTGCGCTCGAACCAGGTGTCGATCCGCGGTCGTTCGCTACTGCGTTGCAATCGCGTTTCCTGTCGAACGGAACCGACGCGTCGTCGATTAATGACCTGATGGACGAGGCGTTCACGATGACGCATCAGATCTTCCAGCTCTTCGAGGGCTACCTGGCACTCGGTCTGCTGGTGGGTATCGCCGGAATCGCTGTGGTGATGATCCGAGCAGTTCGAGAGCGGCGGAGACCGATCGGCGCGCTGCGTGCAATCGGCTTCCCGTCGCGGACGATCGGTAGGAGCTTCGCAATCGAGGCGGGCTTCATCGCGATCGAAGGCACGGTCATCGGCACCTCGCTCTCGCTGTTGACGTTGTGGACGCTGACACGCGCGAACGCGATGGGCGACCTGACGTTCTCGGTTCCTTACGCGATGCTTGCGCTGTTGCTGGTCGGAACGGTGGCGGCGTCGCTCGCCGCAACAATTGCGCCGGCCGTGAGCGCAACACGGATCCGTCCCGCCGTCGCGCTCAGGACGACGGACTGATCAATCGTCGTGACGATGGACCCAGAAGAACCAGCAGAGCCAGCCGAGCGCTATTAGCGGGATCACGATCGACCCGAGGATGACGAGCTCGGTCGCCCGATCGCCTGACGCGGCGAGGAGGAACAACACGCGGCCAGGTTAGTTGGCCATGTGGTCGAGAGCGAGCCAAAGCCAGCGCCGCGCCTCCGCCTTCCAGAGCGAGGTCTCGTGACCGCCGTGGTACACGCGAAACGTGTGCTGCACTCGTGCGCGCACGAGCTCGTGATGGAGACGAACGTTCTCCGGCGCGAAGAAATCCTGGTCGCCGACGTAGAAAGCGAAGAGCGTGGGATGCGCGCGGAAGTCACCGCGCAGCTCGCGGACGAGCGTATGCACGCTCGCGTA
>JBKPJA010000063.1:0-3525 GCA_046730515.1 Actinomycetota bacterium | reverse complement strand
TGCGCTCGAGGAGCGGAAGCTCGTGAGCGTTCTGTTCTGCGACTTGGTCGGCTTTACCGCCGCCTCGGAGCAGCAAGACCCGGAGGACGTGCGCGCCCGCATCCGTCCTTACCACGCGCGGGTGCGGCAGGAGATCGAGCGCTACGGCGGCACGGTCGAGAAGTTCGTCGGAGACGCGGTCATGGCCGTGTGCGGCGCTCCGGTGGCGCATGAGGACGACGCCGAGCGGGCGGTGCGGGCGGGGCTCGCGATCTTGGAAGCGATCGCGGATCTGAATGAGGCCAATCCCGATCTTCAGTTGCAAGTGCGGGTGGGGATCAACACGGGCGAGGCGGTCGTCGCCGTCGGCGCCCGACCCGAGCAGGGCGAGGGGATCGTGACGGGCGACGTCGTCAACACGGCCGCTCGCATCCAGAGCGCGGCGCCAGTGAACGGTGTTGCGGTCAGCAAACAGACGTATCGCGCGACGAGCCGGGTGTTCGAGTACGAGCCGCTGGCCCAGGTATCCGTCAAGGGGAAAGCCGAGCCACTGGCGCTGTTTCGGCCGCTCGCCGCCCGTGCCCGCTTCGGCTCGGACGTGACCCGGGCGCACGCGACCCCGCTCGTCGGCAGGGAGCTCGAGCACGCACTCTTAATCGGGACGTTCGAGAGGGCAGCTCAGCAGCGTTCCTGCCAGCTCGTGACGATCGTCGGCGAGCCCGGCGTGGGCAAGAGCCGGCTCTGCGCGGAGCTCTTCCACTACGTCGAGGATCGCCCCGGCCTCGTCAGGTGGCGTCAGGGCCGTTGCTTGCCCTACGGAGAGGGCATCGCCTTCTGGGCACTCGGGGAGATCGTCAAGGCGGAGTGCGGGATCCTCGAGTCCGACTCGCCCGAGCAGGCCGGTAGGAAGCTCGATCGGGCCCTGGCCGCGGACGACCCTGACCGCGCCTGGCTCAGGGCCCGCCTGGCGCCGCTGGTGGGTGCGGGCGGCGAGCCCGCCGCGCGGGAGGAGTCGTTCACGGCCTGGCGCCGCTTCTGCGACTCGCTCGCCTCGGATCACCCGGCTGTGGTCGTGTTCGAGGATCTGCACTGGGCGGATGCGGCCTTGCTCACCTTCGTCGAGCACCTGGCCGACTGGTCAGAGGGCGTTCCGCTGCTGCTGCTCTGCATGTCCCGCCCAGAGCTCTTCGAGCAGCGGCCGACCTGGGCGGCTGGGCTTCGCAACGCGCAGACGATCAACCTCGCCCCACTCTCCGACGAGGAGACCGCCCGCCTGATCTCTTTACTGCTTGAGCGCGCGGTGCTGCCCGCGGACACGCAGCGGTCGCTGCTGGAGCGGGCGGGTGGTAATCCGCTGTACGCGGAGGAGTTCGTGCGCCTGCTCGCCGACAGGGATCTCCTGGCGGGGCCGCTCGCTGACGTCCCTTTGCCCGACTCCGTGCAGGCGTTGATCGCTGCCCGTCTGGACACGCTCTCCCCGGACCGCAAGAACCTGCTCCAGGACGCGGCCGTGGTCGGCAAAGTGTTCTGGGCGGGGGCGCTCGCGGCGATCGGAGACCGCGACCTCCGGGAGGTCGAGCAGGCGCTACACGAGCTGGTACGCAAGGAGCTCGTCCGCCCCGCCCGCACGAGCTCGATGGAGGGAGAACAGGAGTACGGTTTCTGGCACCTCCTGGTCAGGGACGTCTGTTACGCGCAGATCCCGCGCGCGGCTCGCGCCGCGAGGCACCGCTCGGCGGCCGCCTGGATCGAGGAGAAGGCGGGCGAGCGTGTGGAGGACCTGGCCGACGTGCTCGCCCACCACTACGTTCAGGCGCTGGAGCTTATCCGTGCATCAGGCACAGAAGCCGAAGTACGGGAACTTGCTGGCCCCACGTGTCGCTTCCTCATCATGGCGGGCGACCGCGCTCTCCACCTGGACGTGGCGAGGGCCGAGCAGTACTACCAACGTGCTCTCGAGCTGCTCGCCGCCGGCGACCCACAACGAGCGCGGGTGCTGGCGAAGACCGCCGAGGTGCTTCACTTGGAAGGCCGGTTCACGGAAGCGGAACGCACCTCGGGCGAGGCGATCGCCGCCTTCGAGGCGGAGGAAGATCTACGGGCCGCAGGAGAGGCGATGGTCTGGCTCGCGTCCAGCCTTCGGCTCCGCGGCGAGACGAGCCGGTCGCAGTCGGTGCTAGCGGAGGCTGTCGAACTGCTTGAGCGTGAACCGCCCGCCCGTGAGCTCGCCTTCGCCTACGCGAATACCGCCCGAGACCACATGATGGCGGGCCGCTTTGCGGAGTGTCTCGATTGGTCGGAGAAGGCGATCGCCCTGGCGGATGCGTTCGAGCTGCATGGTCAGTCGGTGCGATTACGTCAGTTTCGCGGCTGGGCGCGTTTCGGCCTCGGCGATCACGGGGGGCTCGACGATGAGCGGGAGGCGCTTCGTCTCGGGCTCGCGCTCGGCCTCGGAGCCGAGACCGCTTTCGCCTACTTGAACATTTCCGATTTGACCTGGTTCGCCAAGGACGTGGCGGGCGCGCTCGAGGAGATTCAAACTGCGATCGACTTCGCCGAGCGCCGCGGGATCAACACCGTCGCCATGTGGTGCAGGGGCATGCGACTCTGGTACCTCTTCGACACCGGCGAGTGGACGGACCTCGTGCGCGCGGCGGATGAGCTACTCGAGTGGGACCGCGCCCGCGGCGACAGCCAGATCGGGATCATGGCCCTCGCGTACAAGGCGCGCGTGTTCGTCCGCCGAGGCGCGGTCGCCGACGCCGCGTCGATCCAGGACGAGCTCCTGGCCCGCGCGCGGGAGAGCGGCGACCCACAGGTGCTCGGTCCAGCTCTCAACTCTGCCGCGCTAATCGAGCGCGCGGCCGGCGACCTCGCCGCGGCACGCCGGCTCGTCGAAGAGTGCGCACGGGCACCGTCTCTTCTTCGAAGTCCGCCTCACTTGGCGGTGGGACTGCCTGATGCGCTTAGCATCTGCGCCGCCACGGACTCCCTCGACCTTGCGGAGCGGCTCCTGCAGGCGAGCGAGCATCCCTCTGCCCGCGCCCGTCATTCGCTTCTGACCGCCCGGGCGATCCTGGCTGAGGCACGCGGTAAGCCCGACGAGGCGGCTGCGCTCAATGCGCAGGCGTCGGAGGCGTGGCGCGAGTTCGGGAACGTGCCTGAGCAGGCCCGCGCTCTCCTCGGACAGGGCCGCTGCCTTGTCGCGCTTGGTCGGCCAGGCGCGGCGAAGCCGTTGCGCGAGGCGGGGGGGTTGTTCGCCTCGCTCGACGACCGCTGCGCGCTAGCCGAGACCGAGGCGCTGCTCGAGCAAACGGCCGCCGCATCTGCCTCGTAACAGTCGCCGAACGCGACGAGAGGTCGGAGGGCCGCGCCACCAGCACGCCCTAGGGTGATCACTTCACGTCGAGCGCGTCCGCAGCGAAACGCGGATGTTTTGCGCACTGACAAGTTCCGCCCACTGAAGCTTCGCGGGCGTGCAAATCGAGCTCGAGCTTGGAATGAATCCGGCCGATTTGCAGGAAGATCGAATAGATGCACCCCACG
>JBKPJA010000062.1:0-5413 GCA_046730515.1 Actinomycetota bacterium | reverse complement strand
GTCCGGTTGCGCCAAGCCGCTGAGCAATACGAAGAGCGAGCCGGCCACCCCGGCAAACGCGGCCGAGACGGCGAACGCGAGTGTCTTGTACACCGTCGGATTGACGCCGGCCGAGACGGCGGCGATGTCGCTGTCGCGAATTGCGCGCCATGCCCGCCCGAGGCGTCCGCGCAGGAGGAGCCACGCGACCACGAGCATGCCGCCGGCGATGCTCCACGCCGTGACGTACGACCAGTGTCCCGTGCGGATCGGCAGGAGGATTCCGTCGCGGCCGCCGCTGAAGGTCGTGTACTTGTTCGCGAGCGCGGGGACGACGAGCGCGACCGCGAACGTCGCCAGCGCCAGGTAGACGCCGCTCAGCCGCGCTGCGGGAATTCCAACGACGACGCCGACGGCAAATGCCGCGGCTGCCGCGAGCGGAATCGTGGACAGCGCGCTGTGCCACGGCAGAGAACCGGCGTGATCGCGATACAGGATCGCCGTCGTGTATCCGCCGATCGCCATGAACGCCCCGTGCCCGAGCGAGATCTGACCCGTGTAGCCGGTGAGGATGTTGAGGCCGAGAATCGCGATGAAGAACGTTGCGATGTTCCCGCCGATCAGCTGGTGGTAATCCGACATCCGGGTCGCCAACAGAACGACGACAGCGGCAGCCGCTGCGACGACGGCGATGCGAACGGCCACCTTCATACCCGCCGCACCACCTTGCGGCCGAACAAGCCCGACGGCCGAACGACGATCACCAGGAGCAGCAGCGCGAGCGCGACGGGCAGCCGGAGCTCGGACGTGACGAAGCCCACGTACGTTCCGAGCAGGTTCAGCAACACGCCGAGCGCGAGCCCGCCGACAACCGCGCCGAGAGGACTCTCGATCCCCCCGACCACGGCCGCGGCGAACGCGTAGATCAGGATCGTGTCCATCATCGTCGGCTGAAGGAAGATGCTCGGCGCGATCATCAAGCCCGCGATCGCTCCGAGCACCGTTGCGAAGCCCCACCCGAGCGCGAGCATCCAGCTGACACGCACGCCGACGAGACGGGCGGCGGCCGGCCGCAACGCAGCTGCACGCATCCCGAGCCCGACCTTCGTGAACTGGAAGAAGAGCCAGAGCAGGACGACCGCGCCGATCGAGACGGTGATGGTGCCGACATCCTGAAGGGAGAAGCTCACGCCGCCGACCTGAATCCCGCGCGTCGGGAAGGCACTCGGGAACGTCTTGATCTCCGGCGTCCAGATCCACGCCGCCAGGCCTTCCAAGAGGATCAGCAGGCCGATGGTGACGATCACGACGGTAACCACGCCTGCGCGCTCGACGGGTTTGATGACGACGCGCTCCGTTGCGACGCCGCCGACGAAAGCGATCGCAAGCGTCAGCACGAATGCCGGCCAGTACGAAACGCCCGACTTCATCAACTGGTACGCGATGTACGTGGTGAACATCGCCATCGCTCCCTGCGCGAAGTTGATCACCTCCGTCGCTCGGTAGATGAGGACGAGCGCGACGGCAAGACTGGCATAGATCCCGCCGTTGGCGAGACCAGCGACCGTCTGCTGCGCAAACGTCTCGCTCTGGAGGCAACCGATCGTCAGGAAGACGCAGCCCGTAAGGAGCAACACAGCGACCGGCGGAGACACGACCGGGGCGATTCGGCGCCGGCCGCCGCCGGGAAGCACGGCGCGAACACGTTCGACTGCGGCCATCAGTAGCCCAGGTAGCTGCGCCGCACGGACTCGTGCTCGCGCAACTCCGCGCTGGGCCCGGACAGCGCCACGCGTCCGACCTCGAGGACGTACGCCGTGTCAGCCGCCTGCAGGGCGATGTTCGCGTTCTGCTCGACGACGAGCACCGTCGTCCCCTCCTGCTCGTTGAGCTCCTTGACTATTCGAAAGATCTCGGAGACGACGAGCGGCGCAAGCCCGAGCGACGGCTCGTCGAGCAGCAGCATCCGCGGCCGCGCCATCATTGCGCGCGCGATCGCGAGCATCTGCTGTTCGCCTCCGCTCAGGGTCCCCGCCTGCTGCCCCGCGCGTTGCTCGAGCCACGGAAAGAGGCCTCGCACGCGCTTCAGGTCGTCTTTGCTGCTCCCGCGTCGTGTGTACGCGCCGAGCCTGAGGTTCTCGTCCACCGTCAGTTCCGCGAAGGTGCCGCGCCCTTCCGGCACGTGCGCGATGCCCATTCGCACGACGGACTCGGGCGAACGCCGTGCCAGAGACTTCCCCGCGAACCTGATCTCGCCGCTGCGCCTAACCGTGTTCGAGATCGAACGCAGCGTCGTCGTCTTCCCGGCGCCGTTTGCCCCGAGCACGGCGACGATCTGCTTCTCGCCGACATCGAGCGACACGCCGTGGAGCGCCTTCACGGGGCCGTAGCGCGCCTCGACGTTGCGGAGCTCAAGCAGCGGCGCCATCGATCTCCCCGCCGAGGTACGCGTCGATGACGTCGGGATTCCGCTGTACCTCCTGCGGCGTCCCGGCCGCAATCGTCCGGCCGAAGTTGAGAACGTGCACGTGATCGGAGATCCGCATCACGAGACTCATGTGGTGCTCGACCACGAGCATCGTCAGCTCTAGCTCCTCGCGGAGCGTTCGGATTGCGGACGCAAGCTCGAGGACTTCCTCGTGGTTCAGTCCGCTCGCAGGCTCGTCGAGCAGCAAGAGTCGCGGACGCGAGACGAGGGCGCGCGCGAGCTCGACCCGCTTCAGCGTTCCGAACGGAAGTCCGGCGGCCCGCCGGGAGGCGACACCTTCGACGCCGACGAGCTCGAGCGTCTCGGACGCACGACGGCTCGCCGTCTTTTGCCGCTGGAACCGGTTGACGGAATGTGCGCCGACGAGAACGTTCTCCAGCACGGTCATCGTCGGGAAGATCTCGACGTTCTGGAAGGTACGCGCAATGCCGCGACGGACGATGCGGTACGGCGGAGTTCGCAGCAGCGACTTCCCCTCGAACTCGACCTCGCCCTCGTCCGGCTTGTAGAGACGCGTGATCACGTTGAAGGCGGTCGTCTTGCCTGCGCCGTTGGGGCCGATCAAGCCGACGATCTGACCATCGTCCACGTCCAGCGAAACGTCGTCGAGCGCGACGATGCCCGCGAAGCGAATCCCGACGTTTCGCAGCGAGAGCAGCGCCATCAGTGGCGCAAGCCTAATCAGGTGAACGCGCTCTCGCCGGTCAGCGCGCGGCCGATGATCAGCTTCTGGATCTGGCTCGTCCCTTCGTAGAGCGTCGCCACGCGCGCGTCCCGGAGGTATTTCCCCACTGGGTACTCGTCGATGTAGCCGTAGCCGCCGAGAACCTGCACGGCGCTATTTGCGGTCCGCAGAGCGACTTCGCTCGCGTACAGCTTCGCGATCGAGGACTCGAGCGTGTGCTGGTTGCCGGCGTCGGCGAGCGCAGCGGCCCGCCAGACGAGCAGGCGTGCGGCCTCTGTCTCGGCCGCAGTGTCGGCGATCAGCTCCTGGACGAGCTGGAAGCGGGCGATCGGGCGCCCGAACGCGCTCCGTTCGCGGGCGTAGCCGATCGCGGTCTCCAACGATCCCTGTGCGATCCCCACGCAGCCTGCGGCGAGCGAGATCCGGCCGATGTCGAGCGCGCTCATGGCGACGCGGAAGCCGTCCCCGAGGTCCCCGAGCCGGTTCTCGTCGGGGACGCGCACGCCGTCGAGCGACAGTTCGGCCGTATCCTGGGCGCGGAGGCCGAGCTTCCCTTTGATCGGCCGCGCCTCGAACCCTTTCGCGTCGGTCGGAACGAGGAAGCACGTGATCCCGCGCGGGCCTTCTCCACCGGTGCGGGCGAACACGAGCGCGACCGAGGCCCACGTGCCGAGCGTGATGAAGGTCTTCGAGCCCGTCAGAGACCACCCGTCGCCGTCCCGCTCCGCGCGGGTGGCGAGCGCAGCGGCGTCGGAGCCGCAGCCGGGCTCGGTCAAGGCGTAGCAGCCGAGATCCTCTCCGGAGGCGAGCCTCGGGAGCAACGCCCGCTTCTGCTCCTCAGTGCCGAAGCGTGCGATCGTCTTGCCGACGAGGCCGACGGTGACCGACACAACCCCGCGCACTGAGGAGTCCGCCTTACCGAGCTCCTCGACGATGAGCGCGTAAGAGACCGTGTCGAGGCCGCCGCCGCTGTAGCGCTCATCCCACCCCGAGCCGAGGTAACCCACTTCCGCGAGCTTCGGCAGGAGCGAACGATCGAGCTCCTCTGCGCGGTCCCAATCGCGGGCATACGGAGTGATCTCACGGGCCGCAAACTCGCGCGCCGAAGCGCGGACGAGCTCCTGCTCCTCGGTCAGGCGGAAGTCCATGCGGTTGTAATCTCAACAGACCGATGCCGGATCTGAGTGGGAAGGTCGCAATCGTCACCGGCGCCGGCCGTGGAATCGGGCGGGAGCACGCCCTCGCGCTCGCGCATGCGGGCGCGAAGGTCGTGGTCAACGACCTCGGCACATCACTCGTAGGCGAAGGCGCCGATGCCGGCCCCGCGCACGCCGTCGCGAGAGAGATCGAGGCACTCGGCGGCGATGCGATCGCGAACGGGGAGAACGTCGCCGATTTCTCCGGCGCGAGGCGGCTGATCGACGAGGCGCTCGAGAGCTTCGGTCGGTTGGACATCCTCATCAACAACGCAGGGATCCTCCGCGACCGCATGCTCGTGAACATGGAGGAGCACGAGTGGGATGCCGTGATCGAGGTGCACCTGAAGGGACACTTCGCACCGACGCGTCACGCGGCGGCATATTGGCGCGAGCGATCGAAGGCGGGCGACGAGTTGCAGGCGCGGGTGATCAACACTTCGAGCCCGTCCGGTGTGTTCGGAAACATCGGACAGGCGAACTACGGCGCTGCGAAGGCCGGAATTGTCGGTTTCACGCTGATCGCCGCACAGGAGCTGCAGCGTTACGGCGTCACCGTCAACGCGATCGCGCCCAATGCACGCACGCGCATGACGGAGACCGCGTTCGGCGAGATCCCGGCGCCGGAGGACGGCTTCGATCCTGCGGACCCCGCGAACAACTCGCCGATCGTCGTCGCGCTCTGCGCGGACGAGGCACAGAACATCACGGGTCAAGTGTTCTTCGTCTACGGCGGCACGGTCAACATGCTCCGCGGGTGGAATGCCGGCGAGCTCTTCCAGACCGACGAACGCTGGGATCCCGACTCGCTGTTGGGAGAGATCCAGGGCCGCCTGCCAGAAGGCGCAGTGCCGGCTGGGATGCTCGCGTCGATGCAGGAAGCGGGCGGACGTTCGATGCGCACGCTGTGACGCGGAACCTCGCTCTGCTGCACGAAGACGCGTACGAACGACGCGGCGATTACGACGCCCTGTGGTTCGAGGGGAGGTGGCATTCCTCGCGCGAGTTGTTCGAGCGCGGCTGCCAGGTCGCCGCCGGGCTCGAGGTGCAGCCGGGCGACCGCGT
>JBKPJA010000061.1:0-25738 GCA_046730515.1 Actinomycetota bacterium | reverse complement strand
GTTGAGAACGCACGCCTGTACGAGTCGGCGACCCGGTGGTCGCGCCAGCTCGAGTCGTTGAACGAGATCGGGAACGCGCTCGTCAGCGAGCTCGACCTGTCTCGGCTCCTCCAGCTCGTCGCCGATCGTCTGCGCGAGCTCATCCATGCCGGGCTCGTCGCCATCGCCGTGCCGTTCCGCGACGGGTTGCGGGTCGAGGCCGCTGCGGGCGATCGCGCCGACGTGATCGCAGGCGTCTTGCTCCCGCGGGAGTCATCCAAGGCGGGCCGCGTGTTCGCGCGCCGGCGCACGGAGCGCGTCGACTCGCTGCTCGAGGATCCGGAAGTCCTTCAGGACGCGACGCGTCAGTTCGGTGCGACGACCGGGCTCTTCGTGCCGCTGCTCGCGCGCGAACGTGCGATCGGCGTGTTGATCGCGCACGACAAGGTCGGGGACGATCCCCGGTTCGGAGACGCAGACGTGCGGATCGCGGAGCAGTTCGCCGCACGTGCTGCGATCGCCGTCGACCTGTCGCGCCGTGTCGCGCGCGACTCGCTCCGTCGCGTAGTCGAGGGCCAGGAACTGGAGCGGCAACGGCTCGCGCGGGAATTACACGACGAGACCGGGCAGGCCCTGACGTCGATCCTGCTCGGGCTGAAGACGGTCGAGGACGCGCCCAGCGAGGAGCTGACCAGCGCCGCGGTTGCGAATCTGCGCGAGCTCGTCGTGGGGACGTTGCAAGACGTTCGGCGGCTCGCGGTCGAGCTGCGGCCGAAGGCGCTCGACGACTTCGGCCTCGTCGCCGCTGTCGAGAGATTGGTGCAGACGTTCTCCGAGGCGACGGGGATCGAGGCGCAATTCGAGGCGCAGCTCGGCTCGCAACGGTTGCCGGAGGCCGTTGAGACCACGCTCTACCGCCTCGTCCAGGAGGCTTTGACGAACGTCGTCAAGCATGCACAGGCGCGCAATGTCAGCATCCTCCTCGTGCGGCGCGACTCGACCGCGACAGCGGTGATCGAAGACGACGGTCGCGGCTTCGATCCGGAGGAGCTGACCGACGACGGCCTCGGTCTCGTCGGCATGCGCGAGCGCGTCGGGCTGCTCGACGGCCGCCTCTCCGTCGAGTCGTCGCCGGAGAGCGGAACGACGCTCGTGGTCGAGGTCCCGCTCCCGTGATCCGGGCCGTCGTCGTCGACGACCACGCCGTCGTCCGTTCCGGGATCAAGCTCCTGCTCGAGCGCGAAGAGGACATCGAGGTCGTCGGCGAGGCGGGCAACGCGAAGGACGCGATCTTCCGCGCGCGTGCGCTCAAGCCGGACGTGATGCTGCTCGACGTCGTCATGCCGGGCGAGAGCGGCATCGACGTCCTGCCGAAGCTCCTGAAGGAATCACCCGAGACGAAGGTGCTCGTGCTCTCGATGCAGGACGATCCCAACTACGTGCGCGAGGCCTTCTCCGCGGGAGCCGCCGGCTACGTGTTGAAGGAGGCGGCGGACGAAGAGGTCGTGTCCGCGGTCCGCGAGATCGCGGACGGCGGGCGTTACGTTCATCCAGCGCTCGGAGCGCGCATGGTCGCTGCGGACGCGGAGGCACGCGCAGCCGCCGAAGCCGATCCCCTCTCCGACCGGGAGCGGGAAGTGCTGCGGTTGCTCGCGCTCGGACACACGAACCAGGAGATCGCGCAGATGCTCTACATCTCGGTGCGCACCGCCGAGACGCACCGGGCGCACATCATGCAGAAGCTCCGGCTCTCGACGCGCGCGGAGCTCGTGCGTTACGCGCTCTCACACGGTTTGCTCGACGAGGAGAACGCCTAGACCCCGAGGCCGACGCCGAGCTTGTCCTGCTCGCGCGACCAGAAGAAGCGCTCGTGTCCGAGTCGAGGCGTTCCCTCGATCACGCTCTGCCACGGGCCGAATGCCAAGGAGGCTACGGGATCGTCGATCAAGTCGTTGACGAGCCACTCCACCTCGGGGGCCTCGAACACGAACACGATCTCGGTGGAGGTCAGGTAGACGCCGTGTCGGTGAAAGCCGAGCTCCTCCAGGTCGAACGGCGGTCCCTCGCGCAGCAGCTCCTCGGCCTCCGCGTGCTTGCCGTCCTGCAACCGTCCCACGATCACCAGCCGGTTCATCACTCCTCCTTCGTCGTTTGCGGCAGCGTGGCGCCATCGGCGCGCGTGCGCATCGGGAGAGATCCCGGAACGGATTACGGCTTTTCCGCAGAGCCGTGGTCGAAGATCACGAGCACGCTCAGCTGCTCGTAGGCCGTGAAGCGGTGCTCGGCACCGGCCTCGACGAAGACTGCGTGGCCTTCCTGAACCGGCACGGAGCCGCCCTCGACCTCGAGCACGCCGGAGCCTTCGAGCACGACGTAGACCTCGTCGTCGGCGTGGGGCTGCTGCCGGTCGGGCTCCGGCGCCACGAGGACGTACACGCCCAGCTCGAGCGCGGGCGACTCGTGAACGACCTCGTAGCCGCCGCCGGCGGCTACGAGGCGATCCTTCACGGACGAGACGTCGAACTCGTGCACTCGCCCGACTCTACTTCGAACCTACGAGACCGTGACGCTGAGGCGCAGGACGTTGTCGGGGCCGATGGTCTTCATTCCCTTCATGTAGTCCTCGCCGACCTTGGTCGTGAACTTGTAGACGCCGGGCTTCGGGAAGATTGCGACCGCTTTCGCTCCCATGGTGTGCATGTTCGGCGTGGTGAGCCTCGCCTTGGGCCCGGAGAGCTGGATCAACTTGTGCGGCATCATGTCGTTGTCGACGAACACGAGCGTCGTGTCTCGATCGACCTTCACGTTGAGCGACGCTTTGTAAGCCCCGCCCGCGAAGGACCACGTATGGCAGCCGCGCAACTGGTGGCGGATCGTGATCGTCTGCGGGGCGTGACCGAACGCGCTACCTGCAAAGGCGGCACTCGTGGCGAGTGTCAATATTCCGAGTCTGATCCTTGTCTTCCGCTTCATCGTTTCCTCCATTGCGATTTCGGGGGAGTGTCGCCGCCATCGTGGCCCTGGTCATCGGCAGAAGGTCCCGGATCGACCTGCGGCTTTGCCGCAACCCTCCTGCGCGTGTGTCCTGATGACGATCTGCCCGGCCGTCTGCACGATGCGGTCATGTTCGGCTCGACCTATGCGGTCTCGTGGAAAGGCGTCGGCGGCAGGCCGTGCGCCGGCCGGCTCGACATGGACGCCCGCTCGCTGCTGCTCACCGGCGCCTCCAACGGCTGCCACGTGCAGGAAGCCATCCCTCTGCGGGAGATCGACGGCGTGCGGATCGAGGCCGGTCGCCTGCAGGTGCGGAGGCGGAACGGCCGGTCGCTTTCGATTGCGAGCCTCGACGCGCCGGGCGCGCTGCGCGAGCTCGCCGAGCGGCTCGCGGCGTACGCGGCCGCATAATGCCGTCATGAAGATCGACGCAAGAGAAGCGCGGAGCATCGGCGAGCAGATCGGGATCGACTGGGAGACATCACCGTTCGACGTCGAGCAGTTCCGAGCAGGTATGGAGGTCGAGCTCGAGCACGGCGCGCACGATCCCGAGACCGACGTCACCCACAACGATCCGATCCTCACGGGCAAGATCGCCTGGGCTCACCTCAAGGAGTTCCCGGACTACTACACGCGGCTCGAGCGCATGGAGGCGGAAGCGGAGCAGCAGACCCGCTAGGCAGCAGCTTCCCCGGCTGAGGCGAGCTCGCCGCTCGTGAGCTCGTAGCCGCGGGCAATCAGCGTGCGCTTCGCATCCTCAGTCCACGGGCTCTGATTGCGAAGGCCCGGATCGAGGCTGACCTCGCCGACCGAGGCTTGCACCGTGATGCGCGGGACGAGCCGGTCGTGGCGGAAAGGAAAGCTCGATGCGGCGAACCGATCCGCGATCGCGTGCGCGATCCGCTCGCGCCGGCCTGAGCCGCGGACGTGCTTGCCCACGATTCCGAGCACGTCTTCGCGGAGCGATTCGAGCTCCTGGATCGACTGGTCCTTCTCGTCCGCGTATCGCTCTTCGAGCGCGTTGTTCCGAAGGATCGAAAGCCGCATCAGCCGCACGATCATGTCGATCGCGTGGGCCGGCTCTCCGCGCTTCGCGCGTTCTTCGGCGCGCTCGAGCTCAGTGATGAAGCCGCGGATCGGCGGCACACGGCGGAAGCGCTCGAGGCGATGCCGCAGCCGTTCGATGCCTTCCGCGCCGACAGGCGGATAGCGCGGCAGATAACGAAAGCCGATGATCGTTTCGACCTCCGGATGGTCGTATGCGTAGCCGAGCGGGTAGTTCCGGACCCAGCCGCCGTCGGTAGCGATGCGGTCGCCGACGCGCAGCGGCAACACGAGTGCGCTGATCGCGGCCGAGGCAAGCACGGCTTGCGCGAAGACGTCGGGCGGCGTTTCGCGTGCCGAGTACGCGAGCTCGCGCGGATTCGTCCCGTCCTCGTCGGCGTCGTCGGTGACGTCCGCTGCGATCACGACCAGCTCGATGTCGGACTTCGCAAGGTCGCGCGCCAGCGCGACGCGGTCGCCGATGCGCCGGTCGATCGTCCGCGGCAGCACGTAGTCGTGGAGGCCGAGCAGCGGCAATTGCCACAACCGATGCGGCCGGAACGTCTCCTCCGGACGCAGTTGGAGGAGAAAGCGCTCGAGGTCGTCGAGCCGGTCGACCGCCGCCAGCGAGCCTGCCAGCGCGCCCGCAGAGGTGCCGAAGATCCACCCGACACGAGGCCAGTACGACGACTCGCGGATGCGGCGCAGGAAGCCGAGCTCCATCAGGACGCCGTTCATCCCGCCGCCGGAAAGCACTAGGGCTACGTCGCGTTGCATGCCTGTCAATCTTGCCTAAAAAGGGTCAGACCCCAATCGGGTCTGACCCTTGTCCTACGACCGTCAAGCGACGGTTGCAAGCTCGTCCTTCGGCGTGAGCGTGTACGCGTGCTCCCCCTCGAGCACGACCTTCAGGGCGTTGGTATCCGCGGCCGCCGCGAACGTCTCGTAGGCGTCCATCGTTTCCTCGAGCGGGAAGCGATGCGTCGCGAACGCCGTCGCGTCCAGCCGTCCCTGCTCGATGAGCGAGAGCAGCTTTGGGGTCGTGAATGTGTCCACGAGACCCGTCGTGATCGTCACGTCGCGGATCCAGAGCGTCTCGAGGTGCAGCGTGGCCGAGTGTCCGTGCACGCCGACGTTGGCGACGTGTCCCCCTGGGCGCACGACCGCAGTGCACAGCTCGAAGGTCTCGGGCACCCCGACCGCCTCGATTGCGACATCCGCGCCCAGACCGTTCGTCAGCTCCGTCACGAGCTCCGCGGCGTCCTCGCGGCCGCTGTTGATGACGATGTCTGCGCCGAACTCGAGCGCCTTCTCCAGCCGTGCGTCGGCGAGGTCGATCACAACGATCTTCGCCGGCGTGTAGAGCTTCGCGGTGAGAACGGCCGCGAGCCCGATCGGACCGGCGCCGACGATGACGACCGTGTCGCCGGCATCGACCTTCCCGTTCAGGATTCCGACCTCGTACGACGTCGGCAAGATGTCCGCGAGGAACAGGACCTGTTCGTCGCTGAGCGTGTCGGGCAGCTTGTACACGGATGTGTCTGCAAACGGCACGCGAGCGAGCTCGGCCTGCAGGCCGTCGATCAGGTGGCCGAAGATCCAACCGCCTCCGCCCGTGCAGAGGCCGTAGTGGCCCTCCTTGCAGAAACGGCACCGACCGCACGACGTGATGCAGGAGACGAGCACCCGGTTCCCGGGCTGGAGCGTCGTCACCCCCGAACCGACCTCGACGATCGTTCCGACGGCTTCGTGCCCGAGCACCGTGCCGGGCCTCACTTCGGGAACGTCTCCCTTGAGAATGTGGAGATCGGTCCCGCAGATCGTGGCGGAGTCGATCCGGACGATCGCGTCCGTCGCATCGACGATGAAGGGATCCGGCTTCTCCTCCCAGGCCTTCCGACCGGGACCGTGGTAGACGAGGGCTTTCATCGGAAGCCTCCTTTCACTGGCTGCTCCGAGTGTCCGTTCCGCGTCCCGCCCAGGGCATCGGTCCCTTTACGGACCGTGGATCAGTGATTGCCCGGATGTACCCCCATGCACCGGCCGGGACGATGCGGCCATGGATCGCAGGCACGTCGTCATCGCAGGTGCGGGTGTCGCGGGGCTTGAGACGGCGCTGGCCCTCAACGCGCAGGCGAACGACTTCGTCTCGGTGGAGCTCGTCGCGCCGGAGACGGAGTTCGTCTACCGGCCGCTAGCGGTGGCGGCGCCGTTCGGCGTGGGTGAGGTGCGGAAGTTCCCGCTCGACAAGCTGGTGCACGAGACGGGCGCGCGCCTGCGCAGGGGCAGCGTCGCCTCCGTGGATCCCGAGTGGAAGCTGATCGAGCTCGACGACGCCACGAAGATCGACTACGACGTGCTCGTGCTCACGCTCGGCGCTCGGACACGAGACGCCGTCGCCGGCGCGTTCACCTTTCGCGGCCCGGAGGACGAGGACGGGTTCGAACGGCTCCTGGCACGGGCGGTAACGGGAGAGATCAGGCGGCTCGTCTTCACGGTCCCTCCGGCGGCGACATGGCCGCTACCGCTCTATGAGCTCGCACTGATGACCGCTGAGTATCTCGCCGCCCGCGGGACCCGCGGGATCGAAGTCGTGCTGGTGACGCCGGAGGATCGCCCGCTCGCGCTGTTCGGCCCGGAAGCGAGCGATGCCGTTCGTGAGCTCTTGGAGATCCGGTCGATCGACGTTCGCACGGGCGCCGTCGCGCTGGGCTGGAGCGAAGGAAAGCTTCAGCTCACTGGCGACCGCTGGATCGACGCGGATGCGGTCGTCTCCCTGCCGAAACTCGAAGGTCCAAACGTCCCCGGCATCCCGAGTGATCAAAGTGGCTGGGTCCCCACGGACGAATTCGGCTGGGTGTTCGGACTGACCGACGTCTATGCCGCGGGGGATATGACGCAGCTCGCGGTCAAGCAAGGCGGGCTAGCAGCTGCGCAGGCCGACGCGGTTGCGAGCGCGGTCGCCGCGGATGCGGGCGCGTCGGTGCGGCCGAAACCGTTCCGGCCCGTTCTTCGCGGGGTCTTGCTGACCGGGATGGTGCCGCGGTACCTGCAGGCAGAGCCTGGGCGAGGACGATCCATCATTGACACCGAGCCGCTGTGGTGGCCCCCCGCGAAGATCGTCGGCCGCTACCTGACGCCGTTCCTCGCGCAGCACCTCGGTCTCAGTGTTTCGTCCCGGCCGCCCGTCGAAGGAGTCGAGGTCGAGGTCGAGCTCGAGTCGAGCGACCACAAGAACTGGTCGGCCGTCTGAGGCAAACCGCGCGGGCGTGAGCGAAATGTGAAGGACAGATTGAGCGTTCGTTTATTTGTCTGCGCTCTCAGTGATTTCTTAGCCGTCGCTGCTTGACTGTGAACGTGGTTGAGCGGGCGAACGACGGCCGGCGCGGACGCGTTGCCAGAGCTCGCCGACGCGCACGCTCGGCGAAGCGGTGGATCGCCGTCCTCGCGGCGGTTGGCTTCGGATCCTGGATGGCCCTGGCCCGCGTCACGTACGCAGGACATCCGAAGCACGCGGTCAAGCCGCTCGCGATCCCGCCGCCTCTCTACAACGTCGTGCGCCAAAACCTGCTCCAGGCAGGAATCCTCGCACCGGCGACTGCGCCGCCCGACGCGACGACCAGCACCTCGTGAGCGTCCACCGATTCACATCGATGGGCTGCGAGATCGTCCTCGGCGGCGCCGACCACGACGCTCGCCGCGGAATCGAAGCGTTGTTCGAGGCGCGCGATCGCACGTTCAGCCGCTTTCGCGCCGAAAGCGAGCTCAATCGCGTCAACGCAAGCGCAGGCCGCGTCGTGCGCCTCTCCGAAGATTTCGCTTCGATGCTGGCGTTCGGGCTCGAGGTCGCGCGGCAGACGGACGAGCTCGTCGTGCCGACACTCGGCGCCCAGCTCGTTGCTGCCGAGGAGAATCAAGAGCGGGACTTCGCGCAGCCGCACGTCATCGGCGTCATCGGGCGGCATGCCTTCGTTCCGGTTGGAGTGCAGATCGACTTGAACGGCGTTGTCAAGAGCAAGACCGTCGACGACGCGGTCGCACTCCTGACGGGCGACGGCTTCGTTTCCGCCGGCGGGGACATCGCCGTTCGCGGCGGCGCCGTCGTCGCGTTGCCTGCCGGCGGCTCCGTTCAGCTCGTTCGCGGCGCGCTCGCGACGAGCGGCACCGACCGCCGCGGGAACCATTTGATCGATCCGCGCACGGGCCGTCCGTCGAGCGCGCGCTGGCTCCAGGTCACTGCATGCGGTGCGACGTGTGTGGCCGCCGACGTCGCTGCGAAAGCGGCGTTTCTGCTCGACGACGCCGGTCCCGGGTGGCTCGACGTACGCGGAATCCCGGGACGCTTCGTCGGCACCGACGGGTCAGTTCGCACGAACGACGCCTGGCAGCGGAGCATCGAGCGACTGCTCGCATGCACGTAACCTCGAATCCACTCGATTGGTACGCGGCCCGCGCGGCCGGGATTGCCGCCTACGTCCTCCTGAGCTTCGGCGCCGTCCTCGGTCTGACGATGGCGCGACGGACCAGCCTGCGTTTGTGGCCGAAGTTCGCAATCGAGGACGTGCATCGTTTCGTCGGCCTGCTCGTCGGCACGTTCGTGATCATCCACATCGTCACGATCGCGATCGACTCGTGGCTGCCGTTTTCCATCGCCTCGATCATCGTCCCGCTCGTATCGCGCTACCGGCCGATCTGGGTTGCATTCGGGATCGTCGCTGCCGAGCTGCTGCTTGCCCTCGCCGTGACGAACCATTACCGCGATCGTCTGTCGTACCGGTTCTGGCGCCGCGCGCACTACCTCAACTTCGTCGTCTGGAGCCTCGCAACCGTTCACGGCGTCACGAGCGGCACAGATCGCAGCGCCCCGTGGCTACTCGCGATCTATGCACTCTCATCCGCCGCTGTCGGCGCAGCGATCGTTTGGCGTCTCATGCCCGGCAGACGTTTCGCGCCTGCGGCCGCCCTAGCCGGTGTCGCGCTTCCTCTCTCCGTGGTCGTCCTCGGCACCGGTCCGTTTCACTTCAAGCCGAAGCCGTGGAACGCGAAGGCGTTCACGGAACCTCTGAGAGGGCACATCTCGAGCGTGAGCGGGATCACACGCGGAATCGTGTCGATGGTCGGCGAAGGAGTCGGTGTTCAACGCGTCCTCGTCCGCGCGGATCTCTTACTGCAGCCGGGAAAGATCGACCGCACGGCCTTCCAGATGGTCTACCTCCCGAGCGGGCTGCGCTGCGCCGGCACGGTGACGAAGGCGGAGTCCTTCGGCTTCAGCGCAGTCTGCAGGCTTCCTCGCGGCGCACGCCGAGTTGTCACCGCGCAATGGCAGGGAACCGGCACCTCGCAGATCGCGGGCGGCACCATCTCCGCGCACGCGTGAGCTAACCCGGGTGGTGCACGGCCGCCCACAGCGGCCGTCCTTGGGCGTCGAGCGGTACGAAGTCGAGCCCGTCCGGGGTGTTCAGGAATCGTCGCAGCCGCGACGGGACGTCGGTGCGCCCGTACTGCCATACGATTCGGTTCGTCCGCGGATCGATCACGACGACACGATCGCGATAGTCGTCGTTGACCGCGATATTCCCGTTCGGAAGCGGCAGCGCAAGCGACGGATGGTCGAGCGCTCCCGGTCCCGATTCGGGCCCATAACGCCAGAGGACGCGCCCGAAGCGGTTCATGATCACGATCTGTCCGGGATTCGAGTAGTCGGCGACCAGGATGCGGGCGTGCGGGAGGAGCTGCGGATCGGACGGATAGCGAACCGGCGCCTCTACCGACCAGCGGAGTCCCCCGCCCGGCCCGATCTCGTCGATCCAGTGCCCCGGGATCTCGCTGACGAGCAAGCCTCCGTCGCGCAACGGCGTGTCGCCGTTCACCGGGCCGAACGTGCGAGGCGGGTCGTGGGCGCAGACTCCACTCTGACCGAGCTGGCGGACGATTCGATGCGAGCGGATCCAGATGACGCGGCAGTTGTAGGCATCCGCAACGACGACGTCTCCGTTCGGCAACGGATACGCGTCGTCGGGTGTGTTGAGGAGATGCGAGCCGCCGCCGCGCACACCGGGGATCCCGAAGAGGTGCACTCGTCGATGCGTCGCAATGTCGATCGAGACGATCGTGTGCGCCTCCTCTTCGTTCGCGACGATTGCGTGGCCGCCGCTGGCGACGAACGCGTCGTCGTTGAAGTTCAGGTGCACGCCGCGTCGGAGGTCTCGCGCCGTCGGGAAATGCCAGAGGATCTTGTGCGCTTGATTCACCAGCAGGATGCGATCGTTGCCGCGGTCCGCGATGAGGAGAGCGCCGGCCAGCGGTCCCCTCGGTGTCGGTTTCTGCAAGACGCGGTGAACGGGCGTTGGCCGCTTCGTGTCGTCACGCCCGCTCGACAGGACGTCGGTGTCGGCTCCCCAAGCTCCGCCGACGACCGCGGCGCCTACGACGAAGGCGATCAGCGCGAATGCAAATCGCCGGCGGTTGCGTCGGCGGCGTTCATACAGCGC
This sequence comes from Actinomycetota bacterium, assembly GCA_046730515.1. Taxonomy (GTDB): domain Bacteria; phylum Actinomycetota; class Thermoleophilia; order Gaiellales; family Gaiellaceae; genus 3-1-20CM-4-69-9. The sequence continues at coordinate 15,230 of JBKPJA010000061.1, read as the reverse complement.
GCGTCGGCGCGCACTTCGACGTGAGCGGCGTGCGGAGGGCATCCGGGCGGCGGGGGACGACGCTAGCAGCCGTTCCGGTTGCCGCGCCGCGCCTGCCGATGAAAACTACGCCTGTGCAGCCCGAAACGCGGTCGTCGCCGGCATCGGGCATGTGCGGGCAGGGTTCGAGCAGCTCGCCCGCGCCGCGCAACAGCGCGGTGAGCTCGATCCGAAGCTCGAGCCCGAGCACTTCGCCGGCTCTGCATCTCGCTCCTGCAGGGAGCGCTTCTCCAACTCGGGTCTTCGGTGACGAGTTCGACATCGAGGGGTATACGCGCGCTGCGACGACGCCGGTCGACCGGCAGAGATAATCGTGCGCAAGTGAGCGTCGACGACCAGTTCGCATCGCTGGCCCGGGCCCGCTACGTCTCGCTGACGACGTTCAAGCGAGACGGCACGTCCATTTCGACTCCGGTCTGGGTTGCGAGCGACGACGGGCGACGGCTCTTGGTCTGGTCGGGTGCGAGGACATGGAAGGTTCGCCGGGTCGCGAGAGATCCGCGGGTGCTCGTTGCTCGCTGCGACTACAAGGGCCGCGAGCACGGACCGCGCGTCGAAGGAACGGCACGCGTCATCGACAAAGGCGAGCTCGGTACCCGACTGATACGGAGGAAGTACGGCTGGCAGAAGCAGGCGCTGGACCTGTACGGCCGCCTCGCGCGATTCGTCTCGCGGCGACCTCCCGCACCGGCGGTGACGATCGAGATCCTCGCGCGACCGACAGACTAGGTCTTTGCCGGCGCCTGCAGCTCGACGGCGGCGGGCTCGCCGCGTCTCAACTCGCGGCTGCGCTCGGCTTCGGCGTTGATCTCGGCGCCGAGCAGCAGCGCAACTGCGCTCAGCCATAACCACGTCAACATCACGACCACGGCCGCGAGCGATCCCCAGGCCTTGTTGTAGGAGCCGAACCTGCTCGCGTAAAAGGAGAACGCCTCCGACGCGAGCAGCCAGACCACGATCGCGAACACGCCGCCGAACGTGAGGAAGCGCCAGCGTGGATGCTTCACGTTCGGGCCGTAGTACATCGCTGCAGCGAAGGCGACGAGCAAACCGCCGATCAGTAGCGGCCACTCCGCGATGTACCACACGATCTTGACCGTCGTCTTCGCCCCGGTCGCATTCCCGATCCACGTCGAGAGGTGCGGGCCGAGCACGAGCACGCCGAATGCGAGCGCGAAGCCGATCAGCGCGAAGACGACCATCCACAGAGCGGTGATCCGCCGGCGCACGAAGCCGCGTCCTTCCTCGCGGCCGTACGCGATGTTCAACGCCCACATCAGGTTCTGCATCGCGCCGGTCAGCGACCAGAAGGCGAGCACGCCGCCGACGCCGAGGACGGTGATCGCCGTTCCGTTGTGCTGCGTCAGGTTCTTCAGGCTGCTCTCGAGCAGGCTGCTCGCCTGCGCAGGCAGGATCCCGTGCAACTTGCCGATCAGCGTGTCGACGACGCTTGGCCCGGCAACGAGGCCGAAGATGCCGACCGCGACCAGCAGCGCCGACGGGATCGCGAGAAACGCGTAGTAGCTGAGCGCCGCCGCGATGTTCGTCATGTGGTCGGCCTGGAACTTCTTGAACGCGCGCTTGAGGATGGCGAGGTAGTCGCGCTTCGAGAGCTCGGTGGGCCCGGGATCCGTGAGCCGCGGTTCCTCGTGCTCGGGCTGCGGCTCGACTGCCTCGTCAGGCAAGGGACGCTCGTCGTAGTAGTCGTCGGTTCGTTGGCGTTCTCGTCTCAGTAATCGCATCGGCGTCGTTCCGATGCGTCTTCCCCGAGGGACGGGCCTGCTAACCCTCGGCTACGGCTCGTAGTAGACGACGGTACGAGCGATCAAATCCTGAAGCGCGCGACGGCGACTATCGAAGAAGACCGGAACGAATCCCGCGAACAGCGGGATGACGGCGAGGATCAGGCCGACGAGCCGCAGGCATGCGCGTGACACGGAGAGGGACTTGCCGTCGAGTGTCAGCACGCGGAGGCGCATGAAGCGCATACCGGGCGTCTGTCCTGCGCTGCTCCAGAACCCGATGAAGTAGGAAGAGACGACGAGCAGCCAGATCAAACCCGTCACGGTCCCGGTGATCCAATTGCTGCGGAGCGGCGCGACGAGCGCGGCGACCAGCGCGACGGACGCCGACAAGACGAGGAAGACGACCTGTGCAAGTGCGGCGTCGACGACGAGCGCCGTACCTCGCGTCACGAAGCCTCCGAACGGAACTGCGACCTCGGTTGGGCGGCGTCGGATTCGCGCCTCGATGTTGTCGTCGCCTGCACGCGAGCGTTTTCGGGCGGCGGCCGCGAACTCCGATCCGAAACCCCGGGTCTGTTCTCTCAGCGCCCTGCGAATCTCTGGGCTCTCGAGCACCTCCGTCATCGCACGCTTGAAGGCGGGGCTTCGGACGACACGCTCTGTGACGACTTCCGCCAGGCGTTCGATCTCAGGCAGTGCGCCGTCTCCGGAGGGCGTTGTCTTCAGCACCTCGGAGACGACACGCTCGATGACGTGGTTCTCGACGAGCGATCGCGCGAAGTGCTCTGGCAGCGGCCCCGCGAGCACGCCGTCGATCGCGCGCTCAGCTTCGTCGGTGAGTAGCTCCCGGCCCGACCGGGCCGCGGCCCGCACAGGTCCCAGGGGGATGCGATCGAGTCTCATCTTCGCTTCCAGCGTCTCGCGGCCGGCTTTCACGCCTCTCATCCCAAGCGGGTGAACTCCTCCGGCCGTTCGTCGGCGAGGGTTGGTCACGTGATCAGGTGGCTGCTCCTCTCCTGGCTCGCGAACGCGGCCGCGCTCGGGCTCGCCGGCTGGATCCTGAGCGGCGTGTCCTTCAACGGCTCGGGCTGGACACTGCTCTGGTCCGCGCTCGTCTTCGGTGTGCTGAACACGATCCTCAAACCGATCCTGAAGCTGCTGACCCTGCCCGTCGCGGTGGTCACGCTCGGCATCGCGTGGTTCTTCGTCTCGCTACTGATGCTGTACCTGACGCAGCTGATCATCGGCGGCTTCAGCATTCACGGCTTCTGGAACTACGTGTGGGCCACGATCATCGTCTGGGCCGCGAGCCTCGTGATCGACCTCCTCTTCCGCACCGAAGTCAGGCACGAGGGCGCACCCGCCCCGGCTTAACAAGCAACGCGCATTGACAACGATCGTCCTCTCGTGTTAGACGAGGCTCCTGCGGCTGCTCCGACGAGTCAATCGAGGGAGGTGCAGCCAACAAAGAGCGGTGAGAAAGGCGTTCTCCGCCGATCCGTTTGCAACGCGTGGCGTGACCGCTCGCGCACCCGAAGGAGGCGAGAATGAAGTTGAGCCTGTTCGCGCTCGCGACCGTGAGCGTGGCGTTTCTGACGTTCACTCTTGTGCGCGTCGATTGGATCGAGACCGCCTTCGGCGTCAATCCGGACGGGGGCAGTGGCGCGCTCGAGGTTCTGGTCACGGTCGGCCTCGTCGCCGCCACGCTGTCCGCGGTCTTCCTGGTGCGGCGCGTCTGGCGCTGGGCGTTCAACCGGAGCTGACTGCTTGAGACGCCTGATCCGCGCCCTGCTCCGCGCGCTGTATTCGCTCGCGATCGGCTGGCTGGTCGGATTCATCAAGCTGCTCGAGGATCTGCATCGCCGGCACGAGCGACAGGAGGCGCTACGCCGTCAGGGGCATCGCTACAAACGCTGTCAGGTCATCCCGCCGGACGTCTACAAGCGGCCCGATCCGCTGATCTACTCGCAGCAGTACCTGATGAGCCAAGGGCTCGCGGTCACCTGGGACAACCCGGACATCCAGCTCTATGACGTCGCCGCCGGCTTCGTTCCGGTCTCGTCGCACGAACTGAAGAAGAACACCGAGTACGAGATCCGCGCGACGATCTACAACGGCTCGACCGACGCGCCGGCGGTCGGCATGCCCGTCGAGTTCTCGTACCTCAGCTTCGGTATCGCGACGACGAGCACGTTCATCGGCTCGACGACCGTCGATCTGCCGGTCCGAGGCGCGCCGGGACATCCCGCGACGGGCTCGGTTCGCTGGGTGACCCCGGCGACAGAGGGTCACTACTGCATCCAGGTCAAGCTGATCTGGGCGGACGACGCCAATCCCGCGAACAACCTCGGCCAGGAGAACACCGACGTCGGCGCCGCGCACTCACCGGCCGTGTTCGAGTTTCCCGTCGGGAATCCAGGCCGCGCACCCGAGCATCTGCGACTCGTCCCGGACGCGTACAAGCTCCCCGAGCCGCTCGATTGCGACGAGGTGGAGCGGCAGAAGAAGCAGAAGGACAAGGGGCGAGGGAAGAACGGCCGCGACGGCAAGAACGGCAAGAACGGCTCGCAGGATGACTGGTGTCGCGAGCTCCAGCGTCGGCACCAACAGGACCAATGGGGGATCGATCCCGGCTGGGACGTCCAGATCGTGCCCTCCGATCTCGAGCTCGGGCCTGGCGCCGAGCAGAACGTGACGGTCACGGTCGAACCGCCCGCCGGCTTCTCCGGCACCGAGGCGATCAACGTCAATGCAGTCGACGACCAGGACCAGCTCGTCGGCGGCGTCACTCTCTACGTCACGCGATGAGGGGCTGACGCGAGTTGGCGCAGTACACGCATTGCGCAGAGCTCTCCGACTGGGAGAACCATTGGGGCGGACAAGGGCCGCTGCTGCCGCTGCTCATCAACTCCTTCAAGCAGGCCGTCATCACAGGCTTGTTGGGTGCGCTCGCCGGCGGGGCGATCGGCTTGGTCGGCGGCGGGATCGGCGTCGGCATCGGCGCGGGGATCGGCGGTTACATCGGCTTCTCCTACGGATGGGTCGAGGGCTTCTGCGACCAGTGGCTCAACTGGCGACTGATCTGCGTCAAGCGCGACCAGTGCGCGATCGGGCACGTCGACTGGATCGAGACGATGAGCAACAAGTTCGGCGACGATCCGATCGACTGGCTCTTCGACAACGACCTCTCCTTCAACCTGCGGCTGATCCCGTACACGAAGGAGGAGTTTCCGCGAGACCACGACACGCCTGTCTACGACCTCGCTGCCGTCGTCGCCGATCCCTTCCCGGCAGCCGGCCTCCTGCGCAAGCCGCGCAAGGCGGACGGAACGGACTGGGACCTCTCGTACAAAGGCTACGGCGGCGACGACAGGCCGAATCACCCCGGCGGTCGCTGGACGTTGCATTCCGAGATCGAGGGCAACGGGATGCAAACCCTGTGTGCGATCGCCAAGGTGCTCGCGATCCTGGGCCCCCTCACCGCAGTAGTCGGCGTTGTCGCGGGCGCAATCGCCGGCGCAGTCGAGGGCGCGGTGCACGGGTACAACTGGGCGCACGACGGCTGCAAGAAAGCCTGTTCGGTGCCGATCCTCTGCGACGTCGTGTGCTTCCTCGCAGGCGTTGTAGGGGGCGCGATCGCCGGAATCATCGGCGCCGTGCTCGGGGCGATCGCCGGCGCAATCCCCGGAATGGGCGCGGTCTTCGTCGGCGCCGGGCTCTCGCTCTTCGTCCGCCACGACGGCGACTTCTCGGATGTCGCCAACGATCCCGACTCGGGGAACATCGAAGACGAAGATTGCGTCGCCGTCTGGGGAGATCAGGTCTATGACGCGGGACACTCGGACGGGTGGGTCGAGATCCATCCGGTCAGGCACCTGCAGAAGATCCATCAGCCGGCGCCGGGAGAGGCCACGGGCACGCCAGGCTTCCGGACTGATCCGTTCGAGTCCGACGTCCGGACGTTCTGGGACACGTGGTGCGACGCAATCAACACCGCGAACGATCCGGGTACGAAGGGCGCGCAGCAAGAGCCGCCGAACCTCTGGTGTCTGCACCCGCTCGTCGACGGCTGTCGCAAGCACGAGGAGCCGCCGCGGTGAGCGCGGTCTCGTCGCCGTGCGCGGGTTGCGGCGGAGCGGTCGAGTCCCGCCGCCTTCTTCGCGTTCGCTCTGCAGCCGATCTCGCGCAGCTCAGGCGCAGCTGGAACCGCTTCGACAGGATCGAGCTTGTAACCAGTCGGCTCGACCCGGACGAGCGCGAGCGTTGGGAGCGGCGCCTGCTCTCGGAGTACGACGAGTGTGGCTGCGACGCAGGGGGAGTCGCGGTGCTGATCACGCTCGTCGGTCTCGTCCTCTTCGCCGTCGCAGTTCCGCACGCACGCACGTGGACCAACGTCGGCCTCGGCGTGGCCGCGACGCTGGCTGCGGCGCTCGTCGGCAAGCTCGCGGGGATCGCGGTCGCGCGCGTCCGCATGCAGCGCGACATCAGGCGAGTAGAGTGGTTTCTCGGAGAGCAGTAATGGCGGTCGACTACTTCCTGAAGCTGGACGGGATTCCCGGTGAGTCGCGCAACACGAAGCACCGCGGCGAGATCGAGCTGCAGTCCTTCAGCTGGGGCGAGGTGCATCCAAGGGCGCACGCGGGCTCCGGCGCCGCAGCGGGACGAGTCGCGGTGCAGGACCTGCTTTTCGTCGCGAAGTTCAGCAAGGCGTCTCCGAAGCTCCTGCTCGCGTGCGCGGCAGGCACGCGGATACCGACCGCCGTGCTCACCGCGCAGCGCACGGGACGCGCGGCGCAGGACTTCCTGGAGTACACGCTGACGGACGTGTTCGCGTCCTCGTACCAGACCGGAGGAGTAGAAGGCGGGGAGGGGCCGGTCGATCAGGTGTCGTTGTCGTTCGGACGGATCACCGTCGAATACCGTGCGCAGAAACCGAACGGTTCGCTCGAGCCTGCGATCTCCGCGGGGTGGGACGTGAAGCGCAACCGCGCGTTGTAGTGGCGCCGAAGCCGCGTCTGCCGGATCTCGTCTACGCGCAGGCGTCGCCTCGGTCGATCGGCGGCACGTCGTTGTTCGACGCGCCGTACCCGGTTGGTTCGAGTAACGCGGCGGCGTTCACGTCAGACGCGTGGATGATCGGTCGTGCCGTTCAGCGGCTCGTCGCGGCCGGCTTTTCGGTCCTCCAGGTCTCACCGGTGACGATCAACATCGCCGCACCGGCCGCGGTGTACGAAGCGGCGTTCGCCGCACCGCTCGTCGCCGAAGAGCGACCCGTGGTGAAGGAGGACGCGCTCGAAGACACGGCGACCTTCGTGGACACGCCGAGAACGGACCTGTCCGGCTTGATCGAGACGCGGCATACACCGCTCGCGGACGTCGTCGAAGGCGTCGCGATCGAGGAGCCGCGTTACTTCCACGCCCAACCGCTACCGCTGCCGCCGACAGCGCCCTACTGGCACTTGAACGTGCCGGGTGACGTCGCCGTCGGCGTCAATGCGGAATACGCGCATCGCGAGGGGCTGACGGGCGCAGGCATTCGCGTGGCGATGACAGATTCCGGCTGGTACCGCCACGAGTACTTCTCGGCGCGCGGCTACCGCGCGCAGGTCGTCCTCGGGCCGGGCGCCGCAGATCCCGAACAGGACGAGAACGGCCACGGGACGGGGGAGTCGGCGAACTTCTTCGCCGTCGCTCCGGACGTCGACTTCACGATGGTCAAGCTCAGCTTCGTGAATACGATCGGCGGCTTCAACGCCGCCGTCGCGCTCGCACCGCAAGTGATCTCGTCGAGCTGGGGCTCGAACGTCGTCGCGGGTCCCCTCAGCGCCGCCGACCAGGCGCTCGCGGCGTCGATCGCGGTCGCGGTCGCGCAGGGAATCACGGTTGTGTTCTCGGCGGGCAACGGCGACCTCGGGTTCCCGGGGCAGCATCCCGACGTCATCGCCGCCGGCGGCGTGTACCTCGACCGCGACGGCAGCGTCCGCGCATCGGACTACGCGAGTGGGTTCCCGAGCTTCGTCTACCCCGGCCGCATCGTTCCCGACGTCTGCGGCCTGGTCGGCGAGCAGCCGAAGGCGACCTACATCATGCTGCCCGTCCCGCCGGGATCCGTTATCGACACTACGCGCGGCGGCGGTGCGTTCCCGTCGAACGACGGAACGGCGACGGACGACGGGTGGGCCGCATTCAGCGGTACCTCCGCCGCGGCGCCGCAGGTGGCGGGCGCGGTCGCGCTCGTGCGGCAGGCGTGTCCGTCGCTCCCGCCTCACGCAATTCGTGACGTTCTGATGGCGAGCGCGCGCGACGTCGTCACCGGCATGAGTGCCACGGGTGCGACGGCCGGTCCCGGACCCGACGTCGCAACGGGGGCAGGGCTGCTCGACGTCCACGCAGCGACGAGCCTTGCGCGGCTCGCGTATATGCGGTCTTGGTGGGGGGCGTGAGCGAGCGGCTTTCGGCGCTCGTCGTCCTCCGTTCGCCGGTCGACTCCCCGACTGCGGGCCGCGCGGCCGAGCTCATATCCGACGCGGCGGCAGCTGCGCTCGTACAGGAGTACTTCCGCGACCTCGGGTTCGATGTCGGGCCCCTCGTCGGCGTGAGCTTCTCCATCGACGGCGATCGGTCCCTCTTCGAATCCACGTTCGGATCGGTGGGGGGAGAGCTCGACCTCGCGCCGCTTCCGACCAACATCCGCGAGTACCTACAGGCCGTTACGTTCACGGAGCCGCCGGCGTTCGGTCCAGAGCGACCCTAGGGAGTTGACATCACGTAGCTCCTGTGGGATCTTCGTCGCGAAGACATCCTGCTGCGGCTGAACCCTCGGGTAACGAGTGGAGGTCGGACGATGGCGGAGAGCCTGAATCAATTCCTTTCAGAGCTGGCCACCGAGCCGGCGCGCTTGGCTGACTTCATGCAGGACCCCGAAGGCCAGATGGAGGCCGCGGGTCTGGGCGAACAGGACAAGATGGCGCTACGGAGCGGCATGCCATACGTGATCGGCGCTCGCCTTTCCGGCATGCCGATCGAGCAGGCGTTCTCGTTGTCACTGTCGCTGCAGATTCCGCCGCTCATCCCGCAGCTTGGGCTCATTCCGCAGCTCCAGGTCCTCGGTTTGCTGCAGCCGCCGCCGAACATCCTGGCGCCGCCGAACATCGTCCCGCCTCCGAACGTCGTTCCGCCACCGAACATCGTGCCGCCGCCGAACTTCGTCGTGCCGCCGCCGGCGCACGTGGTCAGCCCGCCGCCGCAGTTCATCTTCCCGCCACCGCCAATTAGCCCGCCGCAGTTTGTGGTCACTCCGCCGCAGTTCATCTTCCCACCGCCGCCGATTAGCCCGCCGCAGTTTGTGATCACTCCGCCGCAGTTCATCTTCCCACCGCCGCCGATCAGTCCGCCGCAGTTTGTGATCAGTCCGCCGCAGTTTGTGATCGGGCCGCCGCCGGTGACGCCGCCGCAGTTTGTGATCAGTCCGCCGCAGTTCGTGATCGGGCCGCCGCCGGTGACGCCGCCGCAGTTTGTGATCAGCCCGCCGCAGTTCGTGATCGGACCACCGCCGCTGATCCTCGGGCCGCCGCAGTTCGTCGTCGGGCCCCCGCCGGTGTTCATGGTCGGGCCGCCGCCGATCGGTCAGCCGCAGTTCCTCGTCAACCCGCCGCCACTCTTTCTCGGTGGACAGCCTCCGGCGCCCGCGTCCGGAGGCGCTGCGTCGACGACGAGTGGAGGAACGACGCGCCGCCGCCGCGCGCGCAAGTCCACCTCACCAAAGAAGACAACCGGCACGACGAGGTCGCGCCGCCGCCGTAGGCCGAAGTGATGTCCGAGCACGCCGCAGCGAGCCGCAACGGCGGCTCGCTCACGGTGATCGGGACGGGAATCCGCACCGTCGGTCAGCTGACCACCGAGGCGATTGCGTGGATGCGCAACGCCGACCTCCTGCTGCACGTCGTTGCCGATCCGATTGCCGAGGACGCGATGCGCCGCCTCAATCCGAACTGCGAGTCGCTTTCCGGCTACTACGGCGAGGGCAAGGCCCGCAGCCAGACGTACGAGGAGATGGTGCAGCACATCGTCGGCTGCGTTCGCGCCGGCAATCAAACCTGCGCCGCGTTCTACGGCCATCCCGGGGTCTTCGCTTACCCGTCGCACGAGTCGATCCGACGCGCGCGCGCCGAGGGATATCCCGCGCAGATGCTCCCCGCGGTGTCGTCGGAGGATTGTCTCTTCGCCGACCTCGGCGTCGACCCGGCCACAGGGGGCTGCCAGTCGTACGAGGCGACCGACTTCGTCATGCACCGCCGCCTCGTCGAGCCGAGTGCTCAGCTCCTGTTGTGGCAGGTCGGCTCGCTCGGCGACTGGACGTATCGGAAAACCGGCTACAACCTCCAGGCCTTCCCGTTGCTCGTGCAGCGCCTGCTCGAGCTCTATCCGCCCACGCACAACGTCGTCGTGTACGAGGCGTCCGTGTTCCCGGCGTGTCCACCGACGATCAAGACGATCCCGCTCGCGAACCTGAGCGAACGAGACGTCACCGCTGCCTCAACGCTGTACGTCCCGCCGGCGCGGGCGCCGACGCCGGACCCGTACGTCCAGCACGCCCTCGCCGGCGCCGCAACCGCGGGCTGAGCTAGCCGATCCCGTGACGGATCCGGTGGCGCGCCTCGGCGTAGCGGAAGACTTCGTACGTGATCAACGCACACGCGATCAAACAGACGAGTGCAAGTGCGAGCAGGGCCGGCATTCTCGTTGCCGCCGGGACAAGAGCGATCAGGACGCCGGCGGCAACCAGCCGCGGATTGTTGAACGACCCGATGTTGCGACGCTTGAACAAGCTGAGCGCAAGGAAGTAGAGAGCGACGCCGCCGCAGAGCCCCAGGGCGGCGACGCTTTGTAGATGGATGTGTACGTGGGCAAGCGTCGTCTTCGCTGCGAACGCGAACAGGACGATCCCGGCGACCATTGGCAGGTGAAGGTACGAGTACGAGTCCCGCGCGATGCCCGCGCGCGCAGCGGGCCCGGCTTCGCGCAGCTTCAGCTCTGCGACGGTGGCGACGACGTCGAAGTAGGCCCACCAGAGACAGGCAGCCACGGCAAGACCCAGCGCCGCACCGAGGATGATTTCCGCGCTCAGACCGAGGCTCGCTGCACCCACGCCGACCGCGACGATCGACTCTCCGAGGGCGATGATGATGATCAACCCATGCCGTTCCGCGAAGTGCGCCGGTTCAACGCGCCAACCTTCGGTGCTGCTCATGAGCAGGCCGCCGTAGTCGATCAGCAGGGCTGCGCCCCAACACAGCGCACGGCCGGTTCCCGACAGGAAGCCGGCGAGAACAAGGAGGCTTGCAGCCGGCAGGATCGTGCGCGCTAACCGAAACACCGCGGCTCGAAGCACTGGATCTCCGCGGGAGACGACCATGTAGGCGACGATGTGCATCGTACGCACCAGGAAGTACGCGACGCCGAAGATGAGGGCGTCCTTACCGAAGGCGTGCGGCACTGCGAGCGAGACGACGAGCAACGGAACCATCGCCGCAAGCAGCACGACCCGGATCGGCCCTTCGTCGGTCCCAGCGGTGTTCCCGAGCCAGACGTAGCCGGTCCAGGCAAACCACAGCACCATCAGAATCGCAAACGCCTCGACCAGTCGTACCCAGCTGGGATCACGGTAGAGAAATCCGGCCACCTGCGTGATCGCAAAGACGAACACCAGGTCGAAGAAGAGCTCGAGCGCGGTCACGCGCTGTTCGTGCTCGATCGGCGCCTCGAGCAGCTCGGTTTCCGTCAGCTCAGCGATGAACTCAGGGGTAGCTCACAACAGCCACCGGGACGTCCGGGTTGGCAATCGTCGACGATCCTCCAATGCCGTTGACGACGTTGAGGATCCCACCGGACCCGGCAGTCGAGAGGAAGATCGTGAGCAGATCGTGGAGGCTCCCCGCGGGAAGCGTTGTCGGCACCTCGAACGCGTTCGCGGCGTAGATGTTCACGCCCTGGTTGAAGAAGCTGTAGCTGCCCATTCCGTAGCCGCTGAACCTCGTCACGTTGTCGGCGACCTTGAACGCCGCCCAGCCGTCGACGCCGGGCGCCTCCATCCAGGCCGCCTGGCTCGGCGGGTCGTAGGGCATCTCGTTCTGGAAGAAGACGTCGGTGCCGTTGTTCCCGTTCCAGAGCACTTCGTACTTCTGGTAGTGCTCGACGAAGAGACCGAGGGCGGTCACGCTGTCGCCGTTGACGACGACGCCGGTATCGGCCGTGTTGCTCGTCCAACCCACGCCGTTGCCGTGGTCCGCCCGCCAGGCCCAGATGTCGTCGAGGATCACGTTGTTGCTGTTGACGACCAAGCTGTTCGTCGCGCGACCCGGTTCGGCGCCGCCGATCCGGAAGAAGACGTCAGTGAGAGCGGAGGGATCGGAGGCTTCGTCGTCGCTCCGCGGATGGCCGCTCCCAACCTCGAGCAGCACTGATGAGTTGGTTGGACCGGCATCGAAGATGAGCCCGGAGATGAGGATCCCCTTGGCGCGCGCGGTCGTCATCGCGGCGTTGCCGTTCGTCGGGATCAGAGTCGGAAAGCCGAGACCGAGCACGACGCTGTCGGGACGCGTGACGGAGATGCTCTGGTCCAGGTGATAGACGCCTGGTGTGAGGATCAGATCGCGACCGGATCCGAGAGCGGCGTTGATCGTCGCCGCGGAATCCGAGGGCGTGGCGACAAAGAACTTGTTGATCGGAATCGAGTATCCAGGTGTCGCGCCGCCGCTCCACGTCGTGCCTACTGAGTCGGTCTGAACCGACGGCACGAAGACGTTGTAGTTGCCTGCGGAGTCGACGTACAGATAGGGCGCCTCGCGCGAGACTGGAGTAGTCGCGAGCGTCGTGTAGGTCGGATTCGGGAAGGACTGCGGGGGAGCGCCCTGGACGCCGGCGAAGACCTGGTTCCAGACCGCATTCGACCAGCCCCCGATACTGCTGTTGCGCACAAAGAACTGTTGTTGCGACCCGTTGATGACGAAGCCGGTGTGCGAGTCGGCGATGAAACCGCCGCTGGCGTACTGAGGGCCCGCCGTGCAGTAGTCCATCAACGTGAGATTGCCGCCGGTGATGTTGACGCGCCGCATCGGAGCCGCCTGCGAAACGGCCCAGAAGTCGCCTGAGGACCGGCAGCCGGACAGGCCCATCACGTGGATCGTCAGGTTCGAAACCGAGCGCCAGAAGTTCACGAGCGCAATGCAGTTGTTGGCGGTCAAGCAGCGGTTGTAGACGTCGACGTGGCCGTTGATCGTGACTTCCGTCGGCGATGCGCCCAGTCCCGCGACTTCGGTGTAATAACCGACCCGGACGATCAACGGATCGCCGGCACTCCCGTACGTCCCGGGCTCGAACAGCAGGGTGTAGCGCCGCGAGCCCATCTCGTCGTCGACCTGCTGATTTGCGATTGCATCGACGGCTGTCTGAATCTGGCTCGTCGGCATGCTCGGATCGAAGATCAGGACGTGCGAGCCAAAGTCCGGCGCGGCAGCGGCGCTCGTGTGATGACGTGCAGCGGCCGCGCCACTCGTGACCACGAGCGCGGCGGCGACGAGGACAGCGGCGGTGATCAGCCGATGGACGAGGCTAACGCGAAGATGCGAGGCCATACGAGTCCTCCCTCGAGATGACTGCGACCAGGGAATCCGATCCTACGCCTCCCGTGATCCGCGACAAAGTTGACCGGTCAGTCGGCTTGTGCGATTCTCGATTCCAGTCGCCGAGGGAGAGGTCGTTTGGACGGGCGAGCGCCTGAGGTCGACTGCGGCCCGCACCTCACCCGTGGTGACTTCCTGCGCGTCGGGGCGAAGACGATCGCCTCGGCGTCGCTCCTTTCCGGCCCGTTGCTGAGACCTGGCGTTGCATTTGCGGTGCCGGTGCGCCTGCGGCGGGACGTCGGCAACCTCTCGCCGTCCTCGCAGATCATCAAGTCGTACGAGACGGCGGTGAAGAAGATGAAGGCACTGCCGACGAGCGATCCGCGGAGTTGGACGTACCAGGCGGCGATCCACGGTACGACATCGATGATGTCCATGCCGGCGTGGAACACGTGTGAGCACGGGACCCTCTACTTCTGGTCCTGGCACCGCATGTATCTGCATTACTTCGAGCGCATCGTGCGGAAGCTGTCGGGCAACCCCAAGTGGGCGCTGCCTTACTGGAATTACGAGCTGTCGACCGAGCGGTCCCTGCCGGCGCCGTTCCGCAACCCGTCGAGCCCGCTGTACGAGCCTGTGCGCGGCGGCGGCTGGAACGCAGGCACGAGCTCGTTGCCAGCGTGGGCGGTCGATACCTCCGCAGGGATGGCGATGCTCGACTACTCGCTCGCGAGCAGCTCGCTGGAGGGGACGCCGCACGGGAACGTCCACGTGCTGATCGGCGGGCTCATGGGGTCAGTCCCCACAGCCGCCGGCGACCCGATCTTCTGGCTGCACCACGCCAACATCGACCGGCTCTGGAATCTGTGGCTTGCTCAGGGCGGCGGGCGCAGCGATCCGCTCGGCGACGTCCCGTGGAAGACGAACAAGTACGCGTTCTTCGACGAGCACGGACATCAGGTGCAGTTGACCGGCTGCCAAGTTCTACGCGCCGCGCTGCAGCTGGGTTATCGCTACGAGGGCGAGCCGGCCCAGGTCAACCAGTACTGCCTCAACTACAAGCTGCCATGGATCTTCGCGCGCGAGCTGCTCTTCCATTGGCCGATCCCGCCGTTCGTGCTCACGCCGCGAAAGGTCGTGCAGACCGATGTCTCGAAGCTCCGCGACCGCCTCCAGAGTATCGCGCGAAACGAGACCCAGTCCGTGCTCGTGCGACTCTCGGGCGTCGTCGCCTCGAAGCAGCCGAAGGCGGTCTGGCAGGTGTTCCTCTCGCCGCCGAACGCGAAGCTCGACACGAAGGGACCGTTCTTCATCGGGACGCTCGCAATGTTCGGCGCGGGCGTCCGTGGCACACACGACTTCAAGCCGGCGACGTTCACGTTCGTCGGCGACAAGGCGGTACAACGTGCGCTCGCAAGTAGCACGGACAAGCTCGCGCTGACGTTCGTCGCGGCGGGGAAACTGGTGAACGGCAGGCCGTCAAAGCCGGAGCTCGGCGCGGATGTACGCATCGGGGCGGTCGACTTCCTGACGCAGACCCGGAAGAGGCGCTAGTGACCGGCCTAGCGCGTGTAGTAGTGACGGTTTGCACCTTCGAAGCGGCCCGTGCGCAAGCAGCAACGCTTGAAAGCGCTTACCGGAACCACAGGGACAAAGATCGTTGCGGCCGAGCTTTTCGAGCAGCTCCTTGCCGTTGATCTCGCGATCGCCGCGCTTGACGGCGGCCTCCGAGGGATAACCCGCGCCGCCGTTTGCTCATTGGCTCAAAAGTGGGCGTAATCCTTGTCCATGACGACCTCCTTCGGCTGTTCGCGAAGGGGAGTGG
>JBKPJA010000060.1:0-3378 GCA_046730515.1 Actinomycetota bacterium | reverse complement strand
CACAGGATTGGAGACGATCGCGGCCGCGCATGCCGCGAGCTCGAACGGCCGCGCCGTCGACGACGCAAAGACCGTCGCGTGCGAGCGACGGGTGATGTTGAGGTTGATCCGAGCGCGGGAGATCGCCTGCGAGAAGACGTTGAACGGGATGTCTCCGACGAGACGGGCATTGCCGGTGTCACCGCGAAAGTCGCGACCGCCGAGCGCGAAGTCGATCTCCTCGTCCGCGCGCGACGGCTCCCCGACGAGCGACTGCATCCACTCGCGACGGAACTTGTCGCCGTAGCCGTAGAAGAAGACGTCGTACTCCTTCTCGACCGGCGCCGGTGCGAAGAGCTCGGGATCGGCCGCCCAGAAAACGGCTTCCGCGCGGCGCGCGCCAAGCTCGCGCAGCCGCTCGAGCCCGCCTTCCGAGTTCGAGAGCACGAGGTCGTACTCGGACGGATCCGCGCCGTGGTAGTAGTTGAAGCCGGTGTCCATGCCGCCGAACTCCGGCAGGCTCATCGGCACGTCACCGTCGTAGAAGACGACGGGAATGCCGTAGCGCTCGCGCAGTCGTGTCGGAATGCCCCGGAGGTGCGCCATCGGCACGGTGAAGACGATCACGGCGGCGACGTCGCGCTCGCGTTCGATGATTCCTTCGATGTGGCGCTGCCAGCGCGGCGTGACGTAGCGCCAGATCACCTCGCGCGTCAGCTTGTCGGCGACCGTGTCCTCGGGGTGCTGCTCGTCCCGGCGGAGCAGCGTGTCTCCCTTGAGGCGTGCGGCGAGCCCACGCGTCGAGGCGAAGAGCTCCGCCTCCCGGTAGAGCGGATTCGGCGCCGTCCGCCACCACGGCGACTCGATCGCACGGCCGCGGTACGGCGTCACGATCAGGTCGGCGCCGCCCTCGTAGAGCCCCTTCCAGATCTGCCACCACGCGGGCGTGCAGCCGTAGCGGAAGTCGAGATCGGTGGCCGAGGCGACCGCCAGGATCTTGGGAACCATCATCCAGCTCAGTATGGCCAAGCCGTCTGCCTGCAGAGCCGTCAGCTACCGTGAACGCCGGGTCATGCCTCGCCAGGTGTTCGCAGTCGCCGTGCTCGCGCTGGTCCTCGCGCCGCCGGCCGCGGCCGGTTCGGTGCAGATCATGCCCGGGGTCACGTACAACCACATCCGCACGTGGACGTCGGCAGGCCCAGTATCGATGTACGTCGTCACCGCGCCGAAGCCGGGCGGTCTCTACGGGCTGAACGTGCTGCTGTCGAACGGGACGATCGCGGGCCGCGAGACAGTCTCGTCGATGGAACGCGACGTCTCTTCCCAGATGACGACGATCGGCGTGAACGGCGACTTCTTCAACTGGAAGGGCGGCTGGCCGAGCGGCCTCTTGATCCAGGGCGGAGTTGTCGAGCACCAACCGGTCCTCAATCGCGCGGCGGTCGGCATCGACACGAGCGGGACATTGCACGTCGACCGCGTGCCGTGGTTCGCGTTCTGGCGCGCGCCCGATACGAACACCTTTCCGATCGCGCAGCTGAACGAGCCGCCGCGTGCGAACAGCGCTGCGTTGTTCACCCCCGTGTGGGGCGCGTCGACGCCGGCGGCGAAGGGTGTCGCCGTCGTGCTCGAGCCCTTCCCGACCGTCCTGCCGTACCGTGATCTCACCGGCACGGCCACGGCGGTCGTCAGCAACTCGGCGGTCACGATTCCGCGTGACGGCGCGGTCCTCGTCGCGCGCGGCGACGCGGCGTCGAGCCTGCTCGCCGAGGCCGCCGTGGGCACTCAGCTCACGATCCGCATCAGCCTGAAACCGGATTGGTCCTCCGTGACGGAGGCGGTCAGCGGCGGCCCGACGCTCGTGCAGAACGGCCGACCGATCGCCGACGCGCGCGAGGCCTTGACGCCGGTGCAGCTGCGCGGCCGCGATCCGCGCACGGCGATCGGACAGCGTCCAGACGGAACGATCGTCATGGTCGCGGTCGACGGACGCGAGCCCGGCTGGAGCATCGGCATCTCGAACTGGGACCTCGCGCTGACGCTGATTCGCTACGGCTGCGTCACCGGCTTCGCGCTCGACTCGGGCGGCTCGACGACAGTCGCGCTCGACGGCAAGGTCCTCAACCGTCCTTCCGATCCGACCGGAGAGCGATCCGTCGGGGAGGCCCTCGTCATCGCCTACACCGGAGTCTTCGCGCCGGTTCCGGCCGCGACGCTATCCCCAAACGGCGACGGACACGGAGACCGCGAGCGGCTTCTGTACAAGGTCGTGAGACCGTCCAACGTGAGCGCGAGGCTGATCTCGCCTGACGGAAGCTCACGGGACATCGATACGGGAGCGAAGAACCCGGGGTGGCACAGCTTCACGTGGAACGGCACGGATCCCGCCGGAGCGCCTGCGTCCGAGGGCCGCTACCAGTGGGCCGTGAGTGCGACCGACGACCTCGGTCGCACGTCGACGACCAGCCGCAGCTTCATGCTCGACAATACGCTGGGCTTTCTGCGCGTTGCACGCAACGCGCGCCGGATCGCGTTCGCGCTCACACGCGCCGCAAAGATTCGCGTGA
Organism: Actinomycetota bacterium; assembly: GCA_046730515.1. GTDB lineage: Bacteria > Actinomycetota > Thermoleophilia > Gaiellales > Gaiellaceae > 3-1-20CM-4-69-9. Next base: position 832 of record JBKPJA010000060.1, on the reverse strand, counting down.
CGATCGAGACACCGAACGAGGACATCCTGCGGACCGTCGCCGCCGGCCCGCGGAGCGTGGGCAAGGTAAACGTCCGCTGGAACGGACGCGACGGCCGCGGTAAACGTGTGCGCTCTGGTTCGTACGACGTGCGCGTCTCCACGACGAGCGCGCTCGGCACCAGCGAGCTTCGCGTCCCGGTGCGGATTCTGCGCTAGGGATTTGGCGTTAGTACGCGCCCCTACGGGCGAGCACGGCGGGCAGCGTCTTCGCGAGGATCGAGATGTCCAGCCAGATCGACCAGTTCTCGAGGTAGTAGAAGTCGAGCCGAACGAGGTCGTCGAAGCTGAGATCGATCCGCCCGGACACCTGCCACAGACCAGTCATTCCCGGGAGGACGGAGTAACGCTTGCGGTGCCACGGCTCAAGCTGCTCGTAGTCGCGGATCGGCAGCGGTCGCGGTCCGACGAGCGACATCTCTCCCCACAAGACGTTCAGCACCTGTGGCATCTCGTCGAGGGAGAACCGGCGCAGGAAGCGTCCGATCGGTGTGACGCGCGGATCGTCCTTGATCTTGAACAACGGCCCCGATGCCTCGTTCGCCGCCTCGAGCTGGGCCTGACGCTCGGCCGCGTTCGCGTACATCGTCCGGAACTTCATCATCCCGAACTCCTGCTCACCGAGCCCGATGCGGCGGTCGCGATAGAACACCGGCCCGCGCGACGTCGCTTTGGTCGCAATCGAAATCGCCAACCACAGCGGTGATCCGAGCACGACGGCGAGGCTCGCCCCGACGATGTCGAAGAGCCGCTTCAGCGCCCAATCGGCACCGGCGAGCGCCGGTGGACGCAAC
>JBKPJA010000059.1:0-16285 GCA_046730515.1 Actinomycetota bacterium | reverse complement strand
AGTCGTCGTCGTCGCGCCTTTCGCGCTCGCCGGAGCCGTTTGGTACACGCACCTTCCCCCTACGGTGCACCTCGCGGCAGGCCTGCATCGCGGTCCCTACGTGATCGATCGACGCGAACGGCTCGTCGGCGAGCGCGGAGCGGTCGTCCTCGGTGGGATCGTCGTGCGGCACTCCGACGTCACGATTAGCCACGTGAAGGTGGTAGGCGGCGAAAACGGCATCGTCGTCGACGGCTTCGACAACGTCGTGCTCGATCACGTCACCGTTGCGCACTCCACCCTCGACGGAATTCACGTCCGTCGCGCCGCGGTCACCGTCAAGCACTGCTTCGTCGACATGAGCGGCATCCGCTACGGACAGGGGATCGACATCTCGTACGGATCGGATCGGGGCGAAAGTGTGGTCAAGGACTGCCGCCTCGTCGGCGGGCAGGAGGGGATCGTGACGCATTCGGCGATGGCGATGATCTCGGGGAATCGCGTGGACCGCGCCACGCTCCGCGGCATCTCGATGACCGAGATGTCGATGGGCGGGGTCGAGCGCAACACTGTCCGCGGCGCGAACGGCGTCGGCATCTTCTGTGGCGACCACTCGATGTGCTCGATTCAGCGGAACGACGTGGCAGGCACGCAGGCCGACACGTCCAACGGAGATCAGACCCGCGCCGGATACGGGATCGAGGTGCAGTTCGGAGCCGAAGCGGAGCTCAGCCGCAATCGGCTCGCGCACAATCCCTTGCCGCTCGGAGTCTTCTTCAACTCGCTCGTCCGCTGGAAGCGCTAGTTCGCGAGCGCATAGCCGCTGCTGAGCATCGAATCCGCCCGCGCGAGAAAGCTCTCGTACGCAGGAACCGCGAACCCGAGCGAGTCGGCGACGCGGACAATCATGTTGAAGAGCGCCGCGACGTGAATCGCGTCGCCGAGCGCCTCGTTCCGGACGCCGGCCGCGCGCACTGCATCTGCGTCCTCCCGCGTCAACTCGCCGGGACGGAGCGTCAACTTCTCGATGAATCCGAGCGTCGCGCGGAGCCTCTCGTCGACCGGTGCGGTCAGCCAGTCATTGAAGACCGCCCGCGCCACTTCTTCGCCGAAGACGTACGACGCGACCGCGCCGTGCGCCGCCGTTCAGAACGGACACTGATTGAGCGAGGAGACAAAAGCCGCGAAGAGCTCCCGCTCACCGGGTGTCCAATCCGATGTCCCACGCATCGCAACGTCGAGCGCGTCCGAGAAGGGACGGCCGAAGATCTCGGGACGGTAATAGAGCGCCTTGAGGACGTCCACCGGCTCGCGCCCACTCTCGGTCCGAATCCTCTCGAGCGTCTCGGCCTCGCGCGGGGCGTGCCCCGATTCCACACAACGGAGCCTCACGTGAGTGTCCTCAGACCCGCGTCGAGACGCTCCAGACCGGCTGCGACCGCGGTCGCGACCGTCAGCTCGAAGATCTCGTCCTCGCTGAGCCCCCGGGCACGGAGCTCCGCGACCTGGTCGTCCGTGACGCGGTAGGCGTGGCGGCTGACCGTCTCGAGATATGCGCGCGCGGCCGGAGGCTGCTCCCGCTCCGGTCGCGCGGCCTCGCGAAGCTGCGCGATCAACGAGTCGTACTTCGTCTCCATCATCCGGTCTAGGTTGTACCGCACGTGTTCCTCGTCCCGCACACGCACTGGGACCGGGAGTGGTATCGCCCGTTCCAGTCGTTCCGCGTCTCCCTCGTGGACGTCATCGACGAGGTGCTCGAACTACTGGAGTCGGACTCGCGCATGCGGTTCACGCTCGACGGACAGCTCGCCACCGTGGACGACTACATCGAGATCCGACCCGAGGGAGAGGAGCGCATCCGCGCACTCGTCCTCGTCCGGCGGCTCGCGATCGGGCCGTGGCTGACGCTGATGGACGAGTTCCTCGTCAGCGGCGAATCCATCTTCCGCAACCTCGAGACCGGCCTCGCGCGTGCGGAGGAGATCGGCGGAGCGATGCAGATCGGCTACCTCCCGGATCAATTCGGGCACGTCGCGCAGATGCCGCAGATCCTCCGCTTGTTCGGGATCGGCCAGGCGGTCGTCTGGCGCGGGGTGCCGGCGGCGATCGACTCGCACGTGTTCGAGTGGGAGGCTCCGGACGGATCGATCGTGGGCGCGGAGTATCTGCCCGAGGGCTACGGCAACGCGGCCGATCTGCAGTTCGACACGCTCGCCGAGCGGATGCGGCCGTGGTTCGGAGACGATCCGGTCCTCGGCATGGTCGGCACCGACCACATGGCGCCCGTTCGGGATCTTCCCGATCGAGCACCCGCCGACGCGAAGATCGGCACGCTCACGGACTACTTCGCCGAGGCTCCCGACCAACAGACTGCTACCCGGCTGAAAGGCGAGCTGAGGTCGGCTGCGCGCGCGAACCTGTTACCGAACGTCGTCTCGACGCGGATCGACGTAAAGCAGTCGTGCGCGCGGGCCGAACGTTCGCTCGAGCGCTACGCGGAGCCGTTGCAGGCGCTGTACGGCGAGGAGTGGCCCGAGGAGCTCCTGCGCGTCGCCTGGCGCCGCGTGCTTGAGAACGCGGCGCACGACTCGATCTGCGCGTGCTCCGCGGACGAGGTCTCCGCGCAGGTGCTCGTGCGCTACGCAGAAGCCGAACAGATCGGCCTCGAGCTCACGCGGCGCGCAATTCCCACCGGCGATGCCGCGGTGTTCGTCAATTCATCACCCTTCGAGCGGACCGAGGTCGTCGAGCTCGAAGACGGTCTTCGCATCGTGACGGTTCCGCCGCTCGGGTACACCTCCGAACGAGCCGACTCCGAGCTGCAACTCCTCGAAGTCGACGTTCGCGACCTCACGCGCATCGTCCGCGGCAAGGACGTCGGTGACAGCTACAACTACGCGCCGCCGGCCGACGACGTGCTCGTCGACGAGCCCGAGGACGAGCGGTTCGAGACCGTCGAGGACTGGCCGCTCCGCACTGTCACCGTCCATCACCGGACGTACCGCTGGGACGAGCACGTCGTTCCGACGACAACGCGGTACGAGCTGCGTGCAGGCGAGGAGTTCGTGCGCATCAGAATCGAACTCGACAATCCGTGCACTGATCAGCGCGTCCGCGTGCACATCCCGCTCCGTGAACCCGCGCCCTCGACGCACGCCGAAGGTCAGTTCGCGGTCGTCGCGCGGAGAGGCAGCCCGGAGGGCGGTTACGGCGAGGAGCCGGTCGCGACGTATCCGGCAAGCGCGTTCGTCGCTGCCGGCGGGATCGCGCTCTTGCTCCAGCACGTCACCGAGTACGAGCTGATCGACGAGCGGGAGCTCGCACTCACTGCGCTCCGGTCGGTGGGCTTGATCAGCCGCAGCGACAATCTGTACCGCCGCGTCAACGCGGGACCGGAGCTCCCCATCCCCAGGGCGCAGATGGTCGGCCCGCAGAGCTTCGAGTTCGCGTACTGCGTCGATTCCGCCAACGCCTTGGAGCATGCGGAGCGCTATCGCCACCCACTCCTACCGGTTCACGGCCTGGCGGGAGCCCGCGAAGGCCCCGCCCTCACCGGCGCCGTCCTCTCCTCGTTACGGCGAGTCGACGGGGAGCTCGTGGCGCGGATCGTCAACGAAAGCGACCGCCCGGTGACCGCGCGCTTCGGCAATGCGAGCGCCGAGCTGCAGCCGTGGGAGATCCGGACCGTACGGCTCTAAAAAGGGTCAGACCCCATGGGGGGTCTGACCCTTGAAGCGGGACTTAGTTCTCCTGTGCGAGGACGATCTCGGGCAGTGGCAATGTCGTGCCGTTGAGCATCCACGTGTCGAACGTGTCGTCGGTGTAGACGAGCGATGCTTTGCCCGTCACCGGGTTCTCCGCCACCTCGAACAGGTCGAGCAGTGTCCGCGTGACGAGCTGGTTGCCGCAGCCCGTTCCACCCGTGCAGATGACGCCGAAGTGGTTCGGCGTGTGCGACACCTGGAGCTGCGTGAACGTCAAGCCGTTGTTGAGCGACTGGGCGTCATACGTGTTCCAGACTGCATTTGGGTCGAGGTGCGAGCTTCCCGTCGAGCCGTAGTACACGACGTCGACCTTGCCGTTGTACGCGGCGATCTGAGGGAAGACGGTCGTCGGAATCGACGAGACCGTCTTGATCGTCGGGAACGTCTGTCCGTGGTCGGTCGAGATCGCGAGCTTCACGCCGTGGCCGTCCGTCCAGGCGACGTAGACGTAGTCGGTCACCGGATCGACGGCAAGCCACGGGAAGATGTTGACCAACGAGGTGCCCGTCGGCGCGGCGAAGATCGTCTTCGCCGTGTAGCTCTTCCCGGCATCTGTCGACGTGGAGACGTTGACCAGGTTGAAGTCCGCGCTGCAGCACTTCGACTGCTCGGTTCCAGAAAGGAACACATCGAAGACGCGGTTCGGATCCTTCGGGTCGGCGACGATCGGACCCTGGATGTTGTTGAACGTCGAGTTCCCCGTGATGTCGCCCTGGCCTACGATCGGATCGCCCGCATGGGCCCAGGTGTTGCCGTCGTCGGTCGACTTGAACGTGCGGATGATCGAGCTGTTCTGCGAGTCGTGGTACGACAGCCAGACGTTCTTGCCGTTGGACGTGATCCACTGGCGATCGGCGCCCGACGTATCGAGCACGCGCTCGTTGCACTGAGACGGCGCGGTCGCACCGCGCGGGCAATTCGTCTCGGCCACGCCGAGTTTGAAGGTCCCGCGGTTGACGACGAAGATCAGATCGGCGAAGTGTGTTGTCCCGGTGGTGCCGACGTCGAAGTCCTCGTCGCCGTCGCCTACGGCAAATCTGCCGTTACCGTTGACGGCGACGTTCTGATCCATCGCGGCGAAGTACGACGGCGTCGAGCCCGCCGTTCCGGTCCACATGTTCACTTGGGCCGGAATCCACGAAAGGCCGCCGACGACCATGTGGCCATCAGTCCCGATCGAGATCGAAGGCTCGCTGTCACCGGTCGTATTGCTGACGACTCCTGGGAAAGACTGCGTAAGCGGGACGAGCAGCCGGGTGTTGGAAAACGCGGCCGAGGCCCCTGCTGCGACGACGGCTGCGAACGCGAGCCCGAGCGTCGCCGCCAAAGCGAAGCGTTTGACCATGGCTTGACCCTCCTCTGCCCCCAATCGGAAGGCGTCGAGTATAGACCCCTCTACAAGCGGCGGCGACGCCAGAACACCGGCCGCTCCTGGGAGCCGGCGGGCTCCTCGCCGAGAGCGCGCGCCGCGGCGTCGAAGTCTTCCGGCGCAAGCGTCATGAGCTCAGAGCGGTCGACGGCATCGAGCCGATGCGACAGTCGAACGGCTTGGGCGTTCAACGCCTGCTCGAACAGGGTGCGGGCGAAGCGCGCGTTGCCAAATCGCTCGCCGCGCGCAGCGCCGGTGAAGATCGAGCGCAGTGCAGTGTCTGTCCCCTCGCCGAGGATGTACTCGTTGTCGCGCGCGAAGGTCTGCGTGATCTCCAACAATTCGTCGGTCGAGTAATCCGGAAACGTGATCTCGCGCGAGAAGCGCGACCGCAGGCCGGGATTCGAATCGAGGAACTGCTCCATCAGCCGCGGATACCCCGCGACGATGACGACGAGCCGGTGGCGGTAGTCCTCCATCCGTTTGAGCAGCGTTTCGATCGCCTCCGGGCCGAAGTCCAGGCGGGACTCGTCGCCGCGCGCGAGCGCATAGGCCTCGTCGATGAAGAGGACGCCGTCGAGCGCGCGCTTGATCGCGCGGTCGGTCTTGAGTGCCGTCGAGCCGACGTACTGTCCCACGAGACCGGCGCGGTCGACCTCGACGAGGTGCCCCCGCTTGAGCAGCCCGAGCGCGCGGTACATCTGCGCGAGCAGCCGCGCGATCGTCGTCTTTCCGGTGCCCGGATTGCCGAGGAACACGAGGTGCTGCGAGGTCGCGACCTCCGCGAGCCCGTGCCGCTCTCGCTCGGCCTGAATCTGGAGGAAGGCAACGAGCGCGCGCACCTGCTCCTTGACGCTCTCGAGGCCGGTCAGGTCGTCCAACTCGGCCTGTAGCGCGGCCAGAGTCAGCTGCGGCTCGGGCTTGCGGAGCGCATCGATCTGGTCGGCGAGCCAGTCGGCCTCTCCGCCGGCATTGAGCCGCTCGCCGATGACGCGCAGGCCGCGGGCGACGTCCTCGAGCGGATTGCGCGGCATATCCCAACGCTAGCGCCCGCTCACTGAGGCATGTCCATCGGCGTAACACCCGATACATGGGTCTGACCCCGAGAATCGGCGTCTCGGGACCTGGTCACAACGGACACTGCGCTGCGCCCCTGGTTACGGGCCTCAAGAAGCTCCCCCGACCTCGTGACACCCATTGCAAGGGTCTGACCCCGAGCCGGCGGCCGCACTAAAGGGACCGGGGCCGGCTGCCGATTCGTTAACCTGGTTAACGATATGCCGACCGTCCTCGCCCCCGACACCACCGAGCTCGCCAACCGTCTGCGCCCCGTGCTGCTGAAGCTCGCGCGGGAACTGCGGCGGGAGATCCACTCGCTCGGCGTTACCGGAGGGCAGGTGTCGCTCCTCGTCGACATCAGGCGTTCGCCCGGAGTGGGCGTCCGTGAGCTCGCCGCCCGCGAGCGCGTCTCGGTTCCTGCGGTCTCGAAGTTCGTGGCGCGCATGGAGGAGGCAGGCCTGATCCGCCGCGAGCCGGTCGGGGGCGACAAGCGGCGCGTCGGTCTCCACGTGACCGAAGCCGGGCAGCGCGTGCTGCGGTCGGTGCGCTCGAAGCGGACCGCCTGGCTCGCCGCGCGCCTGCGCACGCTCGAGCCGCACGACCTCGAGGCGCTCGACGCCGCGATCGAACCGCTGACGCTGCTCCTCGCAGAAGAGCCGCAGTCGTGACGCAGGCGATCCTCCGTTTCAACGGCCGCGCGTTCGCCAGCGTCAGGAAGCACCGCAACTACCGGCTCTTCTTCCTCGGCCAAGCTGTCTCACTGCCGGGGACATGGATCCAGCGCTTCGCCCAGGCGTGGCTCGTCTACACGCTGACGCATCACTCGGCGATCGCGGTGGGCGTCCTCGCCTTTGCGCAATTCCTCCCGTTCACCATGTTCAGCCTCCTCGTCGGCGTCTTCGTCGACCGTTTCGACCCACGCCGCATCGTCCTGTCGACTCAGGCGGCCGCGATGGTGCTTGCGTCGATCATGGCCGCGATCACGCTTTCAGGCGTCGTCGAGCCGTGGCACGTGTACGTGCTCGCCTTCCTCGCCGGCACGGTTCAGGTGCTCGATGCACCGGCGCGGCAGCAACTCACCTATCGGATGGTCGGCCGGAACGAGCTGCAGAACGCTGTCGCCCTGAACTCGAGCGTCTTCAACGCGTCGCGCATCTACGGCCCCGCGCTCGCGGGGGTGCTCATCGCCGCATTCGGGGCGGGCATCTGCTTTGCGATCAACGCGGTCAGCTTCCTCGCGGTGCTCGTGGGGCTGCTGATGATGCGGCCCTCGGAGTTCTTCGGCGTTCGAGACGTGCAGCGGTTGCGGATGGTGCACGGGATTCGGGAGGGTTTCCAGTACGCGGTGCGCTCGCGCGAGGTTCTCCTCGTGCTCGTGCTCGTGATCGTGATCAGCACGTTCTGTCTCAACTTCAACGTGCTGCTCCCCGTGCTCGCGAAGCAGACCCTCGAGGCAGGCCCACGGACCTTCGGCGCCTTGTCGGCGTCCTTCGGCTTCGGTGCGCTGATCGGCGGGCTGCTGTCGGCAGCGCAGGGTCGTGCCCGCAAGTCCCTCATGCTCGTAGGTGCGCTTGGCTTCACCGGGTCAGAGCTGCTGCTCGCGCCCCTGAGCTCGGTCTGGCTCGCCTGCATTCTGCTCTTCGTCGGCGGCGTCGCCTTCACGACCTGGTCGTCGAACGCGAACTCGATCGTCCAGCTCGCGGCGCCGGACCACCTCCGCGGTCGCGTGATCGGCCTGTACTTCTTCGGCTTCGCGGGAACCGGGTCGATCGGCGGGCTCCTCTCGGGCTGGCTCGTCCACCTCGGCGGGACGCGCCTCGCCTTCCTCGTAGCCGGGGCCGTCGGCATTATCGGAACGCTCGTCGTCGGGCGCCTGCTCCAGACACAGACCGCTCCGGTGCGGGCCGAGGGGACGGCTCCCGAGCAGCTCGCGGCCTGATTACCGCTCGTAACGACTAGAGACTCAAGGCCGAGGGGCTCGCCGCCGATGCGATCCGTCGAGAGAAGTACCTGCGGCAAGCAGTTAGGAGAAGCACGATGAACCTGTCCTCACCCGCCCCGCCCGTGTCCCCCGGTTACGTCAGCGAACCGCCACTCACTCCCGGGCCTGCTGCGCCCCAGCGGACGCAGTCCCTCGAGGCGCAGGTCGTGCGGATGGGTCTGATGACCCCGGACGACGTCGCGACGACGATGCGCGAGGAAGCGGAGACCGGCCGGTCGTTCGCCGAGCTCGCCGTCGAACGCGGACGGATCAACGCCGACGACATGGCCCGCCTCACCGGCGGCGAGCAGCCCGCCGAGGTCGCGCCGGCGTCTGCGCCGACACCCCCTCCTGCCCCGGCGCCCGTGCAACCCGCTCCCATCGCTTTGGAACCGGCGCCGGCTCCGACTCCCGAGCCGAAGCCGGCCGTTCAGCAGGTCACAGCCGAGGTCTTCGTCCGCCTGACGAGCGGCGAGCGGATCCGCGTCGGCGCGTTCGACGGCCAGTCGGCCGCCGAGCAGTGCGCCCGCGAGCTGATGGCGGCGCTCGACTCCGACGGCGACTGGCCGCAGATTGAGGGCCGCTACATCCGTCCCGACGCCGTCGTCTCGATCGACGTCGATCTCACGGCCGCTTAAGTCTCGTGCACGCCGAACGGGGACGGCCGAGGCTCTGCGTCGTCGGTGTACAGCTTCGTCATTAAGCTTCCGCCCGTGACGACGAGGGAGACGAAGATTCTCCCGTTTCTGACGATCAGGAACGCGCGGGGCGCAATCGACTTCTACAAGGAGGCATTCGCCGCCGAAGAGCTGTCGCGGCTCGAGACGCCGACCGGCCAAATCGTCGCCGAGCTCTCGATCGACGGCGCGCGATTCAACGTGGCCGACGAGAACCCCGAAGCCCACAACCTCAGTCCCGAAACACTCGGCGGGACGAGTGTCCGCGTCGACCTCGTCGTCGCGGATCCGGACGCGGTGGCAGAACGCGCGATCGGCGCCGGAGCGACGGAGCTCTACCCGATCGGGGATCAGCCGTATGGGTGGCGACAGGGTCGTTTGATCGACCCGTTCGGCCACCACTGGCTGATCGGCCGGCCGCTCTAGCTTTCTCTGCGACGACGACGCACGCGCGCCGCGAGTCGTTCCTCGAACTGCTCCTTCAGTCTCTTCGTCGTCACGTGATGTGTCGGGTCGATCGTCTCCTCCGACTGCGGCTCGAGCTGATCCGCTCGGGAAGCGCGCCGTTCGGGATCACGAGAAAGCAACCGCACAGACCGATTATGCGCGGTTTACGCTGCGCTCGTGGCGCGATTGACCACACTCGTCGAACGGGCTTCTTCGGTGACGCGCAGCTCGAAGCGCATCCAGCTCGTTGACGAGCTCGACTGGGTCGAGCTCGTTCGGGACGTGGCGGCACTGGCCAACGCCGGCGGGGGCGTGATCGTCGTCGAGGGAAAGGAGTTCGACGAAGAGATGCTGCACGAGCAGCTCGAGCGCTACGTCGAGCCGGAGTTCGAAGCCCTCGAGGTACACGAGATCTCCCGCTCGGGCGGCCCGGCGACCGCGATCGTCGTCGACGGCGTCGCCGGCGGACCACTCGTCTTTACGGAGTCGGGCCGCACCGATGACGGCGTCGTCTTCACACCCGGTGCTGTCTTCTTCCGCCATGGTGCGAAGAGCGAGCCCGCGCGCGGCGAGGACGTCCGCGACTTCATCCGTCACCAGCTCGACGACATCCGCGAGCAGTGGCTACGGAACATCCGTGCAGTGATGCACGCGCCGGGCGGCGCCGAGATCGCCGTCGTCGAGACGGCCGAACGCGACGAGGAAGGACGACCGCGGTTGATCCGGCTGACGACCGACCCGGGCGCGCCGCTCTACGGTCAGATCGATCCGGACCTGTCGCATCCGTACAGACAGAAGGAAGTGATCGCGGAGGTCAACAAACGACTCGACAGCGCGCGAAGCGTCAACGCCTTCGACGTCCTCAGCGTGCGGCGCGTGCACGGCATCACGGAGGAGACGCGACCGGAGTTCGTGCACGTCCCGAAGTTCGGATCGCCGCAGTACAGCGATGCGTTCGTCGACTGGCTGGTGGAGCAGGACGTCCGCGAGCCGGAGTTCTTCGCCGCTGCGAAGGCGAAGTACATCGCAACCCGGCGGCCGCGCGGATCGGAGGCTGCCCACCCGTCCTAGGGATTGACGGGGGTTTGCCCCGCGCCGAAGACTGGGCTAGCCGCTCGCGACTCGGCAAAGGAGGCCGCTGATGAACCGAACCGCGAGGGCTGCAACGCTCCTCATCGCAATCACTACCTTCGTCCCGGCAGCGACTGCTGCCGGACCACCGAATCTCCCGCCGCGTGCGAACGCGCATGCGCAATTCGTGTGCGGACCCGCCGCGACGCAAGCCGCACGCTGTCACTCGCTCATCGTCGCCGACGCGAACGGCAAGCCGCTCGCCTCGTCGGGGCCGGTCGGCTACGGGCCGGCGCAATTCCAAGGCGCCTACAACCTGCCGTCCGCGGGCGGCGGAGCTGGACAGACGATCGGCATCGTCGACGCGTACGACGATCCGACCGCCGAGAAGGATCTCGGCGCGTACAGCACGACCTTCGAACTGCCGTCGTGTACGACCGCGAACGGCTGCTTCAAGAAGGTGAACCAGACCGGCGGCACGACCTATCCGTCGCGCAACGGCAGCTGGGCGCTCGAGACCTCTCTCGACGTCCAGGTCGCGCACGCCGCGTGCCCCAACTGCACGATCCTCTTGGTCGAGGCGAGCTCGAGCAGCGCCTCGAACATGTTCACCGCCGAGGACTACGCGACCGCACACGCGAACGTCGTGTCGAACTCCTGGGGAATGAACGAGTCGTCGAGCGAAACCGGCTACGACTCGCACTTCAATCACGCGGGAGTTCCGATCACCGTGTCTTCGGGCGACAGCGGTTACGGCGTCCAGTATCCCGCTGCGTCTCGATACGTGACCGCCGTCGGGGGAACGACGCTCAACCTCAATCCGGACAACACACGTGCAAACGAGACCGCGTGGAAGAGCGCGGGCAGCGGTTGCAGCGCGTACGAGGCGAAGCCGTCGTGGCAGGCCGACGCCGGATGCACGCGACGCGCAGTCGCCGACGTCTCCGCAGACGCGGATCCGAACACGGGCGCCGCGGTTTATGACTCGACGCCATACTGCGCGTTCCTCTGGTTCTTCTGCACGACCGGCTGGTATCAGGTCGGCGGAACGAGCCTCGCCTCGCCACTGGTCGCATCGGTGTATGCGCTCGCCAGCAACGGCACCGCAACAACGTATGGCTCGTTCCCGTACGCGAACACCGCTTCGCTCAACGACGTCACGTCGGGGAGCAACGGCTCGTGCGGCGGGAGCTACCTGTGCACCGCCGGCCCGGGTTACGACGGGCCGACCGGGCTCGGCACTCCGAACGGAGCCGGAGGGTTCTAGTTCACCACGCTGGAACGGCGCGGCGCTGTACCTAGCACGCCGCGCCGTTCCGTATCGTGGCGGTGGATGCAGCACGCTGTGCTCGGTGCGGGCGGGATCGGCGGCCTCGTGGGCGCGGCACTCGCACGGATAGGTGCGGGAGTCGTCCTCCTGATGCGACCGGACAGCCTCAGTTGGTATCCGGGGCGGATGGCGATCGAGAGCGACGTCCTCGGCAACTTCGAGGTCGACGTGCCCGCCGCGGCGGCCATCGAAGCTCCGATCGACGTCCTCTGGGTGACGGTGAAGGCGACCGGGCTCGAATCGGCGCTCGAGCTCGCGATGCCTGCGAGCGTCGGAGCCGCCACCGTCATTCCACTCCTCAACGGCGTCGATCACGTCGCCTTGCTGCGAGCGCGCTACCCGAACGTCGTCGCGGGAGCGATTCGCGTCGAGTCGGAGAGGGTCGCGCCGGGACGCATTCGCCAGACCTTCCCGTTTTTCCAGATCGATCTCGCTGGCGCGGAGTCGATCGTGCCGGAACTTCGGGAGGCGGGATTCGAGGTGCACGTTCAACATGACGAGGTCTCCCTCCTCTGGCGGAAGCTCGCCTTCCTCGCGCCGGCTGCACTCGCCACGAGCGCGTTCGACGGCCCGCTGGGAGCCGTTCGAGACGACGAGCGCTATCTCGGCTGTCTCGCGGAGGTGATCGCCGTCGCGCATGCCGAGGGCGTGCAGATCGACGAGGGCGCGTTGCGCAAGATCGTGGTCAATGCGCCGCCTGGGTTGAGAAGCTCGATGCAGAAGGACGTCGAGGCTGGACGGCCGCCGGAGCTGGATGCGATCGCCGGCCCGATTCAACGCGGCGGTAGCCGACACGGCATCCCGACGCCGAGTACGGACGAGCTAGCGCGCCTCGTGGATCGTGCTGTACGCGAGCGCGCCGCCGAAACCGATTAGTCCGACTCCCGCGACTCCGTCCGCCGCGCGGAGCATCCGCTCGCCGAACGCGCGGCGCGCGACCGCGACTCCGGTCGCGAGCGTCGCGAGCCACGTCGCGCTGCCCAGCGCGCCACCGATGACGAGCAGGGTCGCCCCGCTCGTCTTGCTCGCGATCCCGGCCGTGCTCGCCGCGGCGAAGATGGCGATCCAACTCGCAATGGTCAGCGGATTCGATGCGGTGCCGGCGAGCGATGTGAGGAAGGCGCGCCGCGGGGAGGCAACCTCAGAAGGAACCTCGCCGCCGAGGCGCACGCGTAGCGCGCTCCAAAGCGTCTTGACGCCGAGAAAGACGAGGACGGCGGCGCCGACGAGCCCGAGCACGAGCCGGAGCGGATGAATCGCGAGCAAAGCGCCGGCACCGGCAACGCCGAGGATGCAGTACGCCGTGTCGATCACGGCGATGCCTGCGCCGATTGCGAGCCCTGTCCCCCAGCCGCGCCGAAGCGTCGAGCGGATGAGGAAGAGCGACATCGGCCCGACCTGGGCCGCCACGAAGAACCCAAACCCGAAGCCGACGGCGACCGCGTGCACGAGCCGAGTCTAGAGTCTATGTAGACAAAGGGTCAGACCCCGCGCGGTCTGACCCTTTTACGCCCTAAGACACGGCCGAGCGACTAAAGACGCGGATCGCGCCTACAGTCAGCACCACCGCGAACAGCCCGGTGACTACGAGGCTGAGCGCTGCCATCTCCGGCGCGCTGCTCATCCGCCAGATGTTGTGCAGGCCGCTCGAGTCTCCGAGTAGCCCGTAGCGCATCAGCGCGAGACCATGCGTCAGCGGGAGGAACTTCGCCACCCAGGTGAGCGCGTGCGGCAGCGCGGTGATCGGGAAGAGCGAGCCCGCGAGGAACCACGGCAGGATCGCGATCGCCGGCACGCGCGCGACGTATTCCTCCTGCTTCGGCACGCGGCTTGCGAGGATCTCCGCGACTCCGTACATACCGATCGTGAAGAGCGCGACCGCGCCGAGGAACCACAGCACTCCCGTCGCGGACGCGTGGAAGTGGATGCCGCGTGCGCGCGCGGCCGCGATGAGCACCGCGACCTGCAGTCCCGTGATCGCGAGTGCGACGAGCAGATTGCCGAGCACAAGCAGTCCACGCGGGATCGGCGCTGCCAGCAGCTCCCGCTGTGCGCCCTCGCGGCGGTCGACGATCACGCCGATCCCCGCGAACATCGTGTTGAGCGGGATCAGCAGCCCGACCGTTCCGATCGCGACGTACGCCTCGTAGCCCGTCGCCGTGTGCAACGCGGTCTTCAGCGCGGGCGCGATCACGAGCGCGAACATGATCGGCGTCAGCAGCGGGACGAGCAGCTCACGCGGTGTGCGCGCCGTGAGCCGGAAGCGGCGCTGCGCAAGTGTTGCAACTGCGGATGTCATCGTTCTCCTTTCAGGCGGCCGCGGCGAGGCGGTCGCCGGTCAATCGCAGGTAGACGTCGTCGAGAGTCGGGCGGCGTGTGCTGATCTCCGTCGCGAGCCCGAGCTCGTGCAGGGCGGAGATCGCGTCGCTGCCCGTCACGTCGTGGAGAGGAACGGTGAGGGTCGAGCCGACCCGGAATGCGTCGTCGCGGGCGATGCCGCGCGAGCGGAGCGAGGCGAGCACCTCCGCCGCGTTGCCGTTGGCGCGGAGCTCGACGAGCTCGTTCCCGAGCTGCGCACGCAGCCTCTCGGGCGTGTCGAGCGCGACGATCTTGCCCGAGTGGATGATCGCGATCCGGTCACAGAGCCGCTCCGCCTCGTCGAGGTAGTGCGTCGTGACGAGGACCGTCATCTCCATCCGTACGCGCAGTCCCGAGATGACGTCGAGCAGCTCGGCACGGATGCGCGGGTCGAGCCCGACCGTCGGCTCGTCGAGGAACAGCACGCGGGGCCGCGAGACGAGTGCGCGCGCGATTTCGAGGCGCCGCCGCTCACCGCCGCTGAGCGTGCCGACCGGGCGGCCGACGAGCTCGGAGAGCCCGAGCGCGGAGACGACCTCGTCGAACTGCGGCTGCTCGACGCGCCAGAGGCGTGCGTGCAGCTCGAGGTTGCGCAGTCCCGTCAGCGAGCGGTCGACCACGGAGTCCTGGAAGACGACGCTGCTGACCGCTCGCGCTTGCAGCGGCTGGGTCGCGACGTCGAAGCCCGCGAGCTTCGCGGCGCCGCTCGTCGGGCTGATCGTCGTCGTGAGCATCCCGATCGTGGTCGACTTGCCGGCCCCGTTCGGGCCGAGGAGGCCGAACACCTCCCCCGGCTCGACGTCGAAGTCGATCCCCTTCACGGCTGCGATCCCGCCTGGATAGACCTTCCTGAGCTTGCGTACTTCGATCACTTCGACCTCCTGTCACGTCTTCGTCGGTTGGTTCGTCATTGCTATGACGGACTTCGACGAAGGGATGTGACAGTGACCCAGACAGCAGAGTTCGAGACACATCGCAAGCATCTGCGGGCGGTTGCCTACCGAATGCTCGGCTCGATGAGCGAGGCGGACGACGCGGTGCAGGAGTCATGGCTGCGGCTGAACCGCGCGGATACCTCGGAGGTCGAGAACATTCGCGCCTGGCTGACGACGGTTGTCGCGCGGGTGTGTCTCGACCTGCTGCGAGCGAGGCGCGCGCGGCAGGAGGACTACGTCGGCTCGTGGCTCCCGGAGCCGATCGTGCGCGTCGACGCGGACGGCGATCCAGAGAACGAAGCGCTGCTCGCGGACTCGGTCGGGATCGCGATGCTCGTCGTGCTGGAGACGCTCACACCAGCGGAACGGCTCGCGTTCGTGCTGCAAGACATGTTCGGCGTGCCCTTCGACGAGATCGCAGCGATACTCGGCCGGTCAAGCGACGCTGCTCGTCAACTAGCCAGCCGGGCGCGTCGGCGCGTGAAGGGTGCGACACCGCGAACCGATCCGGATCTCGCGCAGCAGCGCAAGGTCGTCGACGCGTTCCTCGCAGCGTCGCGTAACGGAGACTTCGAAGCGTTGCTGGAAGTGCTCGACCCAGACGTGGTCTTCCGCGCCGATCGCGGCCGGCTCGGTGTCGACGCACCGACGATCGTCACCGGAGCGGCGAACGTCGCCCGGCAGATCCTGGATCGAGGCTCGCGCTTCGCACCGTTCGGCCGCCCGGCAATCGTCAACGGCAATGCGGGAGTCGTCGTCGCACCGGCCGGCAAGCCGGTCGCGGTCGTCGGCTTCACGGTGACCGACGGACGCATCGCCGAGATCGATGTCATCGCCGATCCGGAGAAGCTCGGCGGGCTTTCGCTCTAAAAAACAGGGGTCAGACCCCTTCCCGGGGTCTGACCCTTTAACCGCTCAGAGTCCAGGTATCGCCCGCATGCAGCAGTGCGCCGAGGTCGCCTTCGCCTTTGGCTTGCGCGAGGTCGATCTGCTCTCCCATCAACTCGTCGTAGATGCCCCGCTCGACGTTCCTGAACACACCGATCGGAGTCGCTCCGCACGTCTCTCGCGTCAGGCGGCTCAGCGCGAACGCCAGGCTCGGCTCCACGTGGGTCGCGTCGTGGACGACCAGCTCCGACTGGTCCTCCACATCAACGACTTCCACCGAGCCGTCGCTCCGCTGGCGCACGCCCTTCTCGTCGTTCTCGCCGAAGCGGATCGGCTTGCCGTGCTCCAGGTAGATCCGGTTCGTCTTGTCCTCGCGCACGAAGTCGAAGGCGCCGTCGTTGTAGATGTTGCAGTTCTGGAAGATCTC
>JBKPJA010000058.1:0-6833 GCA_046730515.1 Actinomycetota bacterium | reverse complement strand
TCGCTCGGTCTTTAGAGGCCGTCCAGGCCAACGGCGCTGGCGGCAGGCTCCATTCGGGAGCCGACCGCAAAGCATCTTCGTGACGACGGGCGGGCGCGCAGGATGCGTTGCGCTCAAGCTGCGGGGGCGATCACCTCCTCGCGATCCGGCGTCTGGATCGGAGCGAGCGCCTCGTCGCCGAGCTCGCGCAGGATGTGGTACGACCGTCGGCAGAGCTTGCGCGCGACCGACAGGCAGGCGCGGTTGTGGTCGATCCGCCGCGCGACCTGCCGGTAGTACTCGTGGTCGGGTGAGGCGGGACGGCACGCCTGCTGCGCCGCCTCGAACAGCGCCCAGCGCAGCAGCTCCGGGCCTTCGTGCGAGAGGTGACCGGGCGCGCGCCTGCGGTCCGACTGATGCACGGTCACGTCGAGGCCGCAGTGACGGACGGCGTCGTCGGAGCAGCCGAAGCGGCGCGCATCGCCCAGTTCGGCGACGATCGCCGTTGCGGTCACCGGGCCGATGCCGTACAGGCGGGCGATCAGCGCTCGGCAACCGGGCTGCCGGCGGGCGAAACGCGACAGCACCGAGTCGAGTGGAGCGAGCTCACCGTCGATCCTGTCGATCATCCGCAACGCCAGCGCCACCAGCTCGCGCCCCGACGGCGAGAGCTCGACCGACGCCAGCGCCGCGCGTCCAGCACGAGAGCGCGGCTTCAGTCCCGCCGGCACGCCTGGGTGGAAGAGTTGCGCCTGCAAGCGCTGCTGCCAGGCGGTGCGCTCGTCGATCAACGCCTTGCGCAGCCGCACCCGCGTGCGCAGCTCCAGGATCTGCGCCGGCGCGATCCACGACTCCGGCAACTCCCCCGCCGCGAGGAGCTTCAGGAGAAGATCGCAATCAGCACGGTCGGTCTTCGCTCGCCGCTTGCGGCCCCGCCTGGCCGCCGTCTCCGCTGGATCGGCGAGATGGGCGCGATGCCCCGCCCGCTCGACCTCCTCGACCACGAACCGCCAACCGGTCGTGCCCTCGAGCGCGAAGTGCACGGCAGCGACACCGTCGAACCGCACAAGCCAATCCCGCACCGACTGCCGAGTCGCCGGACTAATCCGGCCGCGGGACATCTCGCCGCTACCGGCGTCGACCGTCAGGCAGGTGATCTGCCCTCGATGAACATCAAGCGCGCATACGATCCGCATCGGGACCTCCTCGAGCCCCACGGTCTTGAACGACCCGCGTGCTCTAACACGCTTGCGCCGAGGGGGTCCCACCACATTTCATCTTTATGGAGCCCCGTGGTGGCAAACGCTGTCACTTGCCTGGCTCCGCAAAGAGAGGCTGAGCCCCCGGTGAACACCGAAGGGCCGCGGGAGCCCCGAGCGAGTCTATCGGTGCGTACCTAAAACAGCCGCCTGCCGTCGCCGGATCTGGAGGCGGGCCCCGCCGCTCATGCAAGGGTGCGACGGTCGAGGACGCGCTCGAGCTTTCCACCTTCGGAGCGGGGGACGCTTTCGGGCGCCTTGAGGATGACCGGGAGTGAACAGCCGATGCTCTCGCGCAGGCGGCGTTCGGCCCGGCCGCGGAGCTCGCGCACGTGCTCGTGCTCGTCTGAGAGGGCGTCGGTGCCCGCCTCGCGCAGGAACGTCTCGTTCACCTCGACCTCGACCTCGGCCTCGTCCAGCGTCCCGCCGCGGCTGACGATGATGCGGTAGTTGGGTGTCAGCTCCGGCAGCTCCAGGAGCACGGCCTCCACCTGCGTCGGGTAGACGTTGACGCCGCGGAGGATCAGCATGTCGTCGGCTCGTCCTTTGATCAAGCCCATGCGCACGAGCGTCCGTCCGCACGCGCAGGGCTCGGAGCTGAGACTGGTGATGTCGCCGGTCCAGTAGCGGATGAGCGGCAACGCCTGCTTCGTCAAGGTCGTGAGGACGAGGACGCCCTCCTCACCTTCGGGAAGCTGCTCGCCCGTGTCCGGGTCGACGATCTCGGGCAGGAAGTGGTCCTCGTTGACGTGCGAGCCGGCACGCGACTCGACGCACTCGCAGGAAACGCCGGGGCCGATCACCTCGGAGAGTCCGAAGATGTTTGTGCTGCGCACTCCGAGGCCGGCGTCGATCTCGCGCCGCATCGGCTCCGTCCAGGGTTCTGCTCCCAGCAGCGCGTAGCGGAGGCTGATGTTGTCGGGGGTGACGCCGCGCTCGCGGAAGGCCTGGGCGAGCGTCAAGGCGTAGCTCGGCGTGCACGAGATGACGTCGGGCCGGAAGTCGGTGATCAGCATCAGCTGCCGTTCGGTCATGCCGCCCGACACCGGGACGACCGCCATCCCGAGCCGTTCGCCGCCGGAGTGGAGGCCGAGCCCGCCCGTGAACAGGCCGTAGCCGTAGGCGTTGTGCAGGACCATCCCCGGCTGGGCGCCCGCCATCGCCAGCGACCGGGCATTGACGCGTGCGAAGAGGTCGAGGTCGGCTGCTGTGTAGGCGACGACCGTCAGCTTCCCGGTCGTCCCGGACGAGGCGTGGATGCGGCTTACCTCTTCCCGCGGGACGGCCAACATGCCGAACGGGTAGGTGACCCGAAGATCGTCCTTGCGAGTGAACGGAAGCCGCCGCAGATCGTCGAGCGTGTGGATCCCGTCCGGCTCGACGTGCGCGAGACGCTCCCGGTAGAGCGGGACTCGCTCCTTGACGTAGGCGATCAGGTTCCGCAACCGATCCGTTTGCAGCGCGCCGAGCTGCTCGCGGGCCAGCGTCTCTAGCTCGGGCTCGAAGATCACCGTCGCATTCTGGTCCTGCCCGCGAGGCCGCGCGGGGAGCTTCTGGCTTAGCGTCATTGTCGCTCGCTGTCCACGAACTCGATTCCGCCGGTCTGCTCGGCCGCTCGAGCCAGCCTCGCCATGTCCGGCTCGCCCCGCGGCGGCGACGTGGGGTCATCGACCGGATCGCCGATCTCGTCGAGCCACTGCTCCAGCGGCCCCGCGGGCGTCTCCACGAACAGCAGCCGCCCGTTCGTATCCCCCGTATTCGTGAATGCGTGCGCCGTTCCGCGCGGCACGTGTACGACCGAGCCCGCGCGAGCGTCGATCGGCTTGCCGGCGCAGATGAATCGGTACTCCCCGCCTAGCACGTAGTGCGTCTCGTCCTGGCCGCGATGGAGATGTGGCGGCGCGCCGCCGCCGGGAGGGATCTCCATCTCGAAGATCCCAACGCCGTCGCACTGCCCATACAGCTTGAAGGTCAGCAGCTGACCGAAGATCCAACGCGACTGCCCCTCGCGGGCCGAAAGGTGGATCGCTTCGCCCGGATTCGCCATCGTTGTCGCTCCTTTCGCCCCGACGTTTTGCTTGACGAGCGGAACCTACGACCACCGCGAGCCCGCGACCATCGACCGTTCGGTCGATCTTCGCCCCCGATCGTCGCGGGACGGCTGCATGCGACGATGGTCAGCGTGGAGAGGCCTTCGCAGATGGCTCAAGCCGACGGCGACCTCAGCCTGGCGGAGCTGATCGCCGCCCTCTCGCTCGCCACCGACCTCGGGAACGCGATGCCGCTGGAGTGGACGATGCGAACGTGCGTGATCGCGGTCGTACCGGACGACGACTCGGGCTAGCCGACGCGGATCTCGCGGACACGTACTACGCGACGCTGTTGCGCTCGATCGGCTGTACCGCGTTCGCCCACGAGGAATCGTCCCTTTTCGGCGACGACCTCCAGTACCGCAACACCTACTTCCCGGTCGACTTCAGCAAGCCGGAAGAGGTCGTCGCGGCGACCCAGTCGCAGCTAGCGCAAGGCGCTGCGCCCGACGTCAGACAGCGTGCAGTGGACACCTTCCTCGCGGACGGGCCACTGATCGCCGGCGCGATGGCAGACGCGGCCTGCCCGGTCGCGGTCCGGCTCGCTACCAGGCTCGGCATGAACGAGGCAGTGCGCCGCGCGCTGACCCAGATCTGGGAGCGCTGGGACGGGCTCGGCTTCCCCACCGGAGTGGCCGGCGACGAGATCGAGGTCTCCGCCCGGCTCCTCCACCTCGGCGTCGTCGTCGCCGTCGACCACCAACGAGGCGGCCGGGAACTCGCCTGCGAGAACATACGACGCCGAAGCGGCGAGTGGTTCGACCCGGCCGTCGCCGACGCCTTCCTCGACTGCGCGCCCGAGCTCCTGGCACGCATCGAGGCGGAATCGGTCTGGGAGACCGTGCTGGACGCCGAGCCGCGACCGCATGCGCGGATTCCAGCGACGCGGGTCGATTCGGTCGCCGCGGCGTTCGGCGACTTCACCGACCTCAAGTCGCCGTTCACACTCGGGCACTCGGCCGGAGTTGCCGCGCTCGCCGAAACCGCCGCGCGAAGGCTCGCGCTCCCCGACGAACAAGCCTTCGCGCTGCGCAACGCTGGTTTCCTGCACGACCTCGGTCGCGTGAGCGTGTCGAACGGGATCTGGGACAAACCGGGCCCGCTGAGCACAGCCGAATGGGAACGCGTTCGGCTCCACGCCTACTACAGCGAACGGGTCCTCTCGCAATCACCCAGCCTGGGTGCGCTCGCCCCCCTCGTCGGCATGCACCACGAGCGGCTCGACGGCAGCGGCTACCACCGCGGAGCCGCGGCGGCGATGCTCGACACGCCGGCCCGAGTGCTCGCCGCAGCCGACGTCTACCAAGCGCTCACCGAGGAGCGACCGCACCGACCCGCCCTCGCGGCAAGAGCAACGGCCGAGCAGCTGCGGAACGAAGTGCAAGCCGGGCGCCTCGACCGAGACGCTGTGGCCGCCGTCCTCGACGCTGCCGGCCACGAGGCACGCCCTACCCGTTCGTCCTGGCCGGCAGGTCTCACCGACCGCGAAGTCGAGGTGCTGCGCTTGCTCGCACGCGGACGCACGCGCAAACAGATCGCGACAAGCCTCTTCATCTCCGAATCGACCGTGCACACTCACACAACACACATCTACGAGAAGACCGGCCTCTCAAACCGCGCGGGCGTCGCCCTCTTCTCGATCGAGAACGACCTCATCCGCAGCTGAACGTTGACCCCCTCTTTGGTACGGAGGGGGTCGGTGAGAGGCAGGGTCGCGCGACTGCGCCCCGAACCTCGATCGATTCTGAGGACACTGACAACGATCCGGCGAATCGAGCGGGGCAGCCGACGTTGTCATTCCAGAAGCTCGCCGCCGATCGCGCTCCAGAACCGTCCGTCGGTCGACCGGAACTCGACCGCGAGGATCCGCTGCGCGGGCGCCACAGACGCCACCTGGGTCGGCGTGGTCGTTCGGTTCGGAGCTACTACTAGTCGCAGTAGGGGCCCCCGGCTCGTCAAGGTCGTTGAGTAGGCCGCTGCTGCGGGTGGTCACGGTCGCGGACATGAGGTGTCCTTTCTTGGAGCGGCTGTCAGGGTGCGGGGGTGAGGCCGTGGCGGCGCATGACCTCGCGGATCGCTGCGAGGTCGGGCGGGCCGCCCGCTGCCGCGTCGAGGATGGCCGCGACCTCGCGGAAGAAGTCGGGGCCGAGGACGCCGGGGGTGACGATCGCGAGCGCCTTGGCGTCCCGATCGCCGGTGTTGTCGAAGTGGTGGGCGGCCCCACGGGGGATCAAGAGCGCTTCGCCCGGGCCGACGTCGGTCGGTGTGCCCTCGATCGTCCAGGTGAGGACGCCTTCGAGCCCGTAGATCGTTTCCTCGTAGCCGTCGTGGCTGTGTGCGGCGGCGACCTTTGCGCCGGCGGGTACGTCGAACTCGAAGACCGCGACCGCCCCGGCCGACTGCTCGCCCTCGACCAGGAACCGGATCGCCATCTCCCCGACCTTGATCTCTTCGCGAGTGCTTGTTGGCATCTTGCTCCTCCTCCTGCGTGGGTGGTAAAGTGGCTTGACAATACATGACTACCACTAACTCGTCAAGTCCCTTTACGAACGCTTCCGCGGAGCAGCCGCTCGGGCCGCCGCTGATCGGTGCGCTCCTGCGCATGCCCTGGGAGGCGGTGCAGCGGCATATGCTCGAGCGGCTGCACGAGCGCGGCTTCAGCGACTTCGACGCCGCATACCTCAACGTCTTCCAATACCCCGGACCGCAGGGCGCGAGGCCCTCCGAACTAGCCGCCCGGCTGCGGATCAGCAAACAAGCCCTCGGCTACCTCCTCCGCCAACTCGAACAGCTTGGCTACCTCGACCGGCGACCCGATCCCCACGACCAGCGCGGCAAGCGCATCGTCGTCACGCGACGCGGCAAACGCGCAATCCGCGTCATCCGCGACGCCGTCAGCGAGATCGAAACCACATGGACACAGCAACTCGGCGCCGGCCACTTCGCACAACTCAAAGAACTCCTACTCAAACTCAACCAACTCACCTAGCTGCGCAAAGCCGGGGCCATTCACACGATCCGCTGCGCATACGCACGCGGAACGGGCAAACGTGCGCACTCCCCTCGACCAGCCTTACTGCGTTCGCGAGCGTTGCGATTCCACAACTCCATGAGCCGCGCAGCGCGTCACCGAGATATGGCGTTCTCGCACACGCTCCCTCGCTACGAACTCTCTCCGTTACGCGGCGCAATTGCCCCGCGTCTACATAAATAGGTGAGCTGCGGCACGCGCCGAGCCTGCTCCCGGTCCGATTCCTGCAGTGCCCGCAGGGTGGCCGAACTTGTCGGTGCGCAAACCGCACCGCTACAAGCGTCTCCTTCGCCGAGCCCTCCGCGATGGCTGCCGGCTCAGAGCAGGCGCACCGGATCGTCTCTCCGGATCGCCCCCGTCGCCTCGGCGACGGCGTAGACGCCGGCACAGGGGTAGAGCTTGCCCCCTACGTCGAGCCTGTTGTGCCGGACGAGGGCCTTGAGGATGCGAGGATCCCTTGGAAGCTCCTCCTGG
>JBKPJA010000057.1:0-10659 GCA_046730515.1 Actinomycetota bacterium | reverse complement strand
GGCGAGACGCTCGCGGAAGCGTTGCCGCGCCTGCAGGAAACGTACTGCGGCACGATCGCGTACGAGATCGAGCACATCTCGGAGCACGAGAAGCGCGTGTGGCTCCGCCAGGCGATCGAGTCGGGCCGCTACCGCGCGAAGCTCTCGGCTGACGAAAAGAAGGAGCTGCTCGGAAGGCTGTCGCGCGTCGAAGCGTTCGAGCAGTACCTCCGACGCTCGTTCCTCGGGCAGAAGCAGTTCTCGATCGAGGGCCTGGACGTCATGGTGCCGATGCTCGACGAGGCGATCGACCTCGCCGCGGACAGCGGCGCGCACGAGGTCGTGATCGGCATGGCGCACCGCGGCCGCCTGAGCGTGCTCGCGCACACGATCGGGCTCGGCTACGACTCGATCCTCCGCGAGTTCGAGGGCGAGCGAACGATCGATGCCGTCGTCGCGACGGAGGAGGGGGGCACCGGCGACGTCAAATACCACCTCGGCGCCGAAGCGACGCGCTCAACGTCCGCGGGTGAGATCACTGTCACGCTGGCCGCGAATCCAAGCCACCTCGAAGCCGTCGACCCCGTCGTGGAAGGACGCGCACGTGCGGAGCAGACGGACCGCTCCACCCGCACGGGCCTCCACGATCCGTCGATTGCGCTGCCCGTTTTGATCCATGGCGACGCGTCGTTCCCGGGCCAGGGCGGCGTGGCCGAGACGCTGAATCTGTCGGGGCTCGACGGTTATTCCGTCGGGGGCACGCTGCACCTGATCGCGAACAACCAGGTCGGCTTCACGACGGATCCCGCCGAAGGGCGATCGACCCGGTACTCGAGCGACCTGGCCAAGGGTTTCGACATCCCGATCATCCATGTAAACGCCGACGATCCGGAAGCCGCGATCTCCTCGATCAGGCTCGCGCTCGCATTCCGTCGCCGATTCGAGAGCGATGTGGTCGTCGATCTCGTCGGTTACCGGCGCCACGGACACAACGAGCAGGACGAGCCCGCCTACACGCAGCCGCTCATGGCGGAACAGATCGCCAGCCATCCGACGGCGCGAGAGCTCTTCGCCGACCGGCTGGTCGACGAAGGCGTCGTCACCGAGAAGGAGGCGGACGGTCTCGTGCAGGAGGTGGTGACCGAGCTGCGGGCAGCGCACGATGCGTTGAAGTCGACGTTCGGAGTGCCGAAGGAAGACCACGAGCAGCGCATCCCCGCCTCCACCGACGAAGACATCGTCACGGCCGTTCCCGCCGAACGGCTGCGCGAGCTCAACGAGCAGCTCTTTCGTGTCCCGGACGACTTCGCCGTCCATCCGAAGCTCGCTCCCCAGCTCGAGCGCCGGCAGCAGATGATCGAGCAGGACGCGATCGACTGGGGCCAGGCCGAGTCACTTGCGTTTGCATCGCTGCTCGTCGAGGGAATTCCGATTCGACTTACCGGTCAGGACACCGAGCGCGGCACGTTTTCCCACCGCCACGCCGTCTTCCACGACGTGCACACCGGAGAGACCTACGCGCCCCTGCAGCATCTCGACGACGCGACGGCGTCCTTCGAGATCTACAACTCGCCGCTGTCGGAGTACGCGTGTCTCGGGTTCGAGTACGGCTACTCCGTCGCCGCCTCCGACGCGCTCGTGCTCTGGGAGGCGCAGTTCGGTGATTTCGTCAACGGCGCGCAGATCGTCGTCGACCAGTTCATCGTCGCCGGCACGGCAAAGTGGCGCGAGGTCTCACGCCTAACCCTGCTGCTGCCGCACGGCTACGAGGGCAACGGGCCGGAGCACTCGAGCGCGCGGCTGGAGCGCTTCCTGCAACTCGCCGCACAGGAAAACATCCGCGTCGCGAACGCGTCGACCTCTGCCCAGTACTTCCATCTGGTGCGGCGGCAGGCGCTCGATCCCGTTGGTCGTCCGCTCGTCGTGATGACGCCGAAGGGGCTGCTGCGGCTCAAGCAGGCTTCGTCCCCGCTCGCAGCACTGTCGGAGGGAGCGTTCCAACCGGTGCTCGACGATCCCGGCGCCTCGCGGGCAGAGGTCACGCGGCTCGTGGTCTGCTCGGGGAAGCTCTACTACGACCTCGTCGGCCACGAGCTCCGGGAACAAGCGGACAATGTCGCGATCGCGCGGCTCGAACAGCTGTATCCGTTCCCGGTCAGCGCCTATGCCCGCCTCATCGGCTCGTATCCCTCGCTGCGCGAGGTGGTGTGGGCGCAGGAGGAGCCGCAGAACATGGGCGCGTGGCGGACGATCCGGCACCGGCTGGAGGACCCGCTGCGCGCGGACCGCATTCCGCTGAGATACGTCGGTCGTCCGTGGCGCGCGAGCACGGCTGAGGGCTACCCGACCGCACACCTCGTCGAGCAGGACCGGATCGCGCGCGAAGCGCTCACCGTCTCGCGTTAGCGCGGCTTGCGGGCTCTGCTTCGGTAGTTCGCGCGGGCCTCGAGGACCCGCGCGGCGACTCTCGGTCCGTGCCTGCGAGCCAGGTTGAGGAGCTGCTTGCGCTGTCGCGGCGGTAGCCGCCGCCAGAGATCCCAGGCAGTGAGCACGAGTCCTACCGCACCGCCACGGCGGGTGAGGAGGCGGACCGTTCGCACGGACCTATCCTCCCACACGCCGGCTACTAGTCGTCCTCGGATCCGTGCCCCTTGTCGTTCCCGTGACCGTCTTCCTTCTTCTCTTGGCCGTAGGCATGCCCGTTGCCGTTCCCGTTGCCGGGATTGTCGTCCTCCTCGTCCTCGACCGGCGGCTGAGTTACCGGCTGAGGCGGAGTGACCGGCGGCGGCGGCGCCGACGCGAGTTCACGGGAGTCGGTCGACGGTGGCGGAGCCTCTGCGGGCGCCGTTGCCGGCGGCGGTGAGGAAGCAGGAGGCTGCGCCTGTGGCGACGGCGCGGGAGCGGGCGCGGGCTCGGTAGGTGCAGGCGCGCGTGGCGCTGCCGGCGTCGCCGGCACGCCCTTCGACCGCCGGGCGGCCGCGCTTGACGGGCTGATCCGCACCGTTGCCAGCGCGCTCGGCGCGGTTCGGGCTACGGATCGACTGCGGTGGTCGATGCTGGACTTGCCCGGCGTGGGAAGCGCCGGGACGCGAAGCGTCCTCAGCTCCGACGCTGGGGGAACCAGCAGGGCGCGATGGGGCTCGCTTCCCTGACCGAACAGCGCCGGGAAGGCGACTGCTCCGGCGATAGCTCCCGTCATCAGCGCGGCGGCTAGGACACGCGCGCAAACCCTCATGTTTCTCCCCTCCTAAGCCGACAATCCTTCTAGACCCATATCGGCAGAGGGGGCCGGTGACTTGAAGGGAAGCCGTGGGTAGTTTCAAGGTCAAGCTCGTCTTCTATTTCCTGCTGCTCTCGCTGCTGCCGCTGGCTGCCGCGTTCTGGGGCTTTTCGACCGTGGCGGCGCGGGCGGAGACCCGGACGGTGGACGCCCGGCTCCAGGCGGGCCTTCGGGCCACCCTGGCGACGTATCAGGAGCGGCTTCGCCACGCCGAAGACGCAGCGACGGCACTCGCCCGCCGGCCCGCGTTCGAGCGCGCGCTCCTGTCGCGAGACCGCTCGGCCCTCGAGCGGCTGCTGCGCGGAAAGCCCAACCTCAGGGTCGCGGCGGGAGGCGGCCTCCGCGTTGGTCGGTTGATTCCGCTCGCCGCGAGAACCCAGGTTGCGGTCATCGGGCCCGGAGGAGCACGCGGCGCAGTGGTCGCGTCGGTGCCGCTGAACGGCGCTCTCCTCTCCCAGCTCGAGCGGCGGTCGGGCCTCGAAAGCGACGACCACGTCGTCCTGATCGAGGGTGGAAGGATCGTCGCCGGCCCGCCGGGTGTTCACGGGCTGCTGAGCATCGCCCCAGGCAGGCCGCGGACGGTCTCCCTCGGCGGGATGCGCTACCGCGTTCTGCTCGCCGGAACGTTGCAGGAGCAGCCCCGCGCCACGCTGGCCGTGCTGAGCCCGCAGTCTGCGATCGACGCGGCGAACTGGCACCAGGAGCGGCGGCTGCTGTTCGGGCTGATCGCCTCGTTGATTCTCGTGTCGCTGATCGCGTACTTCGAGGGGCGCTCGATCGTCCGCAACATCCGGCGACTGGTCGATGCGGCGCGCGCGATCGCCCGCGGCGACCTGAAGCAGCGCGTGCCGGCGCAGGGCCGCGACGAGCTCGCCTTGCTCGGCCGCACGTTCAACGAGATGGCGTCGCAGCTTCAGACCCGGCTCGAGGAGCTGACCGCGGAGCGCGCTCGGTTGCGCGACGCGATCTCCCGCCTCGGAGAAGTCCTTGGTGCAACGCACGACCTCGATCAGCTCCGTCGCGTGATCGTCGAGGCGGCGGTCGAGGTCACCGGCGCATCCGGCGGCGTGCTCGTCGGCGAGGGAGGCGAGCTCGTCCAGAGCGGCTATCCGGACAAGGGACGTGAGCGGATCGAGGTCCCGCTGCGCGCGGGCCGGGTCAGCTTCGGCTCGCTGATGGTCTTCGGCGACGAGTTCGGCGAGGACGACCGCATGAACGCCGCCTCGCTAGGGGCGCAGGCCGTGATCGCGCTCGACAACGCGCGCCTGCACCGGATCGTCGAGCGGCAGGCCCGCATCGACGGGCTGACGGGTCTCGCGAACCGGCGTGCGTGCGAAGACCAGCTCGCGGTCGAGCTAGCCCGTGCCGAGCGTTTCGGCGGCCCGGTCGCGGTGGTCATCACCGACCTCGACGACTTCAAGGAGATCAACGACCGGTTCGGCCATCCGGCCGGCGACGTCGTCCTGCGCGAGTTCGCCCGTACGCTCGAGGACGGCATTCGTGACGTCGACCTCGCCGCCCGCTGGGGCGGGGAGGAGTTCGTCCTCCTGCTGCCCGGTACGGATCTCGACGGCGGCGCCCAGGTCGCCGACCGGGTCCGCCGGGCGCTCGAGGACCGCCTCGTGCTCGCCGCCGACGGCCAGCCCATTCCCGTCACGGCGAGCTTCGGCGTCGCCGCGTACCCCGGGGAGCCCTCGAGCCAGGCCCTGCTGCTCGCGGCGGACGACGCACTCTACGAGGCGAAGCGCACCGGCAAGAACCGGGTCGCCAGGGCGAACGAGCCCGTAGCGCGTCCGTGACAATCCCTACCCTGCCTGGAAAATCCCCCGCCAGGGACTAGAATCTCGCGCGGCGAGAGCCGCCCCAATCCGATGCCCAGGAGGCCCGATGCCGGTAGAGACGCCGTCGATGTTCACGCAGGTCATTCAGGAACACCTCGAGCTCAAGGAGCGGAACGCCAGGCTCGAATCCTCGATGCCCCTCGGCAACTATCGAACCGAGGATCCTTTCGACAACCACCCGCTGTTCAAGACCGAAGAGCAGGCGCGGCTCGAGGAAACGATGGACGGTGAGGAGCCGGTCGTCGCCGAAACGACCTCGCTGACCTGGCCTGGGGAGGAGACACAGGAGCACGCGGGTCCCGACGAATCGTCCGAGGAAGGCCTCTGGACGAAGTCGCGGGACTTCGACTGGGGCGACTAGGCGCCGTTCAGCGCGTCGGCGACCACCTGCAAGTCGTCGACGAATGCAGCGAAGTTCTTCTCGCGCTCCTCCGGTTCGCCGCGGAGGATCGACGACGGGTGAACCGTTGCCGTCACGAACTCTGCGAGCTCTGACTCGATCAGCTGCCCGCGGGATTGCGTGACGCGGAACTGCCTGCCCAGCAGTGTCTGGGCGGCGGTCGCGCCGAGCAGCACGAGGACGCGCGGCCGCACGACCCCGAGCTCGGCCTCGAGCCATGGTCGGCAGGCGGTCATCTCGGCCCAGTTCGGCTTCTGATGGATGCGGCGCTTCCCGCGCGCCTGCCACTTGAAGTGCTTGACGGCGTTCGTGACGTACGTGGTCTCACGGTCGATGCCCGCCTCCGCGAGCGCCTCGTCGAGCAACTTCCCCGCGGGCCCGACGAACGGCCTGCCGGCTCGGTCCTCGAAGTCGCCGGGCTGTTCGCCGACGAACACCACCTCCGCGTCGCGGGCGCCCTCGCCGAAGACGGTCTGCGTCCCTACTTCCCACAGGTGGCAGCCGCGGCAGCCGGCCGCGGCCTCGCGGAGCGCGGGCAGCGTCAATCGCTCGGGCAGGTACTCCGTGGCGGAGGTGGTTGGAGCTGCGCGTGGCACGAGCCGTGTATTCCCTCGACCGGGGGATTCGAGACTGCACCTTCAAGGTGATGCTGTGACCCCGCCTCTGACAGGCGGCATTTCCTGCGGCAATGACAGATCAGGCACTCCCACTGCGCCTAGTCGAAGGGGCTCCCGAGCTAAGCCCGCCGAGTGAGCATGCGCTCGTCGAGTCGTATCGGCGGCTCGCCGACGTCTTCCACGAAGTGCTCGGGGAGCAGAGCCTCGACGCGCTGCTCGACCGGATCGCGGACGCGCTCGCCGACCTGATCCCGCATGACTCTCTGACGATCTACCAGGCGGACGAGCCGCGCCGCGTGCTGCTGCCCGTTTTGGCCCGGGACAAGTGGGCCGACAAGATCCTCGCGAGCCAGTGCCCCTTCGGCGTCGGACTGACGGGCTGGGGGGTCGAGCACCGCGAACCGGTACGCGTCAACCAGGCGCACCTCGACCCGCGCGTGATGACCGTCGCCGGGACGCCGCCCGACGAGCCGGAGGCGCTGATCACGATCCCGCTGATCGCGCGCGACTCGATCAAGGGCGCGCTCAACATCTACCGCCTCGGCGACGAGGCGACCTTCGACGACGACGAGTTCGGGCTGGCGAAGCGCTTCGGCGACGCCGCGGCGCTCGCACTCGACAATGCGCACATCCGCGCGCGCCTCGAGCATCAGGCGCAAACCGATCCGCTTACGGGCCTCTACAACCACCGCTCGTTTCACGAGCGACTGCGGGCCGCTCTGACGAACGCGAGCCGCTCGCACGACAAGGTCTCCGTCCTCATGCTCGACATCGACGACTTCAAGCGCGTCAACGACGTGTACGGCCACGGCGCAGGCGACGAGATCCTGCGCAGCCTCGCTGAGACGCTGAAAGGCTCGGTGCGGGCGAACGACGTCGTGTGCCGTCTCGGCGGCGAGGAGTTCGCGATCGTTATGGTGTCGCGCAACTCCCAGGACGCCGAGCGGCTTGCCGCTCGTCTCGTCGAGCACGTCGCGTCGGGGGAGTTCGAGCCCGCGGGGCGCGTCACGATCTCTGTGGGGCTCGCGCGCGGGCCGGAGCACGCGATGAACCCGCGCGAGCTGATCGCGTGCGCCGAAGCGGCGATGATGACGGCGAAGGCGCGCGGGAAGAATCAGATCGTCGTCTACGACGAGGGCTCGCTCGAGCGTCCGGAGGCGACATCGGTTCCGAGCGCCCGCGACGTCCGATCGATCGCGCACATGAAGATGCTGCAGAGCCTGAGCGGCAAGCTGAACCGCCTGAACGACGTGCGCGAGATCGGAAACGTGATCGCGAACGAGCTGCGCGCGTTGATCGACTACCACAACTGCCGCGTGTTCGTGGTCGAGGACGTGGACGTCCTGCCGATTGCGTTCGTCGGCGGCTTCTCGTCGACGCTCGGCTCTCCCGCGATGGATCTGCTGGCGACGAAGATCGGCGTCGGGCTCACCGGACGCGTCGCTGCGACAGGCGAATCGCTGCTGCTCGGCGACGCGAAGAACTACGAGCACGCGCGCCAGCTCCCGGGTACGGACCCGATCGACGAGTCGATCATCGCCGTCCCGCTCACGTTCGGAACGCGCGTAATCGGCGTCATCGTCCTCTCCAAACTGGGGCTCAACCAGTTCGACGAGGACGACGTGCGCCTGCTCGAGGTGCTCGGCGGCCATGCCGCAGTTGCACTCGAAAACGCGAAGCTGTACGAGGCGGCTCGGCGCGAGGCGGAGCGCGCAACAGCGCTGCTCGAGTTCAGCCACGGGCTCGCGACGGCCGAGGGAATCGACGAGGTGGTCGAGCGGATCGTCAAGTTGTCGGCACGCGCGCTCGACTCGGATCGGGCGTCGCTTTGGTTGCAACCCGCCCCAGGAGACGAGCTCGGCGTTCGCGCGACCTGCGGCTACTCGGAGCTCGACCGGAGCCGTATGGCACGGATCGGCTTCGACGACGAGTCCACGCGTGAGTTCATCGCCGGGAAGGAACCGTTCGTGGTTTCGCCGCAGGATTTCGCAGCGATCGAAGGCGCCGCGGAAGTCGGCGTCGGCAACGCGTTCGCAATCGCCCCGCTCGCGCTCGACGGAGGACGGCTCGGCTGCATCGCCGTGGCCGTCCCCGTCGAGGGAGAGTTCATCGAGCGGCACCTCAAGCTGCTCTCGGGTATCGCCCACCAGGCGAAGCTTGCGCTGACGAACGCCTCGAACTTCCACTCACTCGAGACGACGTTCCTCGAGACGATCGAGGCGCTCGCGAACGCGTTGGAGGCGAACGACGAGTACACGTCGTCGCACGCGCGCTGGATCACGGACCTCGCGCTCAAGGTCGGCAAGGGGCTCGGCCTCGACTCGCGGCAGCTGAAGCGGCTCGAGCTCGGCGCGCTCTTCCACGACATTGGCAAGATCGGAATCCCGGAGACGATCCTGATGAAGCCGGGCCCGCTGACGCCCGAGGAGCGGGCGCTGATCGAGACGCATCCCGAGCTCGGCGAGATGATCATCAAGCCGATCGACCGGCTGCAGGAGGTCCACGCGATCGTGCGGCACTGCCACGAGCGCTACGACGGCACCGGCTACCCCGACCGCAAGGCGGCCGAGGAGATCCCGCTCGAGTCGCGGATCATCTTCGTCTGCGACGCGTTCCACGCGATGACGACCGACCGGCCGTACCGCAAGCGTCTGCCGGACGAGGAGGCGCTGCGACGGCTGGAGGAGGCCGCAGGAACGCAGTTCGATCCGCGCGTCGTCGAGGTTTGCGTGCACGTGCTGGCCGAGCTCGGCCACACCCGATAGTCGTAGGGTTGCCCCGTGCCGGGGCTGCTCACTCGCGGGAACGCAGCGAAGCTCTACTGCTTGCAGTTGATCGACGAGGCCGCGACGCGTGCCGGCGGTGAGTTCCGCATCGTCGACCTCGGTTGCGGGGACGGGCGCAACTTCGTCGAGCTGCTGCGCCGTCGCAGCAACGTCCGCTACGTTGGTGTGGAGCCGTCACGCGGCGCGGCGCAGCAGGCGCGGCTGCTGCTGCCTCGAGCCGAGATCGTCAACGAGTCCGCGTACGACGCCCGCCTCGGCCCCGCCGACGCGGTCGTCTCCTTCAGCGTGCTGGAGCACGTCGTCGACCGTGTGCGCTACTTCGAGGCGGTGCGAGCGAACCTGGGTGCCCGCGGCCGGGTCTATTTGAACTACGACTCAGGCCATTTTGGTCCGAACGCGTCGGTCGGTGAACGGACTAAGGCGTTCGCGGCGGCTGTGCTCGCGCGTCTGGGAAACGAGTCGCGCTACCGCGCTCCAGTCAGCGACGAAGAGTTCCGCGACCTCGTTACCGCTGAGAGGCTACGAATTGTCGACGGCAAAGGCTTCAACACGGATCTGAAGCGCGTGTATCGCGACGTGGCCGATGAAAACCAGGACGCATTCATGGAGCGCTGGCTCGCATTCGAGCTCGGACTGAACGCCGCGGGACTTCGCTACGACGAGCGCGTCTTTTGGACGCGGAACGTCATTCTCGAACAAGGGTCAGATCCCGGAGGAGCCTGACGCTATGGGGTGCTCGGCCAGCGTCGCTGCGAACGGCCCGCGAGCGCGTCGAGTCCTTCGCTGAAACTCAG
Organism: Actinomycetota bacterium; assembly: GCA_046730515.1. Taxonomy (GTDB): domain Bacteria; phylum Actinomycetota; class Thermoleophilia; order Gaiellales; family Gaiellaceae; genus 3-1-20CM-4-69-9. The sequence goes on along the minus strand of JBKPJA010000057.1, from coordinate 962 downwards.
GTAGGGCTCGATCGGAACTGCCGCCGCGCGCTCGCGCAGACGTTCCTCGTCGGCGACCTCGCGCTCGCGGCGGCGCAGCTCTTCCTCCCGCGCCGCGAGCAGGGCCTGCAGCCGTGTGACCTCCGCCTCGCGCGCGGCGAGTCGCGACTCGATTCGAAGCAGCTCTTGTTCGCGTTCCGCATCTCGTTTCTCTCGCTCATGCTGTTCTCGCGCCGGCGCCACCCGCTCTCGATCGGCAACGGCGCGTTCGCGTTCCGCCAAAGCGTGCTCGCGCTGTGCGATCTCGTGCTCGAACGCGTTCACGCGCTCACGTTCCGCGACGAGTTCCTGCTCGGCCGCCTCGGCAGTCGCCGCACGAGCGGCGATCTCGTCGCCGGTCCGGGACGCTTCCGCCCGGAGCGCTTCGAGCTCATCGTGCTCCCGTTGCGCCTCCTGCTTGCCCCGCTCGAGCTCTTTCGTGCGCTCCCCGATCGAGGTCTCGAGCTCGCGCAGCTCCCGCTCGCGCGCGACCAGCGTCGTCGTTCGTTGTTCGACTTCCGCCTCGCGCCGGGCGAGCAGCTCCTCTGCGTACGCGCGCTCTTCCTCGTTCGCAGGCGGACGCTCTCGTCGCAGACGGAGTAAGCGCCTTCGCGCCGACTCCGGTGTCTCTTCGCGTTCATGGACCTGGGCCCATGCCCGCTCGACCTCCGCCTCGCGCGCGGCGACCTCTCCCGCTCGCTCTCGCAGCGCACGCTTCAGTTCCTCGAGCTCGGCAAGGTCTTCCGCGCGCTGACGCGCGCGCTGGTCGGCGAGTTGCCGCGCGAGTCTCAGCACCTCCTCGCGGTCGAGGTCATCGTCCTCTTCCCAGCTTCCCAACTCCCACGTGTCATCCGTCATTTGCACGCAATCTAGCGCGCCTGTTAAGGGCTTTCTTACATTGCCCTGCTTCGATAGCCGAGCGCCGTGCGAATCCTGATGCGGAC
>JBKPJA010000056.1:0-5158 GCA_046730515.1 Actinomycetota bacterium | reverse complement strand
CCCCGCGCAAGGCGTTTCAGCCGATCCGGATCGCCGTCACCGGGTCGAAGGTTTCACCGGGCCTGTTCGAGAGCCTCGAACTGCTCGGGAAGGAGGAGACGCTGCGGCGTCTCAGTGCCGCCGTGGCGACCGGAGGGCCTTGACCGGTGCGAGCGGATCGAGGGCGCGTTGAAACGCGAACCAGGAGCGCCTGCGGAAGTGCGGCGTCGGCCTCGGCAGTGACCATGTCCGACTCTCCAGCTGCATTCTTCGTTGTCGCTCCACCTCTGTTCTCATTTTCACGGGGTAAAACGGAGGACCCCCGAAGGAGGTTGCGAAGCTCATTTCGCACCCCGATAGAGTCCCCTAGATGAGCACGACGGCAGTACGGAGCCCAGCGGAATTCGAGGAGCAGCTCCAGCGATACCTCTACGAACGTTCCGAGGAAGGCCGGGCCGTCCGCGTTGGGGAGAAGGAGGTCTCCGAGCAGGCCGCCATCGTGGCCCGCTACGCAGACCTCTTCAGCCGCGACCAGCTGCAGGCGCTGCGCGAGGAGGAGTCGCGCGCCGAAGGCGATCGGCGCGAGTTGCTGTATCGGCTGCGCAAGACGTGTGAGGGGGGCCTCATCGCGGCGCAGCTCGCCGAGCGCGACGATGAGCTCGAGAACGCGATCCTCGCGGAACGCGTCGAGTTCCAGGGCGAAGAGATCCCGCTGCGCACGGCGCTCGCGCAGCTCGCGGTGATCGACGACTACGCGCAGCGCGACGGGCTCGGGCGCGTGTACCGGGAGGCCTCGTCGAAGTTCAACGAGCAGCGGCTCGACCTGATCCGCGCGTACGAGCAGCTGGAGGCCGAGCTCTCGGAAGAGCCGGATCCGATCGCGCGCACCGAGGAGGAGAAGCAGATCTCGCTGTCGGAGCTCGAGTCCGTGCTCGCCACGGTCAGCGAGGAGATCGAGCCGCGCTTCCTCGCGCTGCGCGAGAAGTGGTTCGCGCGTCTGCTCGGTCCCGACCGCGGCGAGACGCCCGATGCAGCCCACGTCTCGTACGTGCGCCGCGTCTCGCCGCTCGCTTCGACGTACACGAAGGAGCGTGCGACGGAGGTCTGTCTCGAGACGGTTGCGGCGCTCGGCTTCGACATGGCTTCCGATCCGCACATCCGGCTCGATCTCGACGACCGCCCGCAGAAGGCGCCGCGGGCATGCGTGATCGCGTCGGATCCGCCGCAGGTCGTCCACCTGATCACCCGGGCGTCGGGCGGACTCCACGACTATCAGGCCTTCCTGCACGAGGCCGGCCACGCGTTGCACTATGCAAACGTCGACGCAAAGCTGCCGTACACGTTCCGCCGGCTGAGTCGCGACCACGCGCTGACGGAGATCTACTCGTACATCTGCGAGGCGATCACCCGCGAGCCGGGCTGGCACGTCCAGTACTTCGGCCTTTCCGACGAGGATGCGAACCAGAACGCCGAGGCGACCGTCTTTCTCGAGTCGTTGCTCTTTCGACGCTACACCGCGAAGCTGCAGTTCGAGCTCGAGCTGTGGTCCGACTTCGAGAACGCCACGACCGAGAGCGAGGCCTACGCGGAGAAGCTCACCGAGTCGATCGGCATGCGCTACCACCCGGAGGGCTATCTCGCAGACATGGATCCCGGCTTCTACTCGGCGGACTACCTGCGCGCGTGGATTCGGCACGCGCAGCTCCGTTCCTATCTCCTCGCCGAGGTCGGTGAGGACTGGTGGCGCAGCCGTGAGACGGGTGACGTCCTCTGCAAGCTGTTCGCAGAAGGCACGCGGCCGACAAGCGAAGAGATCGGGGCGCGGCTCGGTTTTCGTCCGTTCGACACGTCGGCGCTCGTCGCCGAGCTGACCGCCGCCGCGTAGTGAACTCAGTCTCGTACGACCACTTCTACTCGTACGACGAGCTGACCGAAACGCTGCGCGCGTGGGCGGACGAAGCGCCGAACCTTTGCAGCCTCGAGTCGATCGGAACCTCGTACGAAGGCCGCGACATCTGGCTCGCCACGGTCACGAACACGGAGACGGGTGATCACCTCGACAAGCCCGGCTTCCTGATTGAGGCCAACATCCACTCGATGGAGTGGACGGGATGCACCGCGGCGCTTCATCTGATCCACCGGCTGCTCACGGGTCACGGCTCGGACGAGCGGATTACACGCGCGCTCGACACTCGAGTCTTCTATGTCATTCCGCGCCTCAACCCCGACGGCGCCGAGCGCGGGCTCAAAGAACGCCGTTTCATTCGGTCGTCGGTTCGTCCGTATCCGCGTGAACAGCAGGACGACGGTCTGCACGTGGAGGACGTCGACGGCGACGGCCGAGTGCTCGACATGCGGATCGAGGATGCCAACGGCGCCTGGAAGCCGCACTGGGAGCTCCCGCAGTTGCTCGTGCGGCGCGAACCGGTCGACGGGACGGAGGAAGGCCCGTTCTACCGGCTGCTCCCTGAAGGCCGGATCGAGAACTACGACGGCGTCACGATCAAGATTCCGCCGCCGCTCGAGGGTCTGGACCTCAACCGCAATTTTCCCGCGGATTGGGCTCCGGAGCACGAGCAGCGCGGCGCCGGCCCCTATCCGGGATCGGAGCCCGAGGTGCGGGCGATGCTCCAGGCGGTCACAGATCGGCCCAACATCACGGGCCACGTCGCCTACCACACGTTCAGCGGCGTGCACCTGCGTCCCTACGCCGGCAGGCCCGACGACGAGATCCCGACGGACGACCTACGCGCGTACAAGCTGATCGGGGAGGAGGGGACCGCGCGCACGGGCTATCCGGCGGTCTCGGTCTACCACGACTTCAAGTACCACCCGAAGGAGTCGATCAGGGGCGGCGCGCACGACTGGATGTACGACCACCTCGGCGTGTTCTCGTGGACGACGGAGTTCTGGAGCCCTCAGCGCCAGGCCGGGATCACCGAGTACCACTTCACAGACTGGATCCGGGAGCATCCGATTGACGACGACGTCACGCTCATGAAGTGGTTCGACGAGCACTATCCGGGCGCTTACGTCGAATGGTACGAGTACGAGCATCCAGTGCTCGGCAAAGTCGAGCTGGGCGGCTGGGACATCGTCCACTACTGGTTCAACGTTCCCTTCGACCGGCTCGAAGAGGAGATCGCGCCTCACTCGGACTGGGCGCTCTTTCATCTCCTGATCTCGCCCCTGCTCGAGGTGCGGTCGCTGGACGCCGAGCGGCTAGGCGACGGCGCGTTCCTCCTTCGCGTCGTGCTGCAGAACTCGGGCTGGCTGCCGACGCAGGTGACGGCGAAGGCGCTCGAGCGCGCGACCGTCCGGCCGATCGAGGTCGAGCTCGAGCTGCCGGACGACGCGCGTGTGATCGGCGGCGAGGTGAAGACGGAGGTCGGTCAGCTGCAGGGCCGCGTGCACAAGCGCTCGACGACGTGGTGGGGGAACGACGAATCGACGAACGATCTCGCCAAGCTCGAGTGGGTGATCGAAGCCCCCGAGGGCACGGAGATCGGTGTTGTCGCGAAGCATCCGCGCGCCGGCACGGTGCGGCGCCGCGTCACCTTGGAGTAGGGACCTCAAAACAAGGGTCAGACCCCGCGGGGCCTGACCCTTCCTACCGACATCGTCCCCACGTAAGAAAGCGGCGCCGTTTCCGGCGCCGCTTCCATGCTCGTTGCTCTTACTGGCTTACGGCTTGAACGTGGACTCGCTGTACGAGGCGAGAGTGGTCATCTGGCCGTTGACGTTGGCCACCCAGCTGGCTGCGTTCCAGCTTGCCTCGCCCCAACTGGCTGCGTTCCAGCTCGCCTCGCCCCAGCTGGCTTCGCCCCAGCTCGCCTGCGCCCATGAAGCGCCGGACGAGAGGAACGTGGCCCAGCTCGCGGCGTCGAACGTCTTCTTGCCGCTGAGCGGGTCGCTGGAGACGAACTGGTACAGCCCTTCGTTCGGGTTCGGCGCGCTGCTCATCGACGCAGCCACGCCGCCGTCCACTTCGCCGACGCCGTCGGAGAAGTTGTTCACGTTCGGCAGGTAGTTGGCCGAGAGCATGATCGCTCCCTTGACCTGATCCGGAGTGAGGCCCGGATGCCGCGCGAGGATCTGCGCAGACTCCGCCGACACGACCGGAGCCGCGAACGACGTACCGGACATCCACATGTAGCCCGGGGCCACGACGCGATCGGGAACCGTGGTCGGGATCGTGCTGCTCATAGGCACCGGCGCGATCATGTACCGGCCGGGAGCGGAGACGTCCGGCTTGGAGAAGCCGTCCATCGTCGTCCCGTACGCCGACCAGTAGGGCACGTCGTCGTCACTCGGATCGGACGTCATGTGCTGGTCGGTCGCCCCGACCGTGATCACGAACGGGTCGTTGCCCGGTGCGTACGACATCGACACGGGGCCGTCGGCGCTGCCGTGGTTGCCCGCGGCCGCCACGACGACGATCCCGTCGAGCCAGAGCCGCTCGACCGCCTTGTCGAGCGGATCGACGCGGATGCTCGTGTCGCTTGCCGTCGCGAGCGAGAAGTTCGCGACGCGGATGTTGTACTGCCTCGCATGGGCGTCGATCCAGTCAGCGGCAGCGACGACATCGCTCTCGAGCGACTCGCCGTTTGCATCCGCAGTGCGGACCGAGACGATCGGCGCATTCGGCGCACCGCCGGGGTACGTCGCGCTTGCGCCTGCCGCGACGCCGGCCACCATCGTGCCGTGGCCCTCGTCGTCACCGCTCGCGGTGGGCGAGCAGAGCGAGCAGATGTTGACGCTCGCGACGAGCCGCGTGCCGAAGTCGGCGCGAGGCTGGACGCCTGAGTCGACGATCGCAATCGCCGGGGCCTTCGGAGCGGGTCCGGTGATGGCGCCCGTATTCGGGTCGAACGAGTTCTGGAGGACCGACATGTCCGTCGAGTCCTGCCACATCGTCGCGTCCTGATAGTCCGAAAGCTGTGTCTTCGCGTTCGGAGTAATCGAGAGGACGTGCGGGTTGCGCGCCAGCTGCAGAAGGCTCTTGCCCGAGACCAGCGCGTCAACGCCGTTCACGGTCACGAAGCGCATCTTCAGCTTGCCGCTCGCGTTCGTCACATTCTGGCCGACGACGGACGACGAGGCGCCCTTGGTGCCGACGACCAGCACGTCGAACTGCTGAGTCGGATTCGCCGTCGCCTGGGCGATCAGGCTGTCCGGA
>JBKPJA010000055.1:0-3957 GCA_046730515.1 Actinomycetota bacterium | reverse complement strand
TCGCAGAACTCGCGCAGCGATCGCTCCGTGCGGCAGTAGGCGACGGCACGCTCGATTCCCGGTAACGCGGCGCGGATGCATGCGACCTGCGTTTCCGCCTGACGACCGCAGCCGATCACGCCGAGGGACGTCGCGTCCCCGCGCGCGAGGTGCTTCGCCGCGACCGCGCTCGCCGCACCGGTGCGCAGCCTCCCGAGGTGGTCCGCCTCGACCACCGCTACGAGGTCCGGTTCCGAGACGGAGAAGAGCGCGACGGCGAACGCCGCTCCCTCGTGGAAGCCGGCGTAGATCTTCGCACCCGCGTAGCCGAGCTCCAGATCGGACGCGGCCATGTCCGCGAGCTGACCCTCGTCGAGCGGCAGCCGTCGCCGCGGCGCGATCTCGACGGCACCCCGAGCCATCCGCTCGAGGGTCCCCTCGACGGCGGCGACCGCATCGGCAGGCGTCAGCAACGTCTGCACGTCGTCCTCCGTCAACCAGAGGGTCACTGCTTCTCGATGAAGCTGATGTTCCCGCTCGTCTCGAGCACGGCCCACTGAATCTTGTCGAGTGACTCGATCTGCTGCCCGCGTGCGGCCTCCATGATGTCGTCCAGCGTCAGCCGTTCGCTCTTCGCGTTCGACTCGACGAGCTCGCCGTCCTGGACGATGATGATCGGCTCGCCGTTGATCACCGGACGCAGGCGTGGGAAGCGGAAGTTCACGTATGAGAGCAAGATCTGCAGCGATGCGATCACCGACACGGCGATCACCGCGCCCGTGATCGAGTAGTCGTCCTGCGTCAGCCCTTGCTGGACGGTGTCTCCGAGGATGACGAGCAAGATGATGTCGAACGGCTCGAGCGTCGAGAGCTCGCGCCGTCCGATCACGCGCGTCAGCAGGAAGATGAAGCAGAAGACGACGACGGCGCGGAGAGCGATGTCCATGCTACGGGAACACTGTCGTGGTTCGGTGCAGGACGAGGAGCTTCGTCTTGTTGTCGTAGAGCGCGACGTCTTGCCTGTGCCGGCCGACATTCGTCGGATTCATCTGGAACTCCATGAAGAGCACGAATGACTTTCCGGCCGGAATGTGGCCGAGGGTGAACGAGAGCTTGCCGTTGTCGCTTGCTTCGTCGATGGGACTCGGCTCGATCGTGTTGATCGTGTTGCTCTCGGCCCAGCCGGGATCGAGTACCAGGCGCGCCTGCTTAAGATCCTGGTGCGCGGTGACTCGGAAGCGCGCCATGTAGAGGAGGCCGCCGCGCAGATGGGTCGGTGCGTAGAGCCGCAGGGTCGCCGCGGGCGCCGAGGCCGTCGCCGTGGACGGGTGCTGGCCGAACACGTTAACGAGCGCGAGGACGCCGACCGCGGAGACAAGCAGCATGAGCCCGCGCCGCACCCAGGGGTGCCAGCCCCTGCCGTCGAGATCGCGGTTCCGCTTCAGGGTGAGCGTGTCGGGCGCCGCCGCCACGCCGGTGAGTTCGCCCGGCGAGGCCGTCCCTCCTGCACGTCGGAGTGCGCCCGGCATGATTCGAACATGCGACCTATTCCTCTTTCGCTATGCGCTTGCACGCCCGTCCCCTTCAAGTGGGCCCAGTCGTCGGGAGAGAAGCGGATGTGGTGGACGATCCGGCTCGACGGGTTGAGCGGCTAGTCCTGGTTCGCGGCTAGCCCCAGGCCGCGGAGGTCGCCACCGCGTGGTACGCGTTGAGTGACGACGACGACGATTCGACTCGCCAGTCCGTTTCCTTGTTGACGTCGAACCACACGACGATTCTTACGCGTGGCGTTCGAGTGGGAATTTCTCGGGTGAAGGCCGACGTGATCCACGCCGCCTTGTCGCCCCCCGATTCCGTCGACGCCGTCTCCGCGATCATCACGGGCTTGACCGGGTCGAGCTTGCAGAGGGTGTCGTAGGAGGTTCCGAACACCTGCGAGTACGTCTGCCAGACGTCGAGGCTTCCCCAGTTGTAACCGTCCAGCCCGAGCACGTCGACGACGTCTGAGCCGGGGTAGTAAGGCGTGAAGTCGACGGCTGATCCGCCGCCAAAGACGTTCGGACCCCAGACCCATTTCGCGTTGCCTGCGCCGTGGCTGACGAAGATCGCATGCACGTGCCTCCAGGCGTCGACGTAGTCCTGCGGCGTGTTTCCGTTGACTCCAGCCTCCCAGGGTGCCCAGCGGCCGTTCATCTCGGGCGCGAACCGGAGGTAGAACGGTTTCCCATACGAACGTGCCGCGTCTGCGCCTGCCGCGAACCACACGTCGAAGTCTCCACCGACGATCTTGCGCAACGCGAACCTGGGATCGGTGGAGCTCGACGAGTCCCATGGCTCGACTGTGACCATAGGCACCGAACCGCGGGCGGCAACGCCGTTCATCGCGGTCAGGTCGAGCATCGGGCCCTCCATGTCCCTGTAGGTCGACACGACTGAAGGGACGCGCCCGACGCGGCCTGAGTACGCATCCAAGTCCGAAAGCCACGACTGTGACCACGGCAGTCCCACGCCGAGCAATCGTTGCGCGGCTGGATTCGGCGGCAAGGGACTAGCCGACGGCCTTCGCCCGCCGTTCGCGGTACCGGCAAGCAAAGCGGGAAGAAGAGCGGAGAGCAGAGCGGCGGCGATTTTCATGGCGCATTCTTCGACCACCAAGCGCCATCAAATCAAGCCTCGTTCCAGGGATGCCTCGGCCCCGAGGTGCTGCTTGACCTATTTGGGTCAAGCAAACACCTCGGCGGCCGGCGCCCTCAGTTCATCGCCAGCGCGTAATCGTCCGTCATGAGGCTTCCAGCGCCGGTGATCGTCATACCGAAGCTAATGGCGGTAGCCCCGGCCGGCAGCGGCGCGGACGTGAAGTTCGCGAGGTTCCACGACGAGGTCGGCGCGAACAACGGGCTCGACTGCCAGTAGACCCAGGCACCCGATGCGTTCCGGTAGTAGGTCGCGATGCTGACCTTCGTGGGCGACGTCCCGGAGAAAGGCCAGCTGCCCTTGTACCAGACCCACATCGAGTAGGTGTGCCCGGGCGTCACGGCGGGAAGGCAGGACTGCTCGGATGTCCGCTGCGTGAGGACGAGTTTGCGGTCACCGCCAGTCCAACTCGTCACGTCGACCCGTTCTGCGACCGAACCGGAGTGCGCGTCACTCGTCAGCGTCCATGTCGCGGTGTTGCTCGAGACGCTCGCTCCTGCCTGCTGGAAGCACGCAGGCTCTGACGCGGGGCTGTTTGCAGCGCGCAGGGTCTCGAGCGACGCGTTTTGGATCAGGTTCCCGGTCGTCGGCTCCGGGGGTGCCGGCGCCGGCACGACGCCGCCGGTGGCGTCCGGGCGGATGACATTGGTCGAGCACAGGTGATTGGTGTTCATGTAGTCGACGATCGGCTGCAGCGCCTGGATCGTGTTGAGCGTTGTCGCATCTTCACCGTCGTGCATCGAGATGATCGACCCGGCTCGGATGCCCGGATAGAAGCTGCCGTTTTTCGTGTAACCCTGCGTCACGTTCGCGGCAATCGCAGCGGGTGAGATGCCGGTCCAGTCCTGCGAATCGACGATGTTGCCGCTCGGCGTCCCCCACGGCATGACAATCCGGTAGCCGAGGTTCTGAGCGATGAGATCGTAGTAGGCGTTGATGTCGCCGTACGGAGGCCGATAGAGAGTCGGCTTCGGTCCGCCGGCGTTCATGATCGACGCCGATGTGTTATCGAGCTCGGCCTTGACCTGCGCCTCGGTCAACGGAGGTGTACCCGTCGAGGCTCCGGTGAACGACGTGTGGTCGTACGTGTGGTTCTGCACGGAGAAGCCTGCCGCGAGCTCGTCGCGAATGGTCTGCTGGTTCGCTGCCGAGGCGTCGACCTTGACTCCGTTGACGAAGAACGTCGCCTTGAGGTTGAGCGCCTCGAGCGCCTGCAGAACGGCAGGTGTGTTCGGCCCGGGACCGTCGTCGAACGTAAACGCGACGGATCCGCCCGAGCAGTCG
>JBKPJA010000054.1:0-14659 GCA_046730515.1 Actinomycetota bacterium | reverse complement strand
CTTTGCGTAAAGACCCTGCGGTTTTTCCCCGCCGCCCCTCCCCGCGCACTGCGCCCTAACGGCGGTGTTTGCGCGCGGTTCCCGTGATCGTCGGCTACGTCCTCCGCGAGGCACTGCGGCGGCGCGTATTTGCCGTCGTGCTCTTGCTGACGGTGGTCTTCCTCGTGCTCTTCTGGGTCGCGAACCACTACGTCCATCGCGAGCTGCACAAGCTCGTCGTACCGCAAGACGTGCCCGTGGACGCGCGCACGTTCTCGTCGGCATTCCTCACGGGGCTCGCGCTGTTCGCGACGATGTTCCTCGGCGTCGTGCTCGCGATCTTCCTCACGCTGGGCGCGGTGCGCGGCGACGCGGAACGCGGATTGCTGCAGCCCCTGGTCGTTCGGCCCGTCGGGCGGACGACGTTCCTGCTCGCCCGGTTCCTCGGCGCCATCGCGGTCACTGTCCCGTACGTCATCGCCGTCGATTTGATCGCCGTCGTCATCACCGGACTCACGATGCACTGGTGGCCCGACCGGATCGTGACGCCGCCGCTCGAGATCGCCGGCGCGGTCGCGGTCGTGACGGCCTTATCGCTGCTCGGCTCGATCTTTCTCTCCTCGACCGCAAACGGGATCGCGATCTTCATGCTCTTCGGCGCGGGCCTCGTTGCCGGCTTGCTGGGGACGATCGGCCACGCAATCGGTTCGACGGCGATCAAGCATGCGTCGACGATTGCCTCGTACGTGACGCCCTTCGAAGCGTTGTACCAGGATGCGTTGCGCCAGCTGACGGCGTCGACGAGCGGGCTGACGGGATTCCTGTTGCGCCTCGGCCCGTTCGGCGGCGCGTACGTGCACGGCTGGCCCGTGCGAATCTGGGCGGCCGCGTTCCTTTGTCTCGTCGGCGCAGCCGCGATCGCGGCGTTTCGAACGCGAGACCTCTGAGTCGCGCGTCAACGGGACAGGTGGTCCCAAACCGCCCGGTCTGGGTCAGACCCCAAGCGGTTTGGCGTGGCGGGCGCGCACCGTGCCACTTCCCGTTTCGCCACGTCACGGGGTCAGACCCAAGCAGTAAACGTCACGAGGTTAGCCACGTCTTACTCGGCCACGGCTGCCAACACCGCATCCCACGCGAGCTCGGATGCGACGACGCCGAGAGCGACGCTGTCCAAGGACTCGTTGTCCACCTCGCTCGTCGTCGCCGCGAATAGGACATCACCGTCGGTCAACGCATGGAACGGCTGGATCGCGCGCGCCATCGACGCATGCACCTGCGCCGCAAGCTGGCGATGCGTGCGTGCGTCGAGTCTCTGGTTCGTGACGACGAGCGTGAGCGTTGTGTTGCCCGGTGGAGCCGCGAGTCGATCCTGGAGTCCTTGCACGAGCGGCGTTCGCGTTTGCGTCGCGGCGTCGTAGTGTCCGCGGACGACATTCCCGTCTCGACCTACCACGGCGCCAACAGCGTTTACGACGGTGAACACGGCAATGCGGGTCGCGCCGACGGCGCGAAATGCGCCGCCCTGTCCAGACGGCTCTCCTCCCTCGAAGCCGAATGTCTTGCCGACCGTCGCCGAGCGGCCTGCGCCGTGAGCGCCGCACGGAAAAACACCTTCGCGCGCTTCCCGCAAAGCGCGGCGACCGAGCTCACGATCGGGATAGACCGCGTTCTGTCGCGGCCCGAAGTCGTAGATGATCGCGCCGTGGCAGAGCGCTATCTCGTCCCAGGCGGTGCTGCCGCCGCGCTGGTCGAGGAGTTCGTCCTGGACGCCGCAAGCCGCCTCCAGCCCGTACGCGGAACCGCCGGCGAAGCAGATCGCATCTGCGAATCCCGGCGTCCCGATCACTCCCGGTGATCCACCGCGGATGTCGTGCACCACTTGCACGGCGCCGCACACGAAGTGAAAGACGGTGCAGCCCGTCGGCCCGTCCTCGTACTCGGCGACGCCGATGCTGACTCCCGGGAAGTCGAGCTCGAGATCAGCCATCGGCGCGGCGAGCGTAGGCGACGGCGATCTCCGCGGCGAGCTCCGCGTTCGCGGCAACGAGCTCCCTGTTGACCCGCAGAGTCGCTCCCTCACTTTCGCGATGGAGATATGCAAGGACGAACGGCGTCACCTGCGGACCGCTGACCCCTTCCATCTCGGCCGAGCGGACCGCGAGGTCGATCAGCGGCTCGACGTCGTCGAGGCCCTCGTCCGGCGGGCGCGCGACGACGATCCCGGCGCGCTGCAGCTCGTTCCAGTGCTCCGACGCGATGCGCGCGACCTCGTCTGCGCTTTCGACACGGGCAGAGACGGTCGGACCGCCGCCTGCCGTGTAGAAGCGTGGCAACTCGTCCGTACGCCACCCGAGCACCGGCACGCCCAGCGTCTCAAGCACCTCGAAGGTGGCCGGCATGTCCAACAACGACTTCGCTCCGGCCGACACGACCACCGCCTGTACCCGCGCAAGCTCGCCGAGGTCGGCGGACACGTCCGGATGCCGCTGCCACTCGCGATGAACGCCGCCGATCCCGCCGGTGCCCATGAACCTGATGCCGGTGCGCCGGCAGACGGCAAGTGTTCCGCCGACGGTCGTCGCTCCGACCGCGCCTTGCGCGACGCATGCAGCGAGATCGCGCGGCCCGACCTTGCGCGCGTCCTCGTCGAAGCGCTCGAGCTCCCCAGCGGAGAGGCCGACGACGATCTCACCGTCGAGGACGCCGACCGTCGCCGGAACCGCGCCCGCTGCACGAACGCGCCGCTCTGACTCGAGCCCGACCTCGCCGCCTTCCCCCGCAGGAAAGCCGTGGGCGATCAGCGTGGTTTCCAGCGCGACGATCGCATTCGCCCCCCGCACCTCCTCGGCAACTCGGATCACGGCATCGCTCCCAGCTTCGCAACACAGCGCGCAGCAGTCTCGAGCGCGAGCTGCGGCCCGCCGACGAGAAAGCCCGCGGCGAGCGCGTCGCCCGCGCCGGTGGAGTCGACGACCTCGCCGGCGACGATCGGCAGCTCGACCTCCTCCTCGCCGACCACGGTGATGCCCCGCGCGCCGCGCTTGACCACAGCCGTGTGCGCGAGCGCGTACGCACCGCCGAGGATCTCCCACTCGGCCTCGTTCGCAAAGACGATGTCCGGCGCGAGTCTTTCGAGCCGCTCGCGAAAGAGCCGCGGCCCGAAGTCGCGAATGCGCGTCCACGCGGAGAGATCGACGCTGACACGCGCATCTGCGTCACGAGCGAGTTCGGCCGCCCGCAGCGCAGCCTGGTCGATCGGCGTCCGCATCAGTGAGTAACCGGAGAGGTGGAGGACGTCCGCGTCCGCCAGCCAGGCTGCGTCGAGCTCGTCGGGCGCGAGGTCCGGGGCGACCCCGCGGTCCGACGCCATCGTGCGATCGCCGTCCGGTCCGACGAGCGAGACGACGACGCCGTTTCTCCCGCGGACGACCGGGCCGGCGAGCTCGACACCGTGTGCGCGGATCTGCTCGTCGACGAGACGGCCCGCTGCGTCGTCTGCGCGTTTGCCGATGAACCGCGATCGCGCGCCGAGTGCCGCAGCCCAAGCCGCGACGTTCGCGGCCTGACCGCCGGCGCCTGCACGCGAGACGGCGATTGCGTCCGCGCCGGGAGAGAGCGGCTCGTCGAGACGGACGATGACGTCCAGGAGCAAATCGCCGAGGCAAACGACCCGCATGCGCGCTACGCGCCCAAGTTTGACCTGGTGTGCCATGCCTCGTAGACCACGTGCTCTAGGATCAATCGTCCCATGGACGGCCAATCACGGAGCAGTCGTCTCTCCTCCTTCGTCCTCGGCGGGCTCGTCGGTGCATCCGCCGCGATCGCGGCAGCACGCAGACGGCGGCCCCGTCGCCATCCTCCCCGCCGCTCGCCGCAGGGCCTGGCCGCCTTCGAAAGCGCGCCCTGCTACCGGGAAATCGTGGAACGCGAGCAAGAGCAGGAGCCCCTCTAGACCGCGTAGGCTGGGCGCGAGATACTACGCTTCAAAAAATGAAGAGAGGAGGGCCAGATGGCCTTGCAGATTGGTGACACCGCCCCGGATTTCGAGGCGGACACGACCGAAGGGAAGATCCAGTTCCACGACTGGATCGGCGACTCATGGGTGGTGCTGTTCTCGCACCCCAAGGACTTCACGCCGGTGTGCACGACGGAGCTCGGGTACATGGCGAGGATCAAGCCCGAGTTTGACAAGCGAAACGTGAAGATCATCGGGCTGTCGGTCGACTCGGCGGGAGACCACGAGGCGTGGGCGCGCGACATCGAGGAGACGCAGGGCGCCGCGCCGAACTACCCGCTCATCGGCGATCCGCACCTGACGGTGGCCAAGCTCTATGGGATGCTCCCTGCCGGCGCGTCCGGCGACGCGAAGGGGCGCACGCCGATGGACAACCAAACCGTCCGCAACGTTTTCGTGATCGCGCCCGACAAGACGATCAAGCTGATTCTCGTCTATCCGATGACGACGGGACGCAACTTCGACGAGGTGCTCCGCGTGATCGACTCGTTGCAGCTGACGGCGAAGCACAAGGTGTCGACGCCGGTCAACTGGCAGCAGGGTGAGGACGTGATCATCGCCGGCTCGGTCTCGAACGACGAGGCGAAGGAGCTCTTCGGCGAGTGGGACTCTCCGAAGCCGTACATCAGGATCGTTCCGCAGCCGCAGGAGGAGAAGGTCGGCGCTCCGAGCTAGACCTGAACCGCTTGCTCGCGATCAGCAGCGCATGCAGGTTGATGTCTGCGTCCCCGATCCCGAGCGAACGGCCGAGTCGCATCACCTGCTCCGACACGAGTAGGTAGTTCAGGCGCGTCCGCAGCGGTGCGCGGCTGCGGATGACGAGGTACGGTCCGAACGTCTGGGCCTCGAACGCGCCGGCCGGCCGCGGCAGTGCGAGCTGGATACGCGATCGCCGCACCGGATTCGTCGTGTCGCTCGAGTCGAAGACCCAGACACCGCGGCCGATCGGCTCGCGCAGTGAGCTCAACGTGCTCGCAAGCAGCTTCGGATCTGCACGCGGCAACGTGTGGCGGGAGAGGGACGAATTCCGCTCCCACGCGGACAGGTAGAGCGGCTCGTAACCGAGCAGGACGTCGTCGGATCGGCCCGTCGACGCCAGCCACGCCGCCGCCTGCGCACGGGCCTGGTGCTGCGCAGACGATTCGCCGTGGAAGAGCGGCGGCGTCTTGGCGTCTGCCCAGCGGACTCCGCCGAAGACGAGCACGCCGATTGCCGCCGCAGCGACGAGTGCAGTCAGCGGCGGCCGCAGTCGGCCGAACGCGACGAGCGCGGTCGCAACCAGCGTCGAGAAGAACGGGAGTGCGAAGACCAGGTGTCGCGACTGCGGCGAGGCCGTCCAGTTCAGCCGAGCCAGCGTGAGCGCAATCGTGGGCACGACGATCACACACGCAATCAGCAGTCCCACCGTCTTCCTGCGCGCCGCGAGGAGGACAAAGCCCACCGCCGCGAGGACGAGAACGGCGGGCAACCACGCGTGCGGTCCCGCGGAGAAATCCCCGGCGACCCACCACAGGTAGTGGGCGACTGCACCGGGTGACCCGAGCCGCGTACCACCGCCGCCGACACCGATCTCCAACCGGTCGCGTAGGACGAGGTCGGCGAACCAGAACGGCGTTGCGGCGACTACCACGACAGCGAGCGTCGCGAGCGCGGCGCGGCGCCGGTCGCCCCTCAGGGCGACGTACAGCGCCTGTGCGACGAGCACGATTCCGGCGTACGGGTGACTCGCGAGCGCGGCGAGCAGCGCCAATCCCCAGAGCGCGAAACGCCGGCGTCCGCCGCGGTCGAGCGCATTCAGCAGCGCAATGAACGACAGCGCGCTGGTGAACAGGAACAAGGAGTACATCCGGCCGTAGATTCCGTGGAAGAGGAACACCCACGTGGCGGATGCGAGTACCGCCGCGACGAGGCCGACCGTGCGATCCGCCAACCGGGCACCGAGCACCGCGATCACCGGCACGCTGGCGACCGCGAAGAGAACCGAGACCGCGCGCAACGCGATCAGGCCTCCACCGAGGTGGACGATCGTCCACGCGAACAGGAAGTGCAGCGGCGCGCCACCTCGCTGCGTGATCACCGTGTGCAGCATGTGCGGGAGGGAGGCGCGGCCGACGAACAGCGCGAGCGTCTCGTCCTCATGCGGCGGCCACCGCTGGATGAAGACCCCGAGCACGGCCGCGACCGCCGCCGACGTCACGGCGGCGGCGAGTGCGAAGGCGCGCGGCGAGAGGTCCCAGGTACTCGCGCGGCCGAACGAGCGAGTGCGAGTGCGGACGGCGACCTCGGTCACGAGCAATCCATTCCCCGAGGCTAACTGCTCCGAAGCCCTTGCTAGCGTTCTCTTGCGGTGCCTACGTATGAGTACAAGTGCCCGAACGGGCACGTCTTCGAGGTGTTCAAGCGCATCACGGACCCGCCGCCGTCGGCGTGCGAGGTCTGCGGCGCGTCCCCGGTCGAGACCGTGCTCTACCCCGTGCCGGTCCACTTCCGGGGCTCGGGCTTCTACTCCACGGACTACGGCCGGGGCAAGCAGAAGCGCGAGTCGAAGGACGAGGCACCCGCGAAGTCCGACGAGAAGAAGGACAAGCCGACGGAGAAGAAGGCCGCCGAGGCCTAACGCCCGGGGTCAGACTCCAGCCTCGGTTTCGTCGCGCCTATCGCCACGGACATGTCGAGAGCGGTCACGTCTTGGGGTCAGACCCATGTCTCTGCTGTCACGAGGGTAGAGGTGGCCCGAACAGCGCTGAGGGATCGACTCGTTCGTTAGTCGCCGACAAAGCGCCAGCTATCACCGCCGTCTTCGGAGATCCATGAGCCACTCGATCCCGTGACGATCAGCCGCGGCAAGGAGATGGATCACTTCGGTCCGGTGTTGCCGACGTAGCAGCCCGGGCCGAACGAGCCGGTTCCGGGACGAGGCGGCTGCGGCGCGGCTTGGCCGGTGACCATCCCGATCACAGCGCGGTTGTCCTCCGACGGGATGATGTCCGAGCTCCCGGTCTGGTCGACGTTGCCTCCGAGCCGGCAGTGGAGCGTGCTCGACGCCGACGCCCGCTTCATCACCCACGCGAGCTGGACGAAGTCCCAGGTCGAGAGATCCGTCGTCAACGGCCTGACCCATGAGCCGCCCGAGAACGGGGCATGGAAGAACGCGGAGAAGCTCGTGAGCTTCGCGATCACCGTATGCAGCACTTGCTGCTGGTGTGACCCGCGCGTGATGTCCGAATACGACGGGTCGAGCTGGTTCTCGCGGATGCGCGAGTAGATCTCCGCGCGCTGGCCGTTCATGTGTTGCGGTCCCTTCTTGAAGTGCCAACCCTTCCAGCGACTGCAGCGCGCCGCGGAGCTGTATGGA
The DNA here is from genome assembly GCA_046730515.1 of Actinomycetota bacterium. GTDB lineage: Bacteria > Actinomycetota > Thermoleophilia > Gaiellales > Gaiellaceae > 3-1-20CM-4-69-9. Next base: position 7,310 of record JBKPJA010000054.1, on the reverse strand, counting down.
CAGTCGAAGCTGTTCGACACGATCGCTTCGGGAACGTTGACCGTGATGCCGCCGATCGCGTCGATCAACTTGCGGAACTGCGAGAAGTCGATGATTAACACGTGGTTGACCGGCAGACCGGTGAAGCCGTGCACGGTGCGGATCGCAAGCGCGGTGCCGCCGATCTGCATCGCGGCGTTGACCTTGTCTTCACCGTGTCCCGGGATGCCCACGCGCAGATCGCGCGGAATCGAGAGGTAGACGAGTCGGTGCCGGCTCGGGTCCGTTCTCAGCAGGATGATCGAGTCGGAATGGAAGTCCGTGACCCGCTGGTCCGTGTTCATGTGGTCGGTGCCGAGCAGCAGGATGTCGCTTGAATGACTCAGCAACCCGCCTCCTCCCTTGGTGAGCGCGGGTCGAACGTCGGCCGGTAGGCGTTTGTTTGCCGCCTGGACGCCCCCGCGGATCGAGAGGAACGCCGCAAGCGTCCAGATCAGGATCAGCAGGATGAGCGCAACGAGGCCGACGAGAATCCGCCGGCGCCAGCTCCACGGCCGCCGCTCGCGGCGAAGCTTCGGCTTACCCGGCTCGCGGCCGTCTCGGCCGCGGCGCGCTCGTTCCTCTCGTGCCCGGTCCTCCCGGCGCTCGAGCGGCACACTGCCTTTGACGCGCCCGCCTCGGTAGACGCGATACGGCTTCTCGACGCGGGCCATCCGGCAGTAGGGTAGCCAGCCACCTTGAACGGGAAACGGGTGATCGGCGTCGATCTCGGCGGGACGAAGATCCTCGCCGGTCTCGTCGCGACCGACGGCGCTGTCGAGCGCCACCGCGAAACGATGACGCCGTTGGACTCGCAGGACGAACTGCTCGCGGGGCTCGACGATGCCGTGCAGGAGTTGCTCGACGAGCGTGTCGTCGCGCTCGGCTTCGGCGTCCCGTCGCGCATCGATCGGGAAACAGGGCGATTGCAAGGCTCTGTCAACATCCCGCTTGGCGAGCTCGACCTCCGTGCGCGGATGGAAGAGCGCTTCGAGCTTCCGGTCTCGGTCGACAACGACGCCAATGCGGCAACGTACGCGGAGTTCCATGCAGGCGCGGGCCGAGACGTGCAGACGATTGTGATGCTGACCCTCGGAACAGGTGTCGGAGGCGGCGTCGTGATCGAAGGGGAGCTCTACCGCGGCTGGGCCGAGTTCGGTCACATGGTGATCGAGTTCGACGGCGTCCCGTGCCAGGGCAGCTGCACCGGGCGCGGGCATCTAGAGGGATACGTGAGCGGCACAGCTGCCACGAAGCTCGCGCGTGAAACGTTTGGCCCCGCGGTGGACGCGCATCGTCTCGAGCGCCTCGCACGGGAGGGAGACGAGCGGGCGGTCGAGCTCCTGACCGGCATCGGACGAAGGCTCGGCGCGGGTATCGGTTCGCTCGTGAACATCTTCGATCCTGAGCTCGTCGTGATCGGCGGCGGTTTCGCGGCTGCGGGCGATTTCCTCTTCGGACCTGCGCGGGATGTAATGCAGCGCGAGGCGCTCGCGCCGGAGGGCGACCGCGTGCGCATCGTCCGCGCAGAGCTCGGGACCACGGCAGGACTGATCGGAGCGGGGCTGCTCGCGTTCGACGCTGCTGCGTCCGCGTAATGCCGCTCGCGGTTTGCGCGACGCCGATCGGAAACCTCGACGACGTCACCCTGCGCGTCCTCGAGGAGCTGCGTGCGGCGGACGTCGTTCTCTGCGAGGACACACGGCACACACGCCGATTGCTGGGACGCCACGGCATCCGCGCGCGCCTGCTCTCCTATCACGACCACAACGAGGCGAGGCGAACCGCAGAGATCCTGCCGCGCCTACACGCCGGCGAGCGCATCGCGCTCGTCTCCGACGCGGGTCTGCCGGGAATCAGCGATCCGGGCGCGCGTTTGATCGGCGCCGCGATCGACGACGGAGTTGCCGTCACGGTGCTGCCGGGCCCGTCTGCGGGCGACACCGCACTCGTCGCCAGCGGCATCCCGGCCGAGCGATACACGTTCCTCGGGTTCCTCCCGCGCGGGAAGAAGGCCTTGGCTGCCCTCTGGGAGGAGTTGGCGGCGTGGCCCTATCCGGCAGTGGCGTTTGAGTCGCCGCAACGTTTGCCGGCGACGCTCCAATCGCTCGCCGACACGCAGCCGGAGCGGCAGGTCGTGGTCTGTCGGGAGCTGACGAAGCGTTTCGAGGAGATCGTCCGCGGCAGCGCCGCGGAACTCGCTGCGCGCTTTCGCGAACCGCCGAAGGGCGAGATCACAGTCGTCTTCGGTCCGGGAGTAGAGGCTAAGCGCGACGAGGACGCCGCGGCAGCGGCTGTGGCCGAGCTCGTGCACTCGGGCGTCGCGCGCCGGCAGGCCGCCGATGTGGTCGCGCGGTTGACCGGGATCGCTCGAAACGAGCTCTACCGCCGTACTTTGTAGCCAGTATTGACAACGGACTCGGTCGCCGGTACCGTCGCTCGTCCGTTCTCAAACTGGACAACAAGGAGGTCGCCAGTGCGTCGGCTCGCCGTCATCATCTTTTGCGCGCTCGCATTACCTGCGGCATCAGCGCAGGCGTGGACCTGGCCCGTCGACGGACCGATTCTGCGTCCTTTCCTCTTCGATTCCGCACATCCATACGCCGGTGGGCAACACCGCGGCATCGACATCGGCGGCGAGGAGGGAGCGCCGGTCCGTTCGCCAATCGACGGGGTGGTGTCGTTCGCGGGCACGGTCCCGACCAGCGGGAAGACCGTCTCGATCGAAACCCCGCTCGGATACACGGCGACGCTCCTTCATCTCGGGATGATCGCCGTGAAACGCGGCAGCCCAGTCGCCGAGGGCGCAACGATCGTCGGCACGGTCGGCAGCGCGGAGGATGCGCAGCCGTATGTCTACTTCGGCGTCCGCGTCACGAGCGAGCCTCAGGGCTACGTCGATCCTTTGACGTTGCTCCCCCCGCGTCCGAGCACCGCGTCTCCGCCGGTGACCGAGGAGGCGAGTGCCGCCGTCGCGCCAGCGGCCAGCAATGAGCCCGCGGCGCAGTCATCCGAGCAGGAGCTGAAGCCCGTTCCGGCGGCCCCCGGCGATGCGCCGGCCTCGGCATCCGAATTGCCTGCGGCGACGCCCGAACCGGCCGCGCCCGCGGAGCCTGCTCCGGCTGCCGAGCCTGCACCGGTGCCGTCGAGCAACGAGGCGCCGGCGACGACGATCGAGCCCGCCCCGACGGCGAGTCAGCCCTCGAGCCCGGTCCCGACCGGGACGGTTCCGGTCTCCTCCCCTGCACCGGTGCTCGCTCCTCTCGCCCCGTCAGCAGCCGCGGCCGAGCCCGCACCTGGAGCCGTGGAGAACATCGACCTGGGTGGCGGCACCCTGATCGCGGGCGGCGCACAGCCGCCGACGACGTTGCTCGGCATCGGACTGCTTCCCGTCGACTTGCCGACGGCAAGCACGTCGTCGACGCCGACGCTGCTCGACCCGACTCTCGTTCCTACCCTCGTCCGTTCGGCGCGCCCGGTCTCGGAGCACGGCGTGGCAGGGAGGAGCGTGTCCGATCCGCACAGTCCGGGATCTGCTTCGCATGCGACGGGCGGCGCCATCAGCTCGGGCCGACACCGCGCCTCGCCGAGACCTGTGCTCCGCGACGGAGTTATCGGTGCCCTGTTCGGCGCGGTTTGCGGCGCGTTTGCACTGTTCCTACGGCGGCGGCGAAATGCAGTGGGCGCGAAACCCGCTCGTATCATGTCCGTTCCCGTTGGCAGTACAGACGAAGAAGATCCTGGTTGCACCCGCGTGGCCGTACGCGAGCGGTCCGCGTCACCTCGGACACGTGGTGGGCTTTGCGGTGCCGGCCGACATCTACGCGCGCTACCACAGGCTGAGGGGCAACGACGTCCTGATGGTGAGCGGGACGGACGAACACGGGACGCCGGTGATGGTCTCCGCCGACCGGGAAGGCGTCTCGCCGCGTGAGCTCGCCGAACGCTACAACCGGGCAATTCGCGAAGACCTGCGCGGGCTCGGCATTTCGTACGACTGCTTCACGCGCACCACCACGCCGAACCACGCGCGCGTCACGCAGGACCTGTTTCGCACGCTCTACGAGCACGGGTGGCTGATCGAGCAGACGACGCTCGGCGCATTCTCGGCGACGACGGGTAACACGCTCCCCGATCGCTACATCGAGGGCACGTGTCCGATCTGCGGATATCCGCACGCCCGCGGTGACCAGTGCGACAACTGTGGGAACCAGCTCGACCCTTCCGACCTGATCAATCCGCGGTCGGTGATCGACGGGACGACGCCCGAGTTCCGCGAGACGACGCACCTCTTTCTCAACCTGCCTGCGTTCGCGGATCGCCTACAGCGGTGGATCGAATCGAAGGCGAGCTGGCGCCCGAATGTCCGCAACTTCGCGCTTGCACTCGTCGACGATCTCAAACCGCGCGCGATGACCCGTGACATCGACTGGGGAGTCCCGGTCCCGGTCGACGGCTATCCGGAGGACACGAAGCGGATCTACGTGTGGTTCGACGCGGTGATCGGCTACCTGTCCGCCTCGATCGAGTGCGCAGCGAATCGCGGCGAGCCCGAATCCTGGCGCGAGTGGTGGCAGAACCCGGACTCGACGCACGCGTACTTCATGGGCAAGGACAACATCGTCTTCCACACGATCATCTGGCCGGCGATGCTCATGGGCTACGGCGAGGGGGGTGAGGTCGGCGCCGGGAAGGGCGAGCTCCATCTCCCCGACGAGGTCGTCGCGAGCGAGTTCCTCCTGTTCGGTGAGGAGCAGATGTCGGCGAGTCGCGGAGTGGGCATCAACGTCCGAGACGTCCTCGAACGCTTCGACGCGGACACCGTCCGTTACTACTTGACCGCGGCCGGGCCGGAAACGCAGGACTCGGCGTTCAGCTGGACGGAGTTCGTGCGTCGCAACAACGACGAGCTGCTCGCGAATTGGGGCAACCTCGTCAACCGCACGCTCACCAACGCTTTTCGAAACTTCGGCGAGGTTCCGCAGGCAGGCGAGTTGACTCCCGCCGACGAAGCGATCCTAGACGGGGTTGCGGCTTCGTTCGGCTCTGTCGGCGAGCTCCTCGAGCAATCGCGCTTCAAGGCCGCGCTTGCGGAAGCGATGCGCGCGTCGACCCTCGCGAACCAGTACATCTCCGAGCAGGCGCCGTGGGCTTTGATCGACACGGACCGCGAGCGGGCGGCGACGATCCTCAACGTCACACTGCGCTGCGTCGACAGTCTGAAGCTCCTCTTCACACCGTTCCTGCCGTTCTCCTGCCAGAGACTGCACGAGCTCCTCGGCTACGACGACGTACTCGCGGGGACGCTCGACTTTGAGGACGTGGCAGATGAGGGCGGCGGAACACACACCGTCCTCACCGGCGACTACACGAGCTGGCGGCGCGGTTGGGGCCCGACCGACCTGCAGGCCGGCCAGAAGCTGCGCGACCCCGCGCCGCTGTTCAAGAAGCTCGACCCGGTGTGATCGACACGCATGCGCATCTCGATGCGCTCGACGATCCCGTCGGGGCGCTCGCGCGCGCGCGTGCGGCGGGCGTCGAGCGCGTGATTGCGATCGGGTCCGGCCTCGGATCGGCGAAGAAGACGAGCGCGCTAGCCTCGCGGGAGGAGGGTGTGTTCGTCGCAGTCGGGATCCATCCGCATCAAGCGGCCAGCGGGGAGTCGCTCGACGAGCTGCGCGCCCTCGCCGCCGATGCAGTCGCGATCGGCGAGATCGGGCTCGACTTCTACCGCGACTACGCTCCGCGCGACGACCAACGTCGCCTGTTCGAAACGCAACTGCAACTCGCCGACGAGCTCGGCAAGCCGGTGATCATCCACACTCGCGCCGCGGAAGAAGAGACGGCGCGCGTGCTCGAGAGCTTCGGCGGCACCGTGATCATGCACTGCTTCTCGACGCCGGAGTTGCTGCCGATCGTGCTCGAGCGTGGCTACTACGTCTCGTTCGCCGGAAACGTGACCTATCCCAAGGCGCAGGAGTTGCGCGAAGCTGCCGCGCAGGTACGCGTGGAGCGGCTGCTCGCGGAGACCGACTCTCCGTACCTCGCGCCGCAACCGGTCCGCGGCAAGCGGAACGAGCCTGCGTACATCGCTCACACGTATGCCGCCCTCGCCGGGACGCGCGGCGAGGACGAAGATCGGCTGGTGCGACAGATCGACGACAACGCCGACCAGGCCTTCGCACTTTCGTGATCCGCGCGAAGAAGGAGCTCGGCCAGCACTTCCTCGTCGACGACAACATCCTCGGTGTGATCGGCAGGCTCGCGGAGCTCGAACCGGGCGACGTCGTGCTCGAGGTCGGTCCGGGCCTCGGCGTGCTGACCGCGTACCTTGCTGACCGCGTCTCGCGCGTGATCACCGTCGAGCTCGATCGTGCCCTCGGCGAACAGCTCGAGGAGCTGCTGTCGGGTCGGCCGAACGTCAAGCTCCACTACGGCGACGCGCTCGCCCTCGATCTTGCGGCGCTCGCGCCGGACGCGCGCAAGCTCGTCGCCAACCTTCCCTACAACGTGGCAACGCCGTTGATCGTCGAGAGCCTCGACGGATTGCCGCAGCTCGAGCTCTGGTGCGTGATGGTGCAGCGCGAGGTCGCGGACCGACTCTTTGCGCAGACCTCGACGAAGGAGTACGGAGCGGTCTCGGTCCTCCTGCAACTCGTCGCCGAGCGGACCGGCTTCCATCCGGTATCACGAACGGTCTTCCGACCGCGACCGAACGTCGACTCGGCGCTCGTCGCGTTCCACCGCACCGGGCTCCCGCCGGAGTACGCCGCGGTGAAGCGCGTCGTCACTGCCGGGTTCGCGCACCGGCGCAAGACGCTCGCAAACTCGCTCGAGCTGAGCGGGCTCGCCTCGCGCGAGGAGGCAACGAATGCGCTGGCCACACTCGGACGGCCACCGTCAGCCCGGGCAGAGGAGCTTGCACCCCGCGAGTTCGTCGCGCTGACCGACGCGCTGCGATGAAGAGAGGCGCCGCCGCTGCGAAGATCAACCTCGCGCTCGTCGTCGGTACGCGTCGCGCCGAGGGGAAGCACGAGCTCCTAACCGTCTACCAGCGGATCACGCTCGCGGATCGAATCGAAGTGCGTCGCGCCGAGCGCAACGAGGTGACCGGCTTCGGCGACGACACGCTCGTTATCCGCGCAATCGATGCGTTGACAGCGCACGATGACGTTCGTCTCGCCGCGCGTGTCGACAAGCGAATTCCCGTCGCAGCCGGTCTCGGCGGCGGCAGCGCCGACGCGGCGGCCGCGCTCGCTCTCGGCAACGAGCTGCTGAGCGAGCCCGCGCCG
>JBKPJA010000053.1:0-33394 GCA_046730515.1 Actinomycetota bacterium | reverse complement strand
ACGGGCACGGTCTCGCGCACAGGCCTCGTGAACCGTCTCCGCGCCGCGACTTCGTCGACGGTGGTGACGGTGACCGCGCCGGCGGGCTACGGGAAGACGACGCTGCTTGCCCAGTGGGCGGCGCGCGACTCGCGCCCATTTGCCTGGGTGTCGATCGATGATCGCGACAACGATCCCGTCGTCTTCCTCAGGCACTTTGCGGCCTCGCTCGGTCGATTCGTCCCCGTGGAACGGCGCGTCCAGCAGTCGCTCAGCTCGCCCCGCCCCTCTGCGCTCGGCTCGACGCTGGCACATCTCGGGGCGGTCCTTCGCAGCGCGCCCCCGATCGTCGTCGTGCTCGACGACTGCAACCTGATTCGCTCGCGGGACTCGCTCAACGTCGTCAGCACGATCGTCGACTCAACGCCGAACGGTTCGCTCGTCGTCCTATCCGGTCGCTCCGCCCCTCGGTTGCGTGTCGCGAGGATCCGTGCTGCGGGCTGTCTGCTCGAGCTCGGAGTGGACGACCTGGCGCTGACCACGCGCGAAGCGCAGCTCCTGCTGCGTGCAACGGGAATCGATCTGACCGGAGCCCAGACGAACGAGCTGATCGACCAGTGCGAGGGCTGGCCCGCCGCGCTCTACCTCGGATCGCTCGCTCTCAGAGACGGTAAGCGGACGAGCGCTGAGCGCGTGCGGTTCGGGGGCGACGACAAGTATTTGGCCGATTACTTCCGGTCGGAGTACCTCTCGCACCTGCGCCCGGGAGTGCTGAGGTTTCTCCGCGGGACATCGATCCTGGGAAAGATGTGCGGGTCGCTCTGCGACGCAGTCCTGGAAGATTCTGGATCGCGCCTGGAGCTCGAGAAGATCGAGCGATCGAACCTGTTCCTCATCCCGCTCGATCATCGTCGGGGGTGGTACCGCTATCACCACCTCTTCCGTGAGCTGCTCGAGCGGGAGCTGGCAGAGCGTGAGCCCGAGCTCGTATCCGTCCTCCATTCGCGGGCCGCCGACTGGTACGAGGAGCACAACGATCGGGAGTCGGCGCTCGACCACGCGTTCACGGGCGGCGACATCGACCGGGCGGCGGCGATCCTCCTGGAGATCGGGTTCCAGGTGTACTCGACCGGCCGTGTCGTCACGCTCGAGCGCTGGCTTGCGCGGTTCGAACGGCGGGCGAAGCTCACCGACTACCCGAACGTCGCGATCTACGGGGCGCGCGTGCATGCCGCGCGCGGCCGTCTTACCAAGGCGGAGCGCTGGCTCGATTTCGCAGCGCAGGGAATGCCGTCTCTTCCGAAAGCCCGGCAGCCCCAGATCCGAGGCTCGATCGCGGTGCTGCGCGCGGTTCTCTGCCGCGAAGGCGTCCGGCAGATGCTCGACGATGCGACCAGCGCTCTCGACGATCTCGACCGCGGGAGCGCGTGGCGTCCGATCTCCGTCTTGTTACAGGGCGCGGCGTTGATGCTCCTCGGCGAGGACGAACGTGCCGACAAGGCCTTCGCCGAGGCAGCCAGTGGCAGCGCGGCGCTTGGTCTTTGGGAGACGCGTGCCGTCGCACTCAGTGAGCGAGCGTTCCTCGCCGCAGACCGCCAGGACTACGCCGTCGTCGAGCAGCTGTCGCGCGAAGCACGAGAATGCGTCACCGATGCCGGGATCGAGCACTACCCCGCGCGTGCGTGCCAGCTCGCGATCTCGGCACGCGTCCACCTCCGTCGTGGGCGATGGGACGAGGCGCGCGGTGATTTGACCGCCGCGCTCGAGTTGATGCCGGACCTCACCCTCAGCGTTCCCTGGCTCGCAGTGCAGGTTCGCCTCGAGCTCGCCCGTGGATTCATCACGCTGCGCGATCGTGCGGCCGCGCGAATGCTCCTCGACGAGGCAAGTGAGCTGCTCAGCATGCGCTCCGGGCTCGGCCTGTGCGTCACCCACGCGAAAGATCTGGCGGCCGAGCACGAGGCGATTCCGATGAGCGGGACGGGCAACTTCAGCGGGCTGACGGCTGCCGAGCTGCGACTGCTGCCTCTGCTCGGGACGCATCTCTCGTTCCGGGAGATCGCCGACGAGCTTCACGTCTCTCGGAACACGATCAAGACGCAAGCGATCTCCGTCTATCGCAAGCTCGGTGTTTCGAGCCGCAGTGACGCCATCGCCGAAGCGATCCGTCTCGGGCTCGGCGACTCTACGAGCTAGCCGGAACTGCGGCCTCGGCAGTCAGCCTCGCGCGGGCTCGCTCGAGGTCGCCGAGGATGTGAACTGCGGCCGAGAGCAGCGGGGCCGCGAGGATCAGCCCGACGGTGCCGAAGATGCACCCCGCGCCGATCGTGACGACGAGCACGGCCAGTGGGTGAAGGTGGAGTGCGGTGCCCATCGCAAACGGCTGTACAAGGTTCTGCAGCAGGCCGTTGGCGAGGATGACGATGACGAGCATGATCAGCGCGATCGTCACGCCTTTTGCCCCGAGTGCGATCACGACCGCGAACGTGCCCGCAAAGAAGGCGCCGATGAACGGGATATAGGCGGTCACGAACGTGACGACTCCGATCGTGCCGGCAAGGGGGACGCCGAGTATGAGCGCCCCGATTCCCACCACGATTCCATTGAAAGCCGCAACGAGCGTGACGCCGCGGAAGTAGCCGCGGAGGGAACGGATCACGCCTCCGGTGATGGTCTGCGCAACGGTATGCGGTAAGCCGAGGTGCCGATCGACCCAGGCTCGAAGCTGCGGCCCGTCCTTCAGGAGGAAGAACACGCCGAGCAGCGCCAACGATGCGCCGAAGGCGACGGACGCAAGGCCTCGGATTCCCTGGATCACACCCTTCGTGAGCGTCGAGATGATCGTCGGGACGTCTGCCTTGACGCTCGCCGACGTGGACGAGGCGCCCGAGTGACTCACCCCGACGTCCTCGAGCCAGCTCTGCGCGCGGTCTGCCGCCGATCCCGCTTCTTGCGAGATCTTGCCTTTCTGAGACGTGATCCCCCCGATCACCGCCACCAGGATCAGCACCGCGATCGCGGCCAGGCTGAGCAGCACCAACGCGGCCGCCACCGCCCGTGGCATATGACGCGCGAAGGACGTTGCGACCGGCATCGCAACCGTCGCGACGATCGTCGCGACGAGCATCGGCCCGACGATCGTCGAGGTGATCCCGAGGAGCCACGTGATCCCGACCAGGAGACCGAAGAGGCCGACGAGCAGCCATGACGTCCGCCCGAGATCGCGCAGCCACTTCGGCGCCGCAAACGCGGTCGACAGTTGCTGGAGCTCGGTCTTGTCGATCCGGCCGTCGATGCTGCCGGTCGAGTCCCCCTTGGTCTCCTCGGCGCTGCGTCTGGTGGACAAATGCACCCTCATGCGCCTCCAAAACGGCTGCGGCTCGTGAAAGGGATGCGGCACCGCAGCCGAGTTACGGTGCCGCTTGGTTCCCGTGCTTCAGACTGCGCGTAAACGCGAGCCGCCGTACACCGCCAGCCCGTAGATGATCAGGATGTCCACTGCGAACATCGCGATCGACCACCACGGGTACGCCGGGACGAATGCCAGCTGCCCGATCGCGTTCAGGGCGGCGACGCCGATGCCAAACCAACGGGCGAACTCGCTGCCCGTCAGCAGGGTGAATGCAGCGAATCCTTGGAGACACCCGAGGATCAGGACGATCCATCCCCACGTTTTGAGATCGCTGAAGACGTAATGCGCATTCCCGATGTACACGTGTGACGATGAGATCGCGAGGATCCCGTCGATCAAGTTCCAGATTCCCGCGAGTCCGAGTAGCACCGCGGCGAAGACGACCCACCCGACGCCTTTCGTCTCGTCGTAGTCGACGCCGGCCGCGTAGTTCCCCTGCAGCTCGTAGTCCTGCGTCGTTTTCATCCGCTTCTTGCCTCCCTCCTCCGAGCGTTCACCGAGGTCGCGGCTCGGACGTTGTCGCTTTACCGCGAAGGCAAGCGCGCGTATGAGGCCGCGGCATCGTCCCGATGGGATGACCGCGCACCGTCTGCGTAACGCCGCCCACTTTCATCCCATTCGGGCGATGAATCGGAGTGCGCCTCGGCGATGCTCGCGTCACGCGGGCGTTCGCCCGTGGCCCGCGCGCCGCAAGCGGCGTGAACTTCCAACGGTTCATAGGAAGGAGCTGCGAATGTCGGATCTGATTGCCATCGGGTATCCCGATGAGACGACGGCGATCGAGGCCGAGCAGGAGGCACAGCATCTCGCCGAGGACCTGATCATCCAGCCGGATGCGATCGCCGCCATCGTCCGCACGAAGGACGGCAAGTACAAGGTGACCACGAACCACCACGCGGTGGGCGCGGGCGCGACCTGGGGGATGTTCTGGGGGTTCTTTTTCGGTCTGCTGTTCTTCGTCCCGGTCCTCGGCATGGCGATGGGCGCCGGTATGGGCGCGCTCTTCGGCAAGCTCGAGAAGTCGGGGATCAACAAGGAGTTCCAGGAGCAGGTGCGAGGCATGCTCAAACCGGGCACGTCGGCGCTCTTCCTCGTCGTCGAGAAGGTCACGCCGGACAAGGCGGTCGCGGCGTTGAGCAAGTACGGTGGAACTGTCCTCAAGTCCTCGCTCTCCGAAGACACGGAGCAGAAGCTGCAGGAAGCGCTGCATGGCGAGGCGACACAGCCTGCGGGCGTCGCGTGAGAGAGAAAGGGAGGTAGTCATGCCATTCAGACGACGGCGACCGCTGCTTCGTGCCGCAGCTGTAGGTGGGGGCGCGTATCTCGCCGGCAAAAAAGTGCAAGAACGACGGGACGAAGAAGCTGCCTACGAAGAGGAGCCGCAGGGTGGCGGCGGTGGCGGCGGGCTCACACCCGAAGCAATCCAGGAGCTCAAGCAGCTGGCCGAGCTAAAAGACCAGGGCATCCTCACCGAGGAAGAATTCGAGCAACAGAAGCAGAAGCTGCTCCAGGGGTGATGAACCCGTGACGAGAGGCGTGCGACCCGGCCGGGTGCGCGCCTCTCGTTCAGCGGGATCTCTCAGGGCAGACGGCAGATGATCTTGCCGTCGTAGCGATGCTCGTCAGAAAGAACCTCGGTCCCGACGACGACGCAGGTTCCGTACTTCGTCTCGAGCGGGTCGCCGTCGTCGGGAAGCCGCGGGAGCTCGATCTCGTCGAAGTCGCTGAACCCCCCGCCTTCGATCGTGATGATGTACTGCTGCACGCGTCAGAACCGCCGTCGGGAGACGCGGCGTGCAGTACGGCGGGCCGTGCGCCGCGCCACTCTGCGTGAACCGAACATTCTCAGGACCTCCAGTTCGTCGACGGGTTACTGCGCCGTACTCACGGTGGCGCGGTTCTCGAGCTCGTGCAGCTGCTTGGCCTCCTCTGCACTGACCATTCCGATCGCCACGAGATCGAGCGGACTGATGAATCCGTCGGCAAGGCGGAATCCGCCGGCACGCGCGATTGCGTCTCGGAGTGGAACCGCCCAGTGATGTTCGAGCAGGATCAGTGCGGCCGCCGAGTCGTTGGGGATCTCCTCGACGACGTCCCAGGCCTCCTCGTCGGAGAACGCATGGAAGCCTTCCGATGCGGCCTCGGCGCCGGCGATGGCTCCCGCCTCGAAGCCTTCTTCGCCTTCGATGCCGAGACCGATGAGCGCGCCGACCTTGCTGCCGAGCTCGATCGCTTCTTCTTCGGTCAGGTTGCTGAGGTGCTCGACGGTGACCTCGCCCTCGGCGTCTTTGTAGACCGCGAGTGCGTCGATCACGCGGACCGTGTCGCTCTCACGGAGTCTCTCGAGCTCCGCGATCACCTCGCCGTGGAAATCCGGCTGGTCGAACCCGAGGACGATCAGCTGGACAGGACCGATTGCCATGTCATTCCTTTCCTCGTGGCTTCGCGCGCATGCTGCGCGTCGAGGAAGAGTGTCGGAGCGGCCTCGAAGGCCTGCATCACCCCGTCGGTATGACGCTCCGTTTCGCCCGGTCGGGATGAGACTCGGCGACGGCGGCTCCCGGACAATCGCTGCGACCGATGGAGCCCCAGTCGATCGACGTCAGCTACGGCGAAGCACCCGCGTGGGAGATCACACGGCCAAAGATCCATCCCATCCGCGTGGTCTGCGCTTGGCTGCTCTCTGCTTTCGCGCTGCTGATTGCCGCTTACGTCGTTCCCGGCGCGTCGGTTGGCAATTTCCGCAACGCGCTCGCGGCGGCGGCGGCGATCGCCGTTCTGAACGCGGTCATACCTCCGCTTGTCGCGGCGCTGCGGATTCCCTTCATGGCTCTGCTCGGGTTCTTCGTCGTGCTCGCGCTCGACGCCGCCCTCCTGCTCCTTGCCGACAACATCACCGGCGGTGACCTGGAGGTCGACTCGTTCTGGGCTGCGGTCGGCGTCGCGCTCGTCGCCGCCGCCGTCGGCGTCGTCCTCAACATCCTCCTCGGGACGAATGACGACGACACGTACACGTTCAGAGTGATCCAGCGAATCGCCCGGCGGGCAAGCGACCGCGTCGAGACCGATCGTCCCGGCATCGTCTTCCTCGAGATCGACGGCCTCGCGTTGCCGGTCCTGCAGCGTGCAATGCGTGCCGGTAGCGCGCCGAACATGTCGCGCTGGCTGATGGACGGGACACACCGGCTCGTGGAGTGGGAGACGGACCTCTCCTCGCAGACCGGCGCGAGCCAGGCCGGAATCCTGCTCGGTTCGAATGACGACATTCCGGCCTTTCGGTGGGTGGAGAAGGAGTCGGCGCGGGTTGTGGTGTGCTCGGCGCCGGCGGACTGCGCAGAGATCGAGCGCCGGCACGTCTGCGGCCGCGGCCTGCTCGCAGACGGCGGCGCAAGCAGAGGGAATCTGCTCTCGGGCGAGGCGGACGAGGTGATCCTGACCTGCAGTCGCATCGAAGCGGAGAAACATGCGAACCCCGGTTACCGGGCGTTCTTCGCGAACGGCTTCAACGTCGTGCGCTCACTCGTGCTCTTCTTCTGGGAAGTCGTCCTCGAGTGGTCGGCGGCCGGAAAGGCGAAGCGGCGCGACGTGCGGCCGCGCGGGCGCCGCGGCGGCTCGTATCCGTTTCTGCGCGCGGCCCTGTGCGTGATCGTTCGCGATCTGATCGTGTACGGCGTGCTCACCGACATGATGAAGGGCCGTCCCGCCGTGTACGCGACGTTCTCGAGCTACGACGAAGTGGCTCACCACTCCGGGCTCGAGCGCGCGGACACGCTCGAGGCGCTGCGCAAGCTCGACCAGCAGTTCGGTCGGATCGAGCGAGCGCGCAGGTACGCGGCGAGGCCGTACGCGATTGTCGTGCTTTCAGACCACGGGCAAACCCAGGGAGCGACCTTCAGGCAACGCAACGGCTACGGCCTGAGCGAGCTCGTGCAGGGCTCGATCGGTACACGTGACGTCACGCACGTCCATGCCGGCGACGAGAACGAGAGCGCCGTCACGCGCGCGGTGGACGAGGCCACAGCGAAGAAGAGCAAGCACCGTGACGGACACGACGTGAGCGGACACGGCGCCGTCGTCCTGGGCTCTGGGAACCTCGGGCTGATCTATCTCATGGACGAGTCACGGCGGCTGACGCTCGAAGAGATCGAGGCGCGCCATCCGCGGTTGATCCCCGCCCTGCGCGCGCATCCGCATCTCGGCTGGCTGCTCGTGCACTCGGAGCAGGACGGCCCCGCCGTGCTCGGCGCAGCCGGCGCTCGCTACCTCAGCGACGACCGAGTCGAGGGGGATGACCCGCTCGAGCTCTTCTCGCCGACGGCGTCCGAGCATCTCCTCCGCGCGGACGGATTCGAGCACGTGGCGGACATCATGGTGGGAAGCTTCTACGACCCGGCGCTCGACGAAGGCTGCGCGTTCGAAGAGCTGATCTCCTTCCACGGCGGCATCGGCGGCCCGCAGACGCGTCCGTTCCTGCTCTATCCCGCCGAGCTGCCGCTGTCACGACAGCCGCTCATCGGCGCGGCGGCGGTCAACGACGTGCTGCGCGGCTGGAGACAAATGCTCAACGGTCCGCGCGACGCAAGCCGGCCGTCGAGCACCGAGCAAGAGTCGCGCGAGCGTCAGATCGTAGAGGCGGCATCGTGACGACCGCCGGCGTCACATCCGCTGCTTCGTCTCGCGCCCGCGGTGCGACGCTCGTCTTGCTCACGCTCGCGGTGGGTCAGTTCCTCATGACCCTCGACACATCAGTGATGAACGTCTCGATCGCGACAGTGGCGAAGGACGTCGGAACCACGGTGACGGGGATCCAGGGTGCAATCACCGCGTACACGCTCGTGATGGCCTCCCTGATGATCACCGGCGCGAAGATCGGAGCGCTGATCGGTCGCAAGCGTGCGTTTGCGATCGGATCGGTCATCTACGGCGTTGGCTCGCTGACGACGGCGCTCGCGCCGAACCTGCCGGTTTTGTTGTTCGGCTGGTCGTTCCTGGAGGGGGTCGGCGCCGTCCTGATCCTGCCGGCGATCGTCGCGTTGGTCGCAGGCAACTTCCCGACTGAGCGTCGACCGGCGGCGTACGGGATGATCGCCGCGGCCGGGGCGATTGCCGTCGCCGTCGGGCCGATTGTCGGCGGGTTCTGCACGACCTACTTCTCGTGGCGATGGGTCTTTGCCGGCGAGGACGTGATCGTCGTCTGCATCCTGGTGCTCTCTCGCCGGATCGCGGACGCTCCGCCGGAGAAAGGGCCGCGCCTCGACATCGTCGGGGCCGCACTCTCTGCTGCGGGGCTCGGGCTCTTCGTCTTCGGGGTTCTGCGGTCGGGCGTGTGGGGCTGGATCCAGCCCAAATCCGGCGGCCCGTCGTGGGGCGGTGTTTCCCCGACGCTGTGGTTGATGCTTGCGGGCCTCACGGTGCTTTGGCTCTTCTTCCGCTGGGAGACCCGTCGCGAGAGGCTAGGGCAGGAACCATTGATCAGCCCGCCGATGTTGCGGAACAAACAACTCACCGGCGGGCTAATCGCATTCTTCTTCCAATATCTCGTTCAGGCGGGGCTTTTCTTCGTCATCCCGCTCTACTTGTCCGTGTGCCTCGGGCTCTCGGCGCTCGCCACCGGCTCTCGCCTGCTCCCGCTTTCGATCACACTGCTCGTGGCCGCGATCGGGATCCCGCGGTTCCTTCCGAATGCGCCGCCGCGCCGTGTCGTTCGAAGCGGTCTGCTGTCGCTGTTCCTCGGCACTGTGGTTTTGCTGGCCGCGCTGGATGCAACCTCCGGTGCGGGCGTCGTCTTCGTGCCGATGCTGCTCATGGGGCTGGGCGTCGGCGCGCTCGCCTCGCAGCTCGGTGCGGTCACCGTCTCTTCCGTTCCCGACGACGAGAGCCCGGAGGTCGGTGGGCTGCAGAACACGATGACGAATCTCGGTGCGTCGCTCGGCACGGCGCTCGCGGGCTCACTCTTGATAGCGACCTTGTCGTCGGCGTTTGTGACGAACATCGAGAACAACCCGTCGATTCCGTCGCGAGTGAAATCGGAAGCCCACGTCAAGCTCTCTGGCGGCGTCCCCTTCATTTCGGATGCAGATCTCACCGCTGCTCTCGACGAAGCTCACGTCAGCTCGAAGACCTCCGATGCGGCACTGACGGCCTACCGCGACGCGCGCATCAGCGGCCTGAAGTCGGGGCTCGCAATCCTCGCGCTTGCCACGGTCATAGCCCTATTCTTCACGCAGCGGATTCCGCGATCGCAGCCGAAGGGAGCAGCTGCTGCTTAAGCGAGCACGTGTATGCGCGCTTGCGTCCGATCAGATCTCCCACCTTGCTGCCAATCAGGATGAACGCGACGGAGACGAGCGCCTCGAGCGCGATCGCGGACTGCACGCTGCTCGCGGTCGTGTGCAGGTCGTGCACGACCGACGAGATCGAGACGTTCGTCACCGACGTGTCGACCACGAGGACGAACATCGCCATCGAGAGGAGGATCGCGAGCCGGCGGCTCGTCCTCGCCGCCTCGGGAACGGCTGCGCTGACTCCCTCGGTCAACGCCCACCCCGCGGTCGCCACAGGCTGACGAGCCCCGCAACGAACGTGACGACGAAGATCTGTCCGGTCAGCATCTCGAGGCCCGCGAAGAGCTTGCCGGGTTGCGCGGCCGGGACGAGGTTGCCGTAGCCGGTCGTCGTCAGCGTCGTGATGCTGAAGAAGAGGAAGTCACCGGTATGCGGACCGGTCTCGCTGGCGAAGAACGGCCCTGCCTGCAGGCGGTCGATCGCCAGGAAGAGAAACGTGAAGAGCAGGCCGAGCATCACGTAGACGCTGACCGCGCCGAGGATCGTCCGGAAGCCCACCTTTCGCTGCGAGACCACTGCCCGCAGAATCGCGAGCATCGCGGTCGCGAGCAGCACCATCTCGATCAGCGCGGACGCCGCGAGCGGCGCGGACTCGTCCGCCAGCGCAGCGACGACGGCGAGGATCACCGCGGCGAAGCTCCCCAGGAGTCCAAAACGCACGACGTTCGGCCCGGCGGCCGAGCTCGCGAGGGCTGCGACCGCCGCGGCGGAAACGGCGGTTGCGATGATGACTGCGGACCAGCCCTTGGTCGGAATGAGCGATCCGAGCGCGTAGCTCGCGAGCACCAACACGAGGACGAGCCCGAACGCATTCGCGACGCGGCCGACGAATCGGCTCCATCTCTCACCGGGTCGACGACCGAGTCGGACGCTCACTCCGGAACTGTCGACGGCCGTGTCCGCGGCGGCTCGCACCGTCATCGTCCTACGGTGGTCCGGCTCGCACCAGTGGTTTTCATCCCATCCGGGCGATGCTCTGAATGCGCGGCTCGGCGATCGTGCGTCCGAGGACGAAGATGCAAATCGGAGAGCCAAAACGGAAGTACACGATCGAGCCGTTGCGTGATCCGGTCCCGCGCAAGCAGCCGCGTCGGGAACCTTCCACTCCCGCCGCTCCGCCGCGAAAGGTTCCCGCGAGAGTGTGAACGACGCGCCCGACCTGTTCGAGCCGGTTCGGGCTTGGCGCGTGTGGCAGGCGGTGGAACAGAGCGAACAGCTCTATCTGATGAGCCCCTTCTACCGGACGCGGTGGCTTCCGCACGAGCCAATGCACGCAACGTGTCGGCGTTGGCGGCCCTGGGACCGCAGCAGGCACGGCGCGCCGCATGAGTCATGCCGCTGTGGGATCTACGCGGCGGATCTCGAGACCGTCGTCGCCTACGTGCACCCGTGTCCTCGCCGCCGGGAGTGGCCGGTCCTCGGACGCGTTCTGCTTTGGGGCGAAGCAATCGAGTGCACGGACGGCTGGCGTGCAGCGTGCGCGTACCCGGAGGCACTCTACGTTCCAGCGACGCTCATGGGCGACCGCCGCGACGCCGTCCGTATCGGGATGAAGCTCGAGTGCTACGGCGTGCCGGTCGAATTGGTCGATCGGTGGCGTCCGCGGGACCTCGCAAGGACGCTCGCCGCCGCCTGATCGTTACACCGCGGCTTTCGCCTGCTTCTTCGCGCGGTGCGCGGCCTTCTGCTCTGCTGCCTTGGCCTTCGCATCATCGTAGGACTGCCGCACGAGCTGTTTGCCTCCCGTCCAACCGAACGCCCAGACGACGAGAGCGATTGCGAACAGGATGCTCCAGGCCGTGGTCACCAGCTGCTGGGCGACGGAGTACGCGGTCGCATCCGTCGAGGACGCGATGCCTTTGAGGGAAGCGACGTTGAACGCCTGGGTGACGCCTGCTCCTCCGGGTGTGACCGACGTCACGTTGGCGATCGAGTTCCCGCCGGCGACGCGCATCAACGTTTCGAAGGTGACCGGAATCCCGTATGCGGCGAGGAACACGGACATCACGCCGAGCATCGCGAACCAGCTGATCAACGAGGGCACGAAGACCCGGGCCAGGTACGCAACGGGATGAGCGAGAATCGACCCGCCTTCCTTGGCCTCTTCCCACCATTTGAGAACGCGAGGCCACAGCCTGCGCACGAGCAGGTAGAGGAGGAAAACGCCGCCGAGAACGAGGATCGCCGTCGCCCATGGATTCTCGTGGACGAACGCGAACTTGATGTCGAACGATCCGCCGACGCTGAGGAAGAGATAGAGATAGACGAACGCTCCGATCAGCGTGTAGAAGATCTTCTGAACGGCGTAGCCACCAAGGATTCCGGCAAAGGTCGCGCCGGCGATGATCGAGCTGAACATCAGCAACATGACGAGCGTGCCCAGGTTCGCCGGGAGCACGTTGTTGAGCGCGACCGACGCCGCGTACGCCGCGAGGATCTCGAGCCAGCGCACTCGTCCCGGATAGGCGAAACGCAAGATCGAGTACCACCCGAACGCGGTCGCGGTCGTCTGGATGCTCTGTAGGCCAACTCCCGCGACCACGTAAGCGGCGGAGATGCCGGTGACCGTGTCCCAGACTTCGTTCAGCCAGCCCCGGATATCCCAGCCGAGCAGGTTCGCCGCCGCGGCAATGACCGCGAGGACGACCGCTCCGGTCAGGAGCCTCTTCCAGGCAACATGCCCTTTCGACGTCGCCGTTGCAGCGTGAGTGGCCATTCGAGCGCACGATCGTCGCGGCCGCGGCTGCTCGCATCATCCGTGTAGGGCGATCCAAGACGCGCTGGAAAGAGCCCTCACCCGGTCCGGACGATGTGTCAACAGGTGGTAACGACGATTCTGGCGCCTACGCGCAGGGAGAGACGCGCCGCAAGCGGACGCCACGAGGAGGTCGAGATGACGGTCAGCGCGGACGAGACCAGGGACGGGAAGCCGAAGCGCACTGCGAGGACGACGACCGCGACGACTCGGGGAAAGGTGCCGCACCTCACGGTCGCCGAGCGGGTCGCCCGCGGCAAGGCTGCGCGCGCTGAAGCACCGCGGAACGGCCACGCGGAGCTGACCCTGAGCAAGGAACGGGACCCGATCGCGCTCCTCGAAGAACAGACGCCGGCGCGGGTGCCCGAACTGGTGCCGATCCGCTACGGACGCATGCTCGTCTCCCCGTTCGCGTTCTACCGCGGCGCGGCGAACATCATGGGGCACGACCTCGTTGCGACGCCGAGAGCAGGTCTGACCGTCCAACTCTGCGGCGACGCGCACCTTTCGAACTTCGGTGGCTTCGCGACTCCCGAGCGAACGCTCGTCATCGACCTCAACGACTTCGACGAGACTCTGCCTGGACCGTTCGAGTGGGACGTCAAGCGGCTCGCCGCCAGCTTCGAGATCGCCGGACGCGATCGCGGCTTCTCGAAGGCAGAGCGGCGAGCCGCGGTCCTTGCAAGCGTCGGCGCCTATCGCGTCGCGATGCAGGAGTTCGCAGCGATGCGAAATCTCGACGTCTGGTACTCGCATCTCGATGCCGCGGCGATCCAGGCGCGGCTGCAAGCTGCACAGGCGAAGAAACAGATCAAGCGGTGGGGTCAGGCCGCGGAGAAGGCGCAGACGAAGGACAGCATGCGCGCCTTCAACAAGTTGACGCACGTCGTCGACGGCCGCGTCAAGATCATCTCCGACCCGCCGCTGATCGTCCCGATGGCGGAGCTCGCCGGCAGAGAGATCAGCGGCGTCGAGGAGGCGCTTCTCGAGCTGTTCCGTTCCTATCGCCGCACACTCCAGAAGGACCGGCGCAAGCTCCTTGAGGAGTTCCGCTACGTCGACCTCGCCCGAAAGGTCGTCGGCGTCGGGAGTGTCGGCACGCGCGCCTGGATCATGCTGTTGCTCGGCCGCGACGATCAGGATCCGCTCTTCCTGCAGATGAAGGAAGCACAGGAGTCTGTCCTCGAGCAGCACCTCGGCAGGAGCACGTTCAAGAATCACGGCGAGCGCGTGGTCGCGGGCCAGCGGATGATGCAGTCCGCGAGCGACATCTTTCTCGGTTGGATCCGCAATCCGAAGGGGCTGGACGGCAAGCCGCGCGACTTCTACGTCCGGCAGCTCTGGGACTGGAAGACCTCCCTCGATGTCGATGCGGTCGTGCCGCGCGGGCTGCGTCTTTACGCCGAGGTCTGCGGGTGGACGCTCGCGCGCGCTCACGCACGGTCGGGCGACCGGGTCGCGATCGCTGCGTATCTCGGCAAGGGACGAGTCTTCGATCGAGCGGTCGCGGACTTTGCCGTTGCATACGCAGACCAGAACGACAAGGACTACGCCGCGCTCGTCGACGCAGTCAAGGCCGGCCGGATCGAGGCGGAAGAGGGGGTATAGCCGTCGCGCACCGGTCTGGGGTTCAACGGCGCTAGCGTTTGCCTCATGGCGCCGGGGAACCTGCGAGAGACGGAGTGGCAGTTCGACGCCGTCGATCTCCCGACCGTCGCCCGTGCGCTCGAGAGCAACCTGCTCGATTCCGGGGATGTCCGGGTCAGCGACGACGGAGCCGTGACCCATACCGACCTTTACCTGGACACGGAAGACCAGCGCGTGCATCGTGCCGGTTACACGCTCAGAATCCGCCGAGTGGGGCGGCGGCGCGCGGCCGAGGCCACG
Organism: Actinomycetota bacterium; assembly: GCA_046730515.1. Taxonomy (GTDB): domain Bacteria; phylum Actinomycetota; class Thermoleophilia; order Gaiellales; family Gaiellaceae; genus 3-1-20CM-4-69-9. The sequence goes on along the minus strand of JBKPJA010000053.1, from coordinate 19,017 downwards.
CTCAAGAGTCTGACGTCGTCCGGTTCGCGACCCGGTCCGCTCGACCGTCGCGAGATCACACAGGAGCTCGAGAGCGCAGACCCTGATGCGTTGATCGGGACCGAGGGTCCAGTCGCCGAACGCGCTCGAGCCGTCGCAGGCCGAAAACCGCTCAGGCCGCTCTTCACTATTCGGACGCGCCGCCGTTCGTTCTCGCTCGCCTCCCAGAGCGACGGAGGAGGAGTCCTCTCGCTCGACGCGTCCACCATCGCGCCGGCGACTGGGCCCGGGACTACACGACTCCTCCGCGTCGAGGTCGAGATCGACCGCAGACAAGAGGAAGCCTTTGCGCCTTTCGTCGAGCGGCTTCGATCGGAGTGCGGCTTGCAAGCGGCGAGATTGAGCAAATACGAAGCCGCTCTCCTCGTCAGCGACCTGAGGCCGGCCGAGGCAGACAGCTTCGGCTCGACCACGATCGATCCGCACTCGTCGACGGTCGGCGATGCGGGGCTTGCGGTCGTGCGTCGGCACTTCTCGGCACTGCTGGCGCGGGAGCCCGGGACTCGCCTCGGCGAGGACACGGAAGAGCTGCACGACATGCGCGTAGCCAGTCGCCGGCTCCGCGCCGCTCTCTCGCTCTTCGCGGAGATGCTTCCGCCGAGCGTCACGAGGGGCGAGGACGACCTGCGTTGGATCGGGGACGCGCTCGGCGATGTTCGCGACCTCGATGTCCAGCTCGAGCAGCTTGCCGAGTGGCTCGAGGTGAGTGCGGAGCCCGACCGCGCCGCGCTCGAGCCGCTGCGCGAGCTGCTCGAGGACGAGCGGGCTTCCGCGCGGGTAAGGATGCTCGACGCACTCGACTCTCGCCGCTACGAGCTCTTCGCCGACCGCTTCGCACGCGCCGTTCGCTCTCGTCGGCCGCGCGGCGTGGGGTCATGGTCGCGGCCGGTCCTCGAGGCGGCGCCAGATCTGATCGAAAGCCGCTTCCGCGCAGTCCGCACTGCGGGAGAACGAATCGGTCCAGCTGCGGAGCCGGCCGACTATCACCGTCTGCGGATTCGTGCGAAGCGGCTCCGCTACGCCCTCGAGTTCTTCGCGGACGCGTATCCCGGCGAAACTTCTTCGTTGGTCAGGCGGCTCGTCGCCCTCCAGGACACGCTCGGTCGTCACCAGGACGCGCAAGTGGCGATCGTGCGGCTGCGGACGCTCGCGACCGACGAGAAACGCTCGCTCGACAAGGCGACCGTCTTCGCCATGGGCGAGGTTGCCGAGCGCTATCGGCAAGACATGGCCGCTCTCCGCGAGAAAGTCCCCGGCGTCTTCGGGAAGGTCGTCGGCAAGAACTGGCGGACGTTCCACAAGGTGATGCAAAGGGCGCGCCCGGTGGATCATCCGGTTGGGATGACCGCGGCAGGCACGGATACTGGTTCGATCAGGCGCGGGGATGGCTGATCCGACAGCGGACTTCTTCGAGTCGCTTCGCGCCCGGGCGACAGAGCCACTCCTCCACGACGCGGAGGGCGTTCTGCGCTTCGACGTCGTCGACGGCGACCGTACCGAGCGATGGTTCGTCGCGATGGACAAGGGAAAACTCGCAGTGTCGAAACGGAACGGCAAGGCCGACTCCGTCATTCGCGCCGAGAAGAAGACCTTCGACCGAGTCGTCTCGGGCAACATGAATGCGTTGGCTGCCGCACTGCGCGGCGAGATCGATGTCGGCGGGGACCCGACGCTCCTCGTTCTCTTTCAAAGGATCCTTCCGGGACCACCGCGGCGATGAGCGACGACCTCGTCAAGATCCTCGACGGCAACACGTTCGTCGTCAGCGACGCGCGCGGCGACATCGAGGCATCGGCGACCGATCCGACGGGTCTCTTCTCGTTCGACACGCGCTTTCTCTCGAAGTGGGTGCTGACCGTCGACGGCGAGCGGCTCAACGCGCTCTCCACCGACGACCTCAACTACTTCGAGACGCGTTTCTTCCTCGTACCAGGCACCGGCACCGTCTACGTCGACTCGAAGCTGTCCGTTATTCGCAGGCGGGTCGTAGCCGACGGGTTCCGCGAGGAGCTGACGATCCTGAACCACGACGAGCAACCGGTCGACCTCACAGTCCGGGTCGATGTCGGGAGCGACTTCGCAGACCTCTTCGAAGTCAAAGATGCCTTGAAGAAGAAGGGGGAGTACACGGCCAGCGTCGACGACGGCCGGCTCATGCTGGGTTACGCGCGCGGCACATACGAACGCCGCACGGCGATCTCGTCGTCGTCACCGGCGCAGGTCGACGAGAGCGGCCTCAGCTTCCAGGTCCACCTCGAGCCGAAAGAGGAATGGTCGACGGAGCTGGATGTCGCTGCGTCGTTCACGTCCTCGGGCGAGCGCCGGCAAGACCTCGTTCTCAACAGGCAGGCGAAGCCGAACATGGAGGCCGACCTCGGGCGCTGGCTCGACTCCGCCCCGCGACTGGAGTGCGATTGGGAGCCCCTCGCGGTCACATACAGACGGAGCCTGGTCGATCTCGCGGCGTTGCGCTTCTCACCCTTGACTGCGGGACGTCGAAGCCTCCCTGCCGCGGGGCTGCCGTGGTTCATGACCATGTTCGGCCGCGACAGCATCTTCACGAGCCTGCAGGCCCTGCCGTTCACTCCGGAGCTTGCGGCGACGACGCTGCGCGAGCTGGCGATGCGCCAGGGCACGCGCGTCGACGACTTCCGCGACGAAGACCCGGGCCGGATCCTCCACGAGATGCGCTACGGCGAGCTGACCGCGTTCGAAGAGCGTCCGCACTCGCCGTACTACGGCTGTGCCGACGCGACCGCGCTGTTCGTCGTCCTCCTCGACGAGTACGAGCGTTGGTCGGGTGATCGCAAGCTCGTGCACGACCACGAGCACGAGGCGCGTGCCGCGCTCAACTGGCTCGACGAGTATGCAGATCTCCAGGGCAACGGCTACGTCTCGTACAAGCGCAGAAACGAGGAGACCGGTCTTGAGAACCAGTGCTGGAAGGACTCATGGGACTCGATCTCCTACCACGACGGCAGATTGCCGGGCTTCCCGCGCGCGACTTGCGAGCTGCAGGGCTACGCGTACGACGCGAAGGTTCGCGGTGCACGGCTCGCGCGGCTCGTGTGGAAAGATCCAGCGTTCGCGGAGGAGTTGGAGAAGCAGGCTGCCGACCTGAAACGTCGATTCAACCGCGACTTCTGGATCAAGGACAGGCAGTACTACGCCCTTGCGCTCGACGCCGACGGGTCACAGGTCGATGCGCTCGCCTCGAACAACGGGCATCTGTTGTGGAGCGGCATCGTCGACCGCTCCAAGGCGAAAGCGGTCGTTCGTCACCTGATGGGCAAGCGGCTCTTCTCCGGCTGGGGAATTCGCACGCTGGCCGAGGGCGAGGCGCGTTACAACCCGATTGGTTACCACGTCGGCACGGTTTGGCCGTTCGACTGCTCGATCATCGCGTGGGGTCTGCGTCGCTATGGCTTCAAGAGTGAGGCCGCGCAGGTCGCTGCCGGGATCCTCGCGGCGGCCGAGTTCTTCGCGGGCCGGCTGCCGGAGGCGTTTGGTGGTTACGAGCGGTCTCTGACCAAATACCCGGTGCAGTACCCAACCGCATGCAGTCCGCAGGCTTGGTCGACGGGCGCACCGCTCCTCCTGCTGCGGACCATGCTCGGTCTCGAGCCGGCGGGCGAACATCTGATCGTCGATCCTGCGCTGCCGGCGGGGATCGGGCATCTCGAGCTGCTCGACATCCCCGGCCGCTGGGGTCGTATCGACGCATTCGGCAGAGGTCGAGTCGATGTGCGGACCAAGGACGGGCGTCCCCGACGGCAGCCGGCGGGAACCCCCCGTCGCTGACGAGCTTCAGGAACCAGACGTCGATCCCGCAGTACTCGATCCCGTCGCGAGTGCGACGTACGCCGTCGTGCAGCTCGCGACGATGTCTGCGGCAAGCCGGCCTCCTGCAGGCGACTTGACGTCGTGATGTGGCTGGTCGCAGACTGATGCGGTTGGCGCAGTCAGCCCTGGAAGGAATGCCGCTCGACGAAGTGCTCGAGCATGTGAACGTGCCGAGCTACGTCATCGATGCTGCAGGTGTCATTCGTTGGTTGAACCGTGCGGCCAAGGTGATCGTCGGTGACGCTCGCGGCCGTCAATTCACCTCCGTCGTCGCGCCCGAGGAGACACGTCGGGCGCGGGAGCTGTTCGCGCGCAAGATCGTCGGCACGGCAACGGTGACGGACGGAAGCGTGCTGATCGTCGGTGCCGACGGGAGCCGGATGGCGGTCGAAGTGAGCTCAGTTCCACTCCGCCACGGGGAGCACGTCGTCGGTGTGTTCGGCCAAGTCAGGGAGTTGATCGAGGAGCCCCATCAGCATCCGGAGCTTCAGCTGACTCCGCGCCAAGCAGAAGTGCTCGAGTTGCTCGAGCGCGGGCGCTCGACGACGCAGATCGCCGAGGAACTGCATTTGAGCAGTGAGACGGTGCGCAATCACATCCGGCACCTGTTGCGGGCGGTTGGAGCTCACTCGCGGCTAGAGGCCGTTGCGATCGCGCACGGTGCTCACTGACTGCAGGCGGATGGAGCCCGGGCGATTGGAGCTCACTCGCGGCTCGAGGCCGTTGCGATCGCCCACGGCGCTCACTGACTGCGGACGGATGGAGCCCGGGCTTGACACCGATGAGAGGTCCTTCGTCTCGACCGGATCGCTACCGCCGCACGAGCTCGTCAAGACACTCGTGGTTGTCGCGCTCGAGCGCGGAACCCACGACCCACAGACGAACGTGACCGACGACGACCGATCGTGACCGGCCAGATCGCGCTCGGACACATGAGGGAATCCCCCACCACTACGCCCGGTTGGAGCAGATGGAGCGAGATGCCAAGCTCTACCGAACCGATAGACGGTGAGCCCTGAGCGCGCTCGCAAACATCTCGGACCGGCTCGCGAGCCTCTTCCTAGTCGCCGTGGTGGCGCTCGTGGTAGTGCCGGCTGCGTCAGCCGACACCGGCCAAGAGACGGCGCTTGCCAGACGTTACGCACCGGTCGTGCGGCTCGTTGCCCACACGGGCGACTGCGGCACAGCCAAGCCATACCTGCCGATCGACGTCAACTTGTTGTTCGGCGAGCCGACGGTTGCGCTACGAGGGCCCTGGGGGAAGGACCTGGTCAAGATCGCGCCGTCGGCGAACGCTCTCTCGAAGGGTCTCTACGAGTACCACCTCGATTTCCCGGGCAATGCGCTTTCCCCCGGCTGCGGATACCTGCGCTGGCAACAGCGGCTCGTCGGGGGGGGAAAAAGCCGGCGGTCTACGCCCACGTCGCGACCGAACGTGAGCGCCCGGGGAAGCTCGCGCTGCAGTACTGGTTCTTCTACGTCTTCAACGACTGGAACAACCTCCACGAAGGCGACTGGGAGATGATCCAGCTCGTCTTCGACGCCTCGACGGCCGCGCAGGCACTCCAGCGGCATCCGGTCGAGGTCGGCTACAGCCAACACGAAGGCGCCGAGCGTGCGGCCTGGACCGATCAGAAGCTCGAGCTCGTCGGCGGTACCCATCCGGTCGTGCACCCCGCCGCCGGCTCGCACGCGAACTTCTACGGTGAGGCCCTCTACCTCGGCAGCTCGACCGAGGAAGGCGTCGGATGCGATGACACCCGCGGGCCGACTTTCGACATTCGCCCGGCGGTGCAGACGATCCCGAGCGACCGCGCGCGGGCTCGGGCTGGCTTTCCCTGGATCGCCTTCGAGGGCCGCTGGGGTGAGCTGCGGCCGGCGTTCTTCAACGGGCCGACCGGCCCGAACCTCAAGACCCAATGGACCGAGCCGATTCGTTGGTCGGAAGGCTGGCGCACGCGCAGCTACACCGTTCCCGGCGGGAGCGCGTTCGGACCGGCGGCGACCGGATTCTTCTGTGGTGCCATCGGCGGCGGGTCAAGAGCGCTCGTACAACTCATTCACCGTCCGCTGGCGTTCAGCCTCGTGCTTGCCGCCCTCGCCCTGCTGGCCGCGGTGCTGCTCTCACGAGCAACATGGCGGCCCGCCGCTCCGCTCCGAGTCGCACGGAGGCGATCGTGGGGGCAGATCCTCGCCGCCTCCGCCCGAATGTACGCGGACCGAATCGTCCTCTTCGTTGGGATCGGCCTCGTGCTGGTGCCGATCTCGCTGATCGTCGCGCTGCTCCAATCCCTCGTCCTTCATGCGACGAGCATCCTCGGCGTCCAGACGGGCGGCGACAGCAACGGGCTCGTCGCCTTCTTCGTTCTCGCAATCGGAACGGCGTTGACGCTGCTCGGGCTCGGGCTCGTGCAGGCGGCGAGCGCGCGTGCCCTCGTCGAGATCGACGCCGGGCGGTCGGTCGCACTAGTACGTGCTTATCGGTTGGCGGCCGACAGCGTCGCGCCGCTGTTTGGAGCGCTCTTGATCGCGGCGTTCGTCGTCTCTGTGCTCGCCAGCTCGCTGTTCCTGATCCCGATCGCCATTTGGTTGGCCGGCGGCTGGGCCTTGCTCGTCCCCGCGATCGAGCTGGAAGGTCTGTCCGCGATCGGCGGGCTGCGCCGAAGCGGCCGCCTCGTCGGCCGAAGATGGCTCAAGGTCTCGTCGCTGATCGTCGCCGGAGGAGCCCTGGCGATTCTCGTCGGGCCGCTCATCGGCGTGCTGCTGATCCTTGGTACCGACGCGCCGTTCTGGCTCGTCAACGTGGTTGCAGGCGTGGTCTACACCGTGACGATGCCGTTCGTCGCGCTCACGACCGCATACGCCTACTTCGACGCCCGAGTCCGGGGTGAGCTTGCCGGCGAGCGCGCATCCGCTGAGCTGCCCGCGGAGATCGGGCTCTCGTCCTGAATCCCCATGGCGGTCGCGAACTCCCAAGCGGGAGCCTCCCGTCGCTGACGAGACTCAGGAGGGCAGTCCCGGCAGCCGGAGGATCTCGACGGCCGCATAGAGCAGGAGTCCGGCTCCGACGAGGATCAAACCGACACGGACGCCGCGCAATCTGAAGTGACTGCCGATGCCGACGAGGAAGAGCACGCTCGCGAGGATCACGGTCACGCGGATGTACTTGTCCCCCGTCTCGCCGGCGTGCTCGCCCGCCACGTAGTACGCATCCGCGCGTGCGTCGCGCCGGACCGCTTCTGCAGCGCCGGTCGGTTTGTACTGCGGCATGTACTGCGGCCCTTTCGGCGCGTTCGGATTCGTGAACGGCTTCGTCGCGAGCCACGCTCTGAACGCGACGTCGTATTGATTCCGGAAGCGCTTCTCGGCCACTTGTGCCTCGCGTGGCTTGCCCGCGAGATACGCGGCGAACCATGCGTTGAAGTTTGCAGCGTCCTGGGACCGCAGCGTCAGCGATTGCTGATAGGCGCGGGTGGCTTTCGAACGCTCAGCTGAAGCCTTGGCGAGGCTCAGCGATGAGTGCGTCTCCCACCTCGCGGCCGAGTAGCCCGACCACGCCGCCGTGAGCGTGACGACGGAAAGCAGTGCGGCCTCGAGAATCGCGAGCAAGCGATCGTGGCGATGGGTGTGCTCGCCGCCGTGCGCGGCAACGTGCTCCGCGTGACTGCCGATCTCCCTCCCGAGCTCGGTCGCCGTAAGCCCTTCCGGCACGAGCGGACCGTAGTGGTCGCATCGCCGGTGCCGTTCATCCCATCGGGGCGATGTAGGGACGCGGCGGCCGTGGTTCCTTGCCCTTCAAATGCTGCTGGCAGACGGCTATCCGTTTCTCGATGTGATGTGGTCGATCTTCGTCTTCTTCGCCGGGATCCTCTGGATCACGCTGGTGATCATGGTGCTGTTCGACAACCTCAGCAGGAACGATCAGAGCGGTTGGGCCAAGGCCGGCTGGACGCTCGTCGTCATCCTGCTCCCTCTCGTCGGAGTCCTCGTCTACATGATCGTCCGGCCGCCGATGCGCGGACCTGTGGTCACGTAGAACGGAGGCACGTGTGAGCGATACACACGCATTGCCGGCCGAGCGGGCGGGCCGCGATGTTCCCGGCGAGGCACAGGCCGTCTGGTGGGTGCCGCTCGTGCTCGGCGGTTGCTGGCTCGCGTTCGCACTGCTCGTCTTCCGGCTCGACGCGACGAGCGTTCACGGGATCTCGATTCTCTTCGGCGTGGTCTGCCTCGCGGGCGCCGGAGTCGAGTTCGCCGAGGTCGGCTCGTCGACGGGCGGGTGGCGTGTGGCTCGCGCGCTCCTCGGTGTCGCCTTCTTCGTGATCGGCATCCTCGCGTTCCTGCATCCAGGCGACAGCTTCTCGGCGCTGGCAACGATCTTCGCCTTCTATCTGTTGCTGCGGGGACTCTTCGACATCGGCGCCGCGCTCTTGTTTCGCGACGTCGATCTGTGGTGGGTCGGCCTCGTCACCGGCGCGGTGCAAGTTGCGCTTGCGTTTTGGGCGGCGGGGGACTTCGGACACAAGGCGATCCTGCTCGTCGTCTGGGTGGGCGCGAGCGCACTGCTCGCGGGAATCAGGCAAATCGTTTTTGCGTTCCAGCTGCGCGGAGAAAGGAGCTGATTCGTTTGGCCAGGAACGTACAACTGCCGGACAACATGACCGAAGAAATCAACCGGACGACGTGGCTCGATTTCGCGTCTGTCCTCCTCTGGCTCGTCGGCGGGTTCAACATCATCGATGGGATCGCCGCGATCTCGAACTCGAGGTACGTCGACGGCAGGGCAATCTTCGCGAACCTCCATGCGTGGGGTTGGTTCTTCCTCCTCTGGGGAGTCCTGCAGGTCTTCGCGGGTTGGGCGGTTTTCAGAGGGAAGAGGTGGGGTCTGATCCTCGCGATCGTCACGGCGTTCGTGAACGCTCTTGCTCAGCTCGCGGATGTGAAGACGACTCCGATCTGGTCGATCAGCATCCTCGCTCTCGACGTGATCCTCCTCTACGGGCTCGTCGTCGCGTACCCTCGACACAACGCTGCGGCCGCGCGGGAGTAGAGACGAAGAGATCTCGGCGCGACCCATCCGTGGGGCGGCGTGGGTCGCGCCGAGGCGATTCGGGCTCCGCGGGGAGATTCGGGTTTCGGGGTAAACGGCGCCCGAGCCGGATCTCTACTCTTGCGCAATCGAGCTGGGAAGTCTTGACCCAAACGGACTAATGCGGGGACGGCTCCGCGCTCGACACGAGACCCAGGCGGTGGCCGGCCAGCACGGCCTCGAGTCGCGACCGAACGCGGAGCGCGCGGAGGAGTGCCTTGATGTGGTTCTGCACCGTCTGAGGCGACAGGCCCATGTGCTCGGCCATCTGCGCCGTCGTCAGTCCCTCGCTCAACAGCACGAGCACTTCGTGCTGCCGCGGCGTGAGCGGAGGCGGAGCGACTCCACTCTGCCGCACGGGAGTCGGGCGCCGATCTTCCCGCATGACGCCGAAGACTCCCACGATCCTGTGGCCCTGCTTGAGCGGCGCGGAGCTGATCTCGACCTCGTGGCGCTCTCCAGCAGCGGTTCGGACACTCATCTTGTGGTCCGTGAACTCAGCCTTTCCGAGCACCCGCAGCGCGAACAGTCTTCTCGCCGGATGAACCTTGTCCGGCGAAAGGAGCTCCGTGAACTTCCGGCCGGTGGCGCCGGGAAGCAGCTTCTCGGCCTCTGCATTCATCCAGATGATCGTTCCCTTCGCGTCGACGACGTACATGGGGACAGGGATCTCCTCGAGTGGACGGTGAACGTCGCCGCCGAGCGCGGTCAGTTTTCGTTCGAGCGTCGTCATGCGTCGCCTACTTGTTTCGGCGGTGAGCCCGCGTCTTCGGAAGTGACGAAACCTCGTCCTGTGTGAGGTCGAGCGTCACCGTGTCGCTCTCGACCCTGGCCACCGACTCGACCGGGATCGAGATGTCGCGCCGCCACCAGAGATGGCCGTGCTCGAGCGTCAAGCTCGTGATCTCGTCGTCGTCGCCGATCACCAGACCTTCGATGTGTCCGACGTGGTGTCCGTCGGCCGTCTCGATCCCGCTCGCCCGCCGAAGCTCGACCTCTCCCTTTGGCACGCGGTCGTACGTCATTCCGACGTCTGAGCTCAGCTCGCCGACGTAGTCGCCGAACTGATCCGCACCCGACGTCGGCATTGCGAAGACGTCCTCGATCCCGACGTCCCAGTCCGAGTCGGCCTCGGGAAGTTCGCCCTGAGGCAGATACGCGAACTCGCGGATCGAATCGAACGTCGCCAGGTCGTTCGTGGAGCACTTGAGCGTGACCTCGTCCTTTGCGTAACCAGCCGCGAGCTCGACCGGAATGAGACGGACCTGGTCGTCCTTGGTCTGCACCACGAGATGTGTCACACGCCGCTCGACGGGATCGATGACGACGTCGGTCAATTCGCCGGCGGCGTCGTCGGTGCAGCGAACCTCCGTTCCGAGCTTGAGGTGCACGGGCGTGCCGATCCTCGGCGACAAGGTGCGAGCGAGCATCGCCCCGATGGGATGAACGCGGGCGGTTCACCCGTCGAGGATGATGCCGGCCGCGCAAACGGCCCGCTCAATGGCTCGCATCGCGCTCGAACGACATCGACGCCCCCGGCGTCCCACTCAAGCCCTCGTCCTCGCCGTTCTCACGATCGGCGGCTTCGCGCTGGCGAGCGCAGTCGCCGGCTGCGGCAGTTCCGGCGGTGCATCGACCGGAGCCGAGAGCCTTTCCCTCACGCAGCCCACCGTCGATCGACCGACGACCACGAGGGAGGCCGTCGTCACGCGCACGGAGACGACGCCTACGCAAACACAGACGGTGCAGCAGACGCAGACGCTGCAGCAGACGCAGACGGTGCAGCAGACCGTGACGGCGCCGCCGCCGACGACGGCCGCGCAGCTCACCGTTACCACTTCGAGCTCGTCGTCTTCGACTCCCGGTTGGGTGTGGGCGCTCGTCGCCGCTGTGGCAGTCGGCGCAATTGCGCTCGTCGTCTGGCTCGTCAGCGGCCGGTCACACGGGCCGTCGCCGGAAGAGAGGCGGCGCAGTATGGCGGCGACCGTTCAGAGCTGGGTCGCCCAAGGCTGGGCGATCGAGAATCAGACCGAGAACTCCACAGTCCTGCGACGCGACGGTCAGCGGATGGTGCTGACGTTCGACTCCGACGGCCGCATGACGTCCTCGCCGCTCGGCTCGATCGACGAGGAGGGCCCGCCGCCGCCGCCGACGTGATTGGCGGCCGCGCGGCTCGCGAGAATGCGGAGTCCTGCGACGGCGACGGCGGCGAATGCAAGGCGTCGTGCGGTGTGGCGCCATGCGATTGCCGAGCTCGGTGTCCCGGCGCGGCGGAGCTCCGCCAGCCCGTAGCTGACCTGCCTGCGCACTGGTTTTCTCGTCGCGTACCACGCAGAGGTCATGGAGTCATGACGCCACGCCGCCGTACTGGTGCCGACGAGGACTGATCCGATTCCGTTGCGGAAATGCTGCACGCGCGATCGTCGGGCGACTTTCGGCAACGAGTCGAACGAAACGACTTCTCCAATGTATGACAAGCCCTGGCGCGCGAATTCGCGGTAGAGCTCGGAGAGGACGACGAGGAGCATCGAGGCCAGCGTCCCTGGGCCGTCGGCGAGTGACATCGCCCAGAGTGGATGACCCCGGCACTCCGGGGATCCGAGTTTCACCCATTCGGCGTGATGTGAGCGGGACGCGGGGATGCGATGAGTCGCCGGGTGCGTCACGTAGGGGTGTCCGGCCGGGTGGCGGCGTGGACCGCGTTGCTTGCGGGCGGGGCGTTCGTCGCCGGGGTCGTCCTGCTCGCGCTCCACCACCTCCTGATCGTGCTGATTGCGTACGCCGGGATCGCGGTCGCAGGTGGTTCGAGCTGGATTGCCCTCACCAGGCGCGGGGCGCTGCGAATCCTGGCCGGCATGCTCGCGATCGCAGCCCTCGTGTTCGGGGCTTACATTCTGATCGCCGGCGGCGCATGGGACGAGCTGTTCCTCGTCGCCGCCGCAGGTGTCGTCTTCGGCTGGACAGCCCGGCGTGCTCTCCGCGCGGCGAAACGTTCGCGGCCGGTCGTCCGACAGCCGATGCCCGCAAGTCGACGGGCTGTCCCTCGGCCCCGCAAGGCTGTGCTGCTGATGAACCCGAAGTCCGGAGGCGGCAAGGTCGACGACTTCGACCTCGTGAACGAGACGGAGCGGCGTGGGATCGAGCCCGTGCTGCTGGGGCGCGAAGACGATCTGCGCATCCTTGCGCGAGACGCCGTCCGCACGGCGAGCGTGATCGGCATGGCGGGCGGCGACGGATCTCAGGCGCTCGTCGCAGAGATCGCGATGCAACACGGAGTCGACTATGTCTGCGTGCCCGCGGGAACCCGAAACCATCTTGCGCTGGACCTCGGTCTCGACCGGGACGACGTCGTGGGAGCGCTGGACGCATTCAACGACGGAATCAAGCGCCGCATCGACCTCGCCTTCGTCAACGGGCGGGTCTTCGTGAACAACGTCTCGCTCGGGATTTACGCAGAGATCGTCCGGTCCGACGCGTACCGAGAGGCGAAGATCGCGACGACGGAGCGGCTGCTGCCGGAGCTCCTCGGACCGCGGGCGACTCCGTTCGACCTGCGTTTCTCGGGCCCCAACGGACGGCTCGTGCGCACAGCTCAACTCGTCCTCGTGTCGAACAACCCCTACGTGCTCAACCGGCTCGCCGGAATGGGTTCGCGTCCGCGGTTGGACACAGGCACTTTGGGCATCATCGCTGTCGTGATCAACGGCCCCGCACACGCGATGCAACTGATCTCGCTCGAGGCGGTTGGACAGGTGCGACGGTTCGGCGGCTGGCTCGAGTGGTCGGCCGACCAGTTCGAGGTCACCTCCGGTGCTCCGATCGCCGCCGGGATCGACGGTGAGTCGGTCGTCCTCGAGTCGCCGCTGCGATTCCGCAGCGCCGCTGCCGCCCTGCATGTTCGTTTGCCGCGCTCTGCACCCGGTCTTTCACCTGCGGCGATGAGCCCGGGGCTCAACCGGTCGGCGATCGGAGAGCTTTGGAAGATCGGGACGTCACGCAAGTAACGCAGTCCGTTCCGCCGGTCGCACACTCACGAGTCCGAAGCAGGAGGGGCGAACACTTCTTCCGGCATCCCGCTCGTGCTCTCTGGCTCGGCGGTGGCTTGCTGACGCTCTTCGTCGTGTTCGCCTTCGCCGTGCCGGCGCAGCCGTTGGCTGTTGACAAAGCCTGGTCAGAGCTGATGACCGACATCCAGTCTCCCGCGCTCAAGGCCGTGGCGCTCGCTTTCAACTACGCGGGACGAGGTCTCATCAGGGGACTGACGATCGCAGCGGTCGGCGTCGTCCTGATTCTGGCGAGACGAATCGTCGCGCTGATCGCGTACGCCCTTGCGGAAGGTGTCGCGCCGCTGATCTCGTCGGTGACGAAAGCCCTCGTCGATCGACCGCGGCCACCGCACTCGTTGGTGCACGCGTCCGCAGCGTCGTTCCCATCCGGTCATGCGACGTACGCCGGTGTCACGTGTGTCGTCGTCGTCCTGTTGTTCACGACGCGCAGCTTGCGATGGTGGTCGCTTGCCGCCGCGGGGATCGTCGGGATGGCGTGGAGTCGGACGTACCTCCAGGCCCATTGGTTGTCGGATGTGACTGCGGGTGCGATCCTCGGCGTTGCCGTTGCGCTGATCGTCTTCGGCGGCATCGGCATTCCGGTGCGCTCCTCGAGTGACTGAAAGGGCCCTGATGACAGGGCCCTTTCCGAGGTGTGCACGTGATCGGCGAGTTCGTGCCTTATGCAGCGTTCGCGAGATGTTCGAGCTCGTGCTCGAGCTTCACGAGCGCGTCGCGCTCGAGCTGACGGACACGCTCGCGTCCGATGCCGAGCTCTCTGCCGATCTCCTCAAGCGTGTGCGGCTCGCCGTCGAGTCCGAAGCGCAATGCGATCAACTGTCGCTCCCGCTCCGGCAGATTGTTTACCGCCCGGCGAACTGCGTCACGCTGCACTGACTCGTTCGCCTCCTCCAGCGGATCGAGTGCGGCGGGATCGGAGAAGAGATCGCCGAGCTCGCCGTCGTCGTCCGAGCCGATCGACTGGTTGAGCGAGGTCGACGCCTCGACCGCCTCCAGCGCTTCCTCGACGTGCCTCAGCTCGAGCCCAGTCGCCTTCGCGAGGTCCTCGGCTGTCGGCGGCGTCCCGTTGGCCGCCTCGAGCCGCTGGCGCGCGCGGTTCAACCGGACGCGCCGCTCGTGGACGTGCGTCGGGATGCGGATCGTCGTCGACTGGTTCGAGATCGCGCGCTGACATGCCTGGCGGATCCACCAGGTGGCATACGTGGAGAACTTGAAGCCGCGGCGCCAGTCGAACTTCTCGGCTGCGCGGTTCAGCCCGATCACGCCCTCCTGGATCAGGTCGCCGAGCGGCAGCCCGTGTCCCTGATAGCGCTTGGCGATCGAGACTACGAGCCGCAGGTTGCTGTTGATCATCCGCTCCTTCGCGGCTGCGTCGCCACGCTCGATGCGCTTTGCGAGCGCGACCTCCTCGGCTGCGGTGAGCAGCCGATGGCGGCCGGCTTCGTTCATGAACAGCGTGATCGAGTCGGTCGAGCCGCTCGCCGTCTCGCTTCGGGCCGCGAGGGCGTCTGTCTTGGCCTGCGGCTCCTCGATCTCGATCTCGCCGGCCTCGATCTGCTCGCGCAGGTCGCGGAGCTCATCCGCGTCGAGGTCGTGCTCGGCCGCGAAGGCCTCGAGCTCGTCCACGGTGACCGCTCCACGCTCCTCAGCGTCCTCGAGGAAAGCGGTGATTGGGGTGGTTTCGGTGATGTTCGTCAAGTGCGTTCCTTCTTCTGGGCGGCTGCTCGGCGGCGCTCGAACCGCTCGATCCGGCTTCCGCTCAGAACCGGCCGCTCCGAGCCTGTATAGGCCGGGTGGCAGTTCGAGCAGACGTCGACACGGATCTCGGCTCGCGTCGAGCGGGTAGTGAACTCGTTGCCGCAGGTCGAGCAGCGCACGGTTGAATAGGTCAGTTCAGGATGGATCTGCTTCAAGAGAATCAACTCCTCGGGGGTCTGCAGCCGGCGCCTGAGCGCCTGGCCGCGTACATCATTTTCAACGAGTAACCCTCGCGGCGTATTCCCAGGAGGCACGATAGGCGGATGCGCGCTCCGCAGAGCGGGATCTTCGCCCTCGGAACCCCCTCTCACGCGTACCTCGAGTTTGACGTCGCGTCCGGGCAGAGCGGGCCGGAGCTCGTGGCCGCGATCGCCTCGCTGCGCGAGCCGAGGACGACGATGGGCGGCGTCAATCTCGTCGCCGGCTTCAGGCCCGAGCTCTGGCGCGAGGTTGCCTCCGACGACGCGCCGGCTCAGCTCGAGGGATTCAACGAGGACCTAGTCGGCATCGAGGAGTTCTTCATGCCGGCCTCCCAGCACGACGCCGTGCTGTGGCTCTCGGGAGCAGCGTACGACGTGGTCTTCGACGTCGCGCGCAACGCGATCGCGTTGCTCCGCCAACTCTCGTCCGTGGCGGAGGAGACGTCGAGCTGGCCGTACCAGCACGACCGCGACCTGACCGGCTTCATGGACGGAACGGAGAATCCGACCCTGATCGACGCCCCCGAGCTCGTCGTTATCGGGGAAGGAAAGCCCGGCGAGGGCGGGACGGTCCTGCTACTGCAGAAGTGGGAGCACGACGCCGCCGCGTGGGAATCGCTGTCGGACGAGGAACAGGAGCAAGTGATCGGCCGAAGGAAGTCGGACAGCGTCGAGCTCGACGACAAGCCGGCGAGCTCACACGTGGCGAGCACCGATCAAGACACCTTCGGGAAGATCTTCCGGCGCAACATGCCGTACGGCACCGTCACGAACCACGGCACGATGTTCGTCGGTTTCAGTCCCGACCAGCAGCCGCTCGCGAAGATGCTCGAGAGCATGGCAGGATTGTCGAGCGGCGTCCGCGACGAGCTCACTCGTTACACGCGACCGCTGACCGGCGCGTACTACTTCATACCCTCCACGGAATCGCTGCGGACCGTGGGGGACGGCGGCGATTAGCCCGTGCGCGCGCTCCTGACGACCGCTTCGCTTGCACTGTCGCTGGGAGCGTTGGCTGCTTCTTCCTCGCACTACGCCTAGCTCCGGGAGATCTTCGGCTACTTCGCGAGCCATCCCGCGATCAAGGCGATCTCATACTTCAACTTCTGCAACCGCGCCGGCGCGACGCACGTTCCGTGGAATCCGACCAAGTCGATCTACATCGACGGCGGGCGCGTGAACTACGTCCCCGATGTCAACGACCACGATCATCGCCTCGTCGCCGGAGGTCCGGCCATTCAGGAGCTCTTTGCGAGCCGCATTTCCTCGCCGCGCTATGTCTCGACGATCTCGACGGAGAGCGTGGCGTCGACGCCGGCGGTTGCCACGGCAGCACCGCTCCTGCCGAAGCTGCGCGGACGAACAGCGATCGTCCGCTGGCAGGGCAACCTTGCCGCGGACAGGTTTGATCTTTCCGTCAAGCGCGGCGGCGGGATCGTTCTCGCTCGGCGGTAGCTAGGGAGCGCCGGAGAGGTCGCGTTCGATTCGGGCGGCCTGGTCACGCGTCCAGGCCGCGTAGTCCGGGTCGCGCGTGTGGCCGATGATGTCTGGGTCGAGGCGGATCGCCTCGATCAACGCAACGTCCAGCAGTTTGTTCCGCGCGGGGCGGCCGTGACCGCACTGAGCCACCCAGGCATCGCGCTCACGCTTGACCTTGAGCGGCCGCCCGTCCGGCGTGTACGTGCTCCACTCTCCCCTCAATCCCCCTACCTCGATGAAGTCGATTCCCGCAGCTGGCCGAGACCAAACGTCTCAACTCTCGACGGTCGAGGCGAGCCGCTGGTAGAAGAAGCCGCCGAGCAAGAGGACCGCGCCGACCGCGAGGAACGAGAGTGCGCGTGTGATCGAGCTCAGCGAAGGTAGGTCGTAGAGGAAGATCTTCGCGAGGCTGACTGCGAACAGCGCGAAGCCCGCGATGCGTAGCGAGCGCCACCGCGTCAGTCCGATGTAGAGCAGCGCGAGGCCGAGCAGGCCCCAGAACGCGCTCACGGCGGTGTGGCCACGCTGGAAGTCCGTCTGCATGCTCGCGTGAGGGAACGCGTGTTGCAGCAGCTCGAGGAGCGACAGTGAGATCGCGTACACGGCGAGGACGCCGCTCGTCCACCAGGCGGCCCTGCGGACGTCGTCGGCGTACCGCGCCTGGGCGCGGACAGAGCGGACGCTCAGCGCGATCGCGACGGCGACGATCAGCACGGCCGGCACGCCGGAGGCGGGATCCGCCTGTGCCTGGAAGAAGTTGTTCGGCTGCGCTTCGAAGACGATCGCGTGGACGAACGCCGCGGCGAGGTAGCTTCCTGCGGCGAGCAGCAGGCGCTCTTCTCGCGTTCGCGCCGCGAGCCACGCGAACCCGACACCCGCTGCCGACCATGCGAGCACGAGATACGTGCCGCTGACGAGAATCGCACTCGCCGCCGCCGCGGCGACGACGGCGATCGCCCACAGCTCCGTCGTGAAGTCTCGCTGCTCGCGCCGAGGAAACACGGCGGCGGCGAGTACGCCGTAGAGCGCAGCGGTGAGGAGAAGCACGGCCCCAAGCCACTTGCCGTGCAGGAGCGTTGCGAGCGCTTCCCATGCGAAGCCGATGCTGAGGACGGTTGCGACCGCGGCGATCTCGGCGAGGCGCCGCTGTCGGCCGAGCAGCTGATACGCGAGTGCGGCTCCCAGCAGCGCCGCCGCGACGACAAGGTAGGACGTAGAACGAGGGGTCGCTGCAAGAGCGACCGCGCCGTGAATGGAGACGATCGCAGTGGTCGCACCGATCCAGATCCAGCCGCCGATGCGGAGTTGGGTCCATCTGCGGAGCGTTCCCGCCAGCAAGACAGCGAGACCGAGCGCGCTCCAGACAGCCGCGAGTGCGACGTGTCCCCAGTCGAAGCTCGAAAACAGGGAGAGGACGGCAAGTGACAGCGCGTACGTGCCGAAGACCCCGCCGAGCCATAGCGACCCGTAACGCAACCCCTGCTGCGCCGCCGCGAACGCGCGCAGCTGCGGCGCGAACAATCCCTCGAACGTCTCCGTCCACGGTCGGCAGTACGCCGCGAAGATCGCCGCGACGACCGCAACGGCAGCCGCGGGCGCGATGCCGTGGACAGGATGACGGCCCGACGCGAAGAGCAGTGTCGGCGGCGCGTCGAAGATCAGGACGTGAGCGAGCGCAAGCAACAGATATGCGGCCGACCAGAGCTGGAAACGGATCTCGTTCGCGCGGCGCGCGAGCCACGCCAGCGCTGCGGCCTCGGCCGCCCACGCGTAGGCGAGCGGCTGTCCGCTCAGGAGCACGCTGAGCGCGATCGCACCGATCGTGAATGCGATCGCGGCGAGCAGAGCGCTGAGGTTGCGCCGACGGAAGAGCACCGCAGCAAGCACTCCGTAAACGAGCGCGATCACGAGCAGCGCCGTTCCCTTTTGCGTCGGCGTGTCGTAGAGGCGCGCCGCGGAGCCGGCGGCGAGCAGGGCGGCGCCGGTGATCGGCCCGGTCGTCATCTGTCCGAGGCGCGCACGGTCGGAGCGGAGCTCGTAGGCGATGCCGATCGCGAGGTAGATGCCCGAGAAAACTGCGGCGAGGAGGACGATTCGCACTGGGTGCTGCGCGTGGTATTCCGCGCGGTAGACAAGTGCGAGGATCTGCGGCGCGCCCGCGACCATGCCGGCGACGAGCAACCGACTCCAGCGTTCGCGCAGCGCGACGATCGCCGTCGCCGCGAGCATGAACGCGGCGAAAGTAGTGCCGAGCGCGCTCAACCCGTCCTGTGCAGCCAAGGTGAGCGGCGCGAGCGTCGCGCCGATCAGGCCGAGGCCCGCGATAATCTCCGAGCGCCAGCGCAGCGCGGTGACGGTGCCGACGGCGGCAATCGACGCGGCAATGACGAGCGCCGCATAGTCGGGAACCATGTCGTACATGGCAGCCGCGGCGAGCAGCGTCGCGTAGCCGCCGGCGATCCCTGCGCCGACCGCGGCGAGTGCGGAATGCGTCTCTCCGTATCGGCGTCGCAGCTCGATGCCCGCGAAGAACACGGCGGCA
>JBKPJA010000052.1:0-8900 GCA_046730515.1 Actinomycetota bacterium | reverse complement strand
GATTGGAGAGACCGAGCGGGAAGACCTTCGTCCCGTCGATCGTCAGAGAGCCGGTGGCTTGGTCGATGCCGACGGCCATCACTCGACCTCGAGGCGTTCGTAGGCGAGCACCAGTTCCTCCATCGCGACGTCCGTCCCCTTTGCGTTCAGCGGGCCGGCGAGGTACTTCACGGGACGCGCGCGGAGGAGCTTCCACGTCATCACGATCTGCGTGTGGTCTTCGTTCCGGAGCTGGATCGTCACGGTTCGGAGCGTTCCTTCGAGGCCGTTGCGGATCTCGTTGAGCCAGTCGTACAGGTCGAGCACGCCGATGATTCCGCGCTTGAGGGTCACGTCGCTGTAGCGCGCGAGGCCGGTCAGCTTGCGGACGTCGTTCGTCTTCTCGTTGCCGTTGCGGTACTCGATCACGTCGACGGTCATCCCGATCTCGCTGCACTCCTGGAAGCCGGCTTCGGGCCCGTCGGTCGAGCCCGTGCCGAGGTCGACGAGGAAGTTGAACTGCGCGTACGGACGATCTCGTTGGACTGCCACGTCAACCTCCTTCTTTGAGCCAGACAAGGTCTTCGAAAGTGAGCTCGAGCTCTTCCATCGCGACGTCGCCGAGGAGCGCGTTGAATGCCGGTCCCGACCAGCGGATGGGCAAGGCGCCGACGAGTCTCCAGCTATTCACGACCGCGCCGTCAGGCCCCATGAGCTGCTGGATGGTCACGTCACGTCGATCTTCTGCGCGTCTCCAGTCGAAGAGCTCGGTCGAACGCGTGAGTGCACGGCGAAGGACGACGGTGTCGAACCGATCGCGCTCGTCTTCGGTTCTCGACATCAGCGGCGTGATCTCGGAAAAGCCGAGTTCACGATCTCCGATGAGCACCCGGAAGTAGCTCGTCCTGAGCAGCGGCTCTGCGGCCACGGGTCAACCCTAAAGGCCCTGCCGTCGTTCAGGAGGCCGTGCCGGGGACCTCCTCGGGCGTGTCGGGAGGCCCTTTGTCGTGGCGTCGTCGCCACCACCAGAAGATCGCGCCGCCGAGGACCAGTGCCGCGAGAATCGCGAAAGCGATCCAGCCCCCCGGCGTGCTGCTCTCCGACTCGTCGTTGTTCTTCGACGCGGCCGCGGCGCCGACAGCCGCCGCGCCGGCGACGGTGGGATTGACTCCGGATTGCGTGCTCACGGTGGTTATCGAGGTGGTCGTAGTGGTGGGTGCGACGGCGACCAGTGTCGATGTGTGCGTGGCCGTCTCGGTCTTCGTCACCGTGACGGTCGAGGGCTTGACCTGCGTGGTGGCCGGCGCTGTCGTTGTGGTTGGCGTCGGACGCGCTGTCGTCGTGGTTGGTGACGGACGCGTCGCCTCCGTCGACGTCGTCGGCAAGGTCGAGGTGGTTGACGTCCTCGTTCCGGCCGTTCGCGTGACGGAGCCCGTCAATGTCGCGATCGCGGCACCGTTCCCTCCACCACAGCCAGCGAGGGATGAGGCCACGAAGAAGCCGAGGGTTGCGAGGCAAGCGAGGAGGAAAGCGTTCGCCGCCATGGCCTACGACCTCGCGAGCGGATGGGCAGTCACGTGTCCGGCGGTGTCGACGCTGACCATCATTTGCTCCGGGCCGCGCTGAAGAATCGCGGAATCGGTCGTCTGATTCTCGAGCGCCCAACCTTGCGTGGCCCAGGTGGCGACGGCACGGTCGAGTCGGCGCTGACGCTCCTCCGAAGAGACCCCACCGCCGCGTCGCGTCAACAGCGCAACAGCGAGGCCAATCACGGCTGCAGCGAGAATCGCGAGCACGACCCAGGCCCATGTCGGGGTCTTACTGCTGGAGGTGGAGCTCATGGTGGCTGTCGGGGCAGTCGTCTGCGGAACAGTCGCAGTCGTCACGACAGTCGCGCCCGGTTCTGTCGTTGTCTCCTGAACCGTCGTGGTCGTCGTCTCCGTTCTCGTCTCTGTCGCCTGAAAGGTTGTGCCGTGCGCAACGAAGCCGTCGCCGAGGAGAAACCCGGCCGCAAACAGCGCGGCGAGAGCCAAGAGCTTCATCCGTCTTCCACTGAAGCGACTCCTCCGCGCTTGGCCTCACCCAAGCTGGATGATCGACAAAGACAAGCTGTGTCGATCGGTCGCGTAAACACGGTACGCCGGATTGGCCGCGGGCAGATTCCCGAGGCGGTCCTCGTCGGCGCACTCTGGTCGTACGCGGCCGGCGTGCTCTACCCGGCGAGAATGCTCAAGCGGGCGGGAGTGAGGCTCATCGGAGGTCCGGTCGGAGATCCGCCCGTACGGGTGCCGCACGCCGGGTTGGGCCGGTACTTCTCAGGGCGTCATTCGGCGCCGGTCCTGCTGACGAAGCCGAATCCGAACGCCGACCTGGTCGACGACTTCGATCGACTGGCGGTGTTCTATGAGCCGTTGGTTCGTCCGTTCTCGAAGCCGATCTTCGACGAAGCGCTCGCGGTGATGGGCGGCTATCTCGCCCATGACTCACGTGTCCTCGACGTTGGTTGCGGCCCCGGACAGGAGCTGCGGACGGTTGCGGAACTCGTTCGAGGCGGCGAAGTCGTCGGCGTCGACCTCGCGGCCGGAATGGTCGAGGCCGCGCATGCAGGCGCGCGTTCGCGCGGCGTCGAGAACGGCGCGTTCTTCCAGGCGGACGCCGGCGCGCTTCCGGACGAGTTCACCGGACGGTTCGATCTCGTCTACAGCTCCCTCGCGCACCATCACTTCCCCGATCCGGACGCCGCGGCCGCGAACGCCCTACGCTGCCTGCGCCCGGGCGGCGTCTACTGCATCGTCGATCCAGGCCCGGCGTGGTTCAACAAGGTCAGCGCGCCGCTCTGCCGCGTAGGTGACCCGGGCTGGATCGGGTGGAAGACGCCGGAGGAGTTCCGCGCGCTGCTCGACGGCGCCGGCTTTGCACGAACTTGCTGGATCCCGTTGCTGCCCGGCTTCGGCCTCGCAGTGGGCCAGGCGGCATGCGAGTAGAAGACAGCAGCGGCGCGCCGTACGCTTCGGCCGTGACGATCTGCGCGGCGTGCGGCCGAGAGAACCGGGAAGAGGCGCGGTTCTGCGACTCGTGCGGCGCACCGCTCGCGCAGCAGCAACCGCGGGAGCTCCGCAAGGTGGTGACGATCCTCTTCTGCGACGTCACCGGCTCGACGGCCCTCGGCGAACGCCTCGACAGCGAATCGCTGCGGCGCGTGATGGAGCGCTACTTCGCGGTCGCGCGCGAGGTGCTCGAACGACACGGCGGCACGGTGGAGAAGTTCATCGGGGATGCAGTGATGGCGGTCTTCGGCATTCCCGTCGTGCACGAGGACGATGCGCTCCGCGCCGCGCGCGCTGCTCAGGAGCTGCGCGAAGAGCTTGCGAGGCTCAACGCGGAGCTCCAGCGCGAGTTCGAGACGGAGCTTCAGGTCCGGATTGGTGTGAACACCGGTGAGGTCGTGACGAACGAGACCGGGACGCTCGCCACCGGCGACGCCGTCAACGTTGCCGCACGTCTCGAGCAAGCCGCGAACCCGGGGGAGATCCTCATCGGCGAGGCCACGCGACAGCTTGCGGCGAGTGCACTCGAGGTCGAGTCGGTCGAGCCACTCGTTGCGAAAGGAAAGTCGAATGCGCTCGTCGCGCACCGCCTGCTGGCCGTTCGGGCGGACGCGCCGGCCTTCGAGCGGCGTTTCGACGCTCCGTTCGTCGGAAGGGAAGGCGAGTTGGCGCAACTCGAGCAGGCACGCGCCCGCGCCATCCGGGACCGCTCGTGTCACCTCTTTACCGTTCTCGGGGCGGCGGGCATCGGAAAGTCGCGGCTCGGCCACGAATTCCTCGACGCACAGCGCGATGCGATCGTGTTGCGGGGCCGCTGTCTCGCGTACGGCGAGGGCATCACGTATTTCCCGCTGGTCGAGATCCTGGAGCAGATCGCCGCGGACGACGAGCTCGGCAGGATCCTTGCTTCCGATCATCAGGCGCGAGGGCTGCTCAACACTGTGGGTGCCGCTGTCGGACTGGCCGACGAAGACGTGGTCGCGCGCGAGGAAACGTTCCGCGCCGTACGCCTCTTGCTGGAGGCCTTCGCGCGCACGCAGTCGCTGATCGTCGTGCTCGACGACCTGCATTGGGCGGAGCCCACGCTGCTCGACCTCGTCGATCACGTCGCCGACTGGAGTCGTGACGCACCGATCCTCTTGCTCTGCATGGCACGGCCTGAGCTCCTGGATTCGCGACAGGGCTGGGGAGGAGGCAAGCACAACGCGACGACGGTCCTGCTCGAGCCGTTGTCCGAAGCGGAAGCCGACACGCTCATCGACAACCTCCTCGTCGGCGCGGACGTGTCAGTGGCCCTACGCGGCCGCATCATGGCGACGGCCGAGGGCAATCCGCTCTTTGTCGAGCAGATGCTTGCGCTGATCGCGCAGGACGGCGCGGCCGGCAACGGCGATATTCCGGTGCCACCGACGATTCAGGCGCTGCTTGCGACCCGGCTCGAGCAGCTCCCGACACGCGAGCGCGTCGCCGCCGAGCGCGCGTCCGTGATCGGCCAGGAGTTCTGGCGCGGCGCGCTTGCGGAAATCGGGGGTGAGGTGACGGCGCTCCCGGGGCTCGTCCGGAAGGAGCTGATCCGCCCGCACCGTTCCCCGGTCTTCCCCGCGGACGACGCGTTTCGTTTTCGACATCAGCTCATCCGCGACGCCGCATACGACTCGATGCCGAAGGAACTGCGCGCGGAGTTGCACGAGCGCTTCGGGCGTTGGCTGCAGACGAATCGGAGCGAGTACGAGGAGATCGTCGGCTATCACTATGAGCAGGCTTACGAGCTGCGCGCGCAGCTCGGGCCGCTCGACGACCGCGCGAACGAGCTGGCGGCCCGTGCGGGTGAGCTGCTGGGAGGCGCAGGAGGGCGCGCACAGGAGCGCGGCGACACGCACGCCGCCGTCAATCTCCTCAGCCGTGCAGTGAAGCTGCTTCCGCCTTCGCATCGGGTGAGTGGAGAGGTCCTCATGCAGCTCGGATACGCGTATCGGGATGCAGGGGACCTCGGCCGCTCCCAGTCCGCGTTTACCGAGGCGACGGCGTTCGGCGAACGCACGGGCGACATCGCCGTCGCCGCCCGCGGTCGCATCGGCGCGTACTGGGCATCGTCTCAGGAGAGCGAAGGACCTGCGGACGCAGAAGCCGTTTCTCGCGAGATCCGCATTCTCGAAGAGGTCGGCGACGAGAAAGGCCTCGCAGAGGGGTGGTCGGTTCGCGGCATCTTCGATTCATGGGAAGGCCGGTCCGCGGCGAGCTCCGCTGCGCTTGACCGGTCGCGTGAGCACGCCGCCCGCGCCGGTCACCGCCGCTCCGCCGCGATGTCGCTTGCGTTTCAAACCGCACTCGAAGCGTGGGGTCACCTCCCAGCTTCGGAAGGCTTACCGAAGTGCGAAGTCCTGCTCGAGGAGTACGAGGGAACGGCGGTCGAAGGGTCGCTTCGACTTGCATACGGCAACTACCTCTCGCTTCTCGGCCGCATCGACGAGGCGTACGAGCAGATGCTTCGCGGCCGAGAGTTACTGCGCGAATTCGGCGAAGACTTACGAGCCGCGGGGGCAGCGATGACGATGGGGTTTGCGGCCATCCGGGCCGGCCAATTCGAGGAAGCAGAAGCGTTTGCCCGCGAAGGAATGGACGCGCTCGAACCGTTCAACGAGCGCGGGTATACGGCGACGATGGCAGGGCTGCTTGCCGAGGCGCTCTATCGGCAAGGTCGAGTCAACGAAGCGGCGCACTACTGCGAAACGGCTCGCGACCTCGGATTCGCCGACGACCTCGAGGTGCAGGTTCGTTGGCGATACATCTACGCGAAGGTGCTGGCACAGCGGAAGGAGTTCGACGAAGCCGAGGCCCTCGCGCGCGAGGCGGTAGCGCGCGGCGCCCAGACGGACTGGTACCTCGTTCACGCAGACGCATTGATTGCGCTGGCGGACGTGTTGACCTTGGCCGGTCGTGACGATGAGGCCGTTCCGTTCCTACGCGAAGCGCTCGAGCTGTACGAGCGGAAGCAAGCGCTATTCGATACGGAGCGGACGCGAGGGCGGCTCGCCGCCGCGTAACCAACTTTGGGCAGGTGTGAGCCGTGCCTGAGCATCAAGTCGCCGAGCGCGACGAGATCGGGGGGGCGCTAAACCATCCGCAGCGTCCCTCCAACGGGCGATGCGAGTCGCCGCGCTTCGTTCCGTAATCAGATCGAGATGGAGGTTGCGCCGCCGCCGGCGTACGAGCTGCAAATGCAGGATGTCGGCGAGCACATGATCGTCCATCTCCCGGTTCGGCGCGCTCGGTCTGACTTTATCGGCGGCTCTGTCGTCCTCGCGGTCTTGCTCACGTTCACTTGCCTCATACTCGTCCACGCTGCGTTGACGCACCATTGGTCCGACCTCGGCGCTCTCTTCTTCCTCGTCCTCTTCTGCGCGTTGGCCGGGTACGGGCTTGCGGATGCAGTGTTCGGTAGTAAGACGTTGATCGTTACACCGTCGGCTGTGGAGGTTCGGCACGAGATCGGCCGCTTCGTGCGCGCGCGTGTGTTCGATGCAGCGTTGGTGCGCAACATCGGGGCGGCAGCGGTACTGGACGAGGATGGCGAGCCGCGGTCGGACTTCTGCCTGAAGTTCGCATACGGCAAGAAGGACGTGCGCATCGGCGAGGAGATGACGCAGAGCGAGGTGGAAATCGTCGCGTCTGCCATCCTCGAGCGAATCCGCCCGGGCCAATCGTGGGTCGGCACCGATGTCCCTGAGCCGCCGGGTGTGGAGCCGGTCGGCGTGCGCGGTTTCCTGTTCCCCGCGATCGTCGTGGCCGCAATCGCGCTCATTGCCTACGAGACGCTGAAGCCAGACCACCGGCCGGCGAAGAAAGCGACCGTTGCGGCCCGCGTGCGTCCGAAGCCGGAGGAGTTCGCAAGTGCGCGTGAGTACGCCGTTGCATTGACGACGTACGTATTTCGAATCGGCGGTCCGCAGCTGGTGGGGCGACCGAGTTGCGGCGCGCGTGCGACGTGGACGGAGTGGACGTGCCGCGTACGTGCCAAGACGATGCGGCCGGGCGAGGTGGTTCCATACCTTTGCCAGGGAGTCGGCACCGAGGGTATTAGGTGCCGGCTCGACAGCCCAATCCCAGGATGACTCACGACCGGAAGGGCTATCGCGTGCGCGGGCCGTCGGGCCGATAGCGGGACCAGATGCCGCCTAACCGCCGCCGCCTGCTGTGAAAGCGCTCCTTGTGATCGTGGCCTTGGGCGTGGTCCTAATGGTTGCTTTCAGCAAGGTCGACATCGAGTTCTGGTCGTCGTCCGGAGACAACTCCTCGGCAGCGATTTCCGAGACTTCGGGTGCGCTGAGCGTGGGCTCGGATGCGGGGCTCGGCGAAGGCGTCCGGACCGCCGCGGACGTGCGGTGGATTCGACGGGTGAACGGCCTCTGCCATCGCCGCAACGCGCAGGAGAACGCCCTCGGAGACATCGACGACACGACCCAGTCGCTTGCCCGCTATTCAGCGCAAACGCGTTGGATCTGGGACAACTACCAACGCCGTACGAGCTCGGTGCACGCGCCGACGACGTATGAGGCAGAGGAGAGCTGGTTCCGGCAGGTCGACGAGGCGAAGCGGCAGGGGATTCAGAACGTCTTGGAGGCCGCGCAGCGAGGCGATGAAAGCGCATCGCAGAGTGCGATCAGTGACTTCGCGGCGCTCTCGAGCTACACGTCTCGCGGCCTCGCGAAAATCGGCGTCGCCGACTGCGCTGAGTTCAGGCCTTAAGGCGCAGGTGTGAGGCCGTGCCGGCGCATGACCTCCCCAATCGCGGCGAGGTCGGGCGGACCTTCGGCCGCGGCGTCGAGAATGGCTGCGACCTCGCGGAAGAAATCGGGGCTGAGGATGCCGGGCGCGATGATTGCCAGCCCATTCGCGGTGACGTCGCCGAGGTTGTCGAACCGGTGGACGGCGCCGCGCGAACTGAGGAGCACCTCACCGGGACCGACCTCCGTCGTGGCGCCGTCGACCGTCCAGGTCAGCACTCCCTCGAGGTCGTAGATCGCCTCCTCGTAACCGTCGTGGCTGGTGTGCGCCGGGACCCGCGCCCCGGCGGGAACGTCGAACTCGAAGACGGCAACCGATCCTCCCGATTCCCCTCCCTCCACGAGGAACCGGACCGCAACGTCGCCGACCTTGATCTCCTCACTCATGCTCGAGATCTTGAAACAGCGCGTACGTGAAGCGGGCTGCGTGTTCGACGTCGTCGACGGCGATGTGCTCGTTCGGCGCGTGGGCGAGCGAGCCGAATGAGAAGACGTTGTCCGGGGCAGCCAAGCCCGGGACCTCGAGGTGACGATGGAGCGAAGCGACGATCGGCAGCGTCGCGCCGACGTTCGGGATGATCGACGCGGGCTTGCCGCTCGTTTGTTCGGCAACACGGATTACGCGCTGCACGAATGGATGCTCGATCGGCGTTCCCGCCGCTTCAGCGGTGCCGAGCAGGGTGACCTCGACGTCGCCGAAGCCTTCACGATCGAGGTGGGCTTTCAAGAGGCCGAAGATCTCGTGCGGGTCTTGATCGGCGACCAGACGAAAGTCGAGCCACGCACTCGCGGCCGCGACGAGGATCGTCTTCATCCCCGGCCCCCCGTAGCCGCCGTGGATTCCGGCGATGTTGGCTGTCGGTGCAAAGGAAATCCGTTCCCGGTATGCGGAGCCTGTCGCCAGAGGGTCGGTGATGTCGTACGCGGAGCGCACGTCGAGCTCCATCGAATCGCCCTGCTCCGCGATCGCCTGCAGCTCGTCGTCCTTCGGGCCACGGACTCGGTCGTGGAAACCGGCGATGAGGATCTCGTTCTCGGGGTTCCGCAGGCTTGCCAGCGCGTGAACCAACCGCCAGGCGGCGCTCGGAGC
>JBKPJA010000051.1:0-6733 GCA_046730515.1 Actinomycetota bacterium | reverse complement strand
ACCGGCGCGGGCGCCTTCGGCTTCGTGTGCAGTTGCAGTCCGCTCTCCTCGAGCGTGCGGTTTCCCTTGTGGAGGTTGCAAGGGGCGCACGACGTGACCACGTTCTCCCAGACCGAGTCGCCGCCCCGCGATCGCGGCACGACGTGATCGAGCGTCAGCCGTCCGCCGGCCGAGCCGCAGTAGACGCAGCGCCAGCCGTCACGGGCGAAGAGCGCGCGGCGCGAAATCTTCCGCTGGACGGCCCTCGGAACTCGTACATAGGTGATCAGCCTGATCACGTGCGGCCATGGAAAGGTGGAGCTGGCGGAATGAAGCGGTGAGTCCAGCTCCTCGATCACCTCGGCTTTCCCCTTGAAGACGAGCACGTGGGCGCGGCGGACAGTCGTCACGTTCAGCGGCTCGTAGCTGGCGTTGAGGACGAGAACCTGCTGCATCTGGGCGGAAATGTAGCCACAAACCCGGAATCACCGGGCCATGGCACGCTCCACGGCCTCCTGCTCCTCCGCGGACAGCGCCGCCGACGGCCTGCCGTGGTCGAGCTCCTTGACGTAGATCCGTGCGTACTCGCGGTCCTGGATCGCGCTGACCACGACACCGGTCCGAGCGGCGTTCAGCAGGGCGATCGAGGCGGACTGGTGGCCGCCCGTGCCCTCGTAGGCGTCGTAGCGGACGAGGGAGGTCTTCGAGACGGCCCCGTCGATGCGGCGGTCGACGCGGGACA
Organism: Actinomycetota bacterium; assembly: GCA_046730515.1. Taxonomy (GTDB): domain Bacteria; phylum Actinomycetota; class Thermoleophilia; order Gaiellales; family Gaiellaceae; genus 3-1-20CM-4-69-9. Next base: position 6,012 of record JBKPJA010000051.1, on the reverse strand, counting down.
GGCCTGCCGCGATCTCGTCCACCGCGCGGTGCAGGTCGTCGATCCGCGCCTGGAGGGAGACGGCGAAGTCGACGAGGTCCTGCTTCCCGCCGCCGAACAGGACGAGCTGCGCGCTTCGCACTGCCCGCAGCTTCCAGAGGGCGGCAAAGGCGATCACCACCGCGATTCCCGCGGCCGCGGCGGCTCCGATCGCAATCCACTCGGCCGTTGTCACCAGTGGGGCACTACAGCGAGAAGATGACCTTGTACGTCCCAGAGTTGTTCGACGTGGTCTTCTCTCCAGGGACCGGCTGGATGTCGACCCTGACCGTTGTTTCCACGCCGATCGGCGGCGACAGGTTGCCGAACGTCACGTTCTTGATCTCACCGGCATTGATGATCGGGATCGTCTGACTGCGCGTGATGATCGCCTTTCCATTCCGCTCGATCGTCAGCGTCACCTTGACGTCGAACTCCTGGGAGGAGCCGGAGTCCTGAACGGCGGCCTGAAATGCGAGGCTCGTCGACGCCGTGACGGTGTTGAGGACCGTCGGGTCGAGTCTCTTGTTGCCGGGAAGTGCGCTCACCGATTGGAGTGCGCTGCCGTGGTTGCCGCCGGGCGAGCCGCCGGTCGCCGCACCGTGCAGCCGCTGCCATACCGTCGCCATCGCCTGGCTCGAGGCGAGATCGGGGTTGGCGACGATGGTCGAATCTGGCACGTTGACGCCGGTGACGTTCTGCTGCTGCAGGACCGTCTTCGACGCGTCGCGGAAGTAGAAGTCCCAGTTGACGTCGCTCGCGACGAGCAGCCGGGCCTGGGCCGCAAGCACCTGTCCGGCCTGCGTCGCGTCGTGTGAGTTTGCGGTCTGTCCGAGCGCGTCCGCGAAGCGGCTTAGCCCGGCCTGCCGAAGCTGCAGCACCTCGATCAGATGGTCGTGCTCCGAGCGGAGAGGGCCCGGAGGTCTGATCCCTTCGGCTTGGTCGACGAGCTGCTGCATCTGCGCCGCGAGCCCGCGGATCTTCTCCTCCAGCGCTGCCGTCTTGATGCCGGTTGCTGTCAAAGCGGCGTTCAGTTGCGTGCCGATGTGGTCGGAGTTCGTCGCCAGGTTCTGCGCCTTGTCCATGTAGTGCGAGTACGAGGAGTGCTTGCCACTCGCTGCACAGCCGCGCACGAGGAAGACGAGCACGATGACGGCGAAGATCAGGAAAGCGACGAGCCCCGCGAGCCGCAGCATCGGCACGAACCCCGCGGGTGTGCGAACCCGCCGAGGACCTCTCGGCCCGCCGGGCCCGCCGGGGCGACGCGGCAGGCGGACGCGCTCCGGGGCCTCCTCGGTCTCGGGCTCGTCGAAGAAGTCGAATTCGATGTCGGTGTCGCGTTCGCTCATGTGGAGAACGGGGCCGATCCGGCCGAGGCCGCCGTCAATCTAAGCAGGAAACGCGGCCGTGAAAGGACTCTGCGGCCGTCCGGCCAACCCATCCAGAACCCGTGTCGAACGCCGCTGCAGCCGTCCCTCAGAGCGACCTCGTCCTCGGCCGGTACCGCCCCATTCGGCCCCTTGGGAGCGGCGGGTCGGGCTCGGTCTGGCTGGCGCGCGACGAACAAACCGGGCTCGACGTCGCGCTGAAGATCGTCCCCCGCGAGGGCAAGGCCGGCTCGCGCGCGGAACGGGAAGCCGAGGCCGCCGCGCGCCTTCGCCATCCCAGCTGCCAGCGCGCCTACGGCTTCGGCAGAGATGGGCGGCATGTGTACATCGCCTACGAGTACACGCCCGGCCGCACGTTTCGGGAGGCGCTACGGGCCGGGGAGCTCGACGACGCGACCGCGATCGAGGCCGCAGCCCAGATGCTCGAGGGCCTAGCCCATGCACACGGTCGCGGGATCGTCCACCGCGACGTGAAGCCGTCGAACGTCCTGCTGGCAGACGGAGAGCGGCTCTCGGTGCGGTTGCTGGACTTCGGGCTTGCCCGCCTCCCCCAAGCGGAGACCTTGACGGCGGCCGGCGACGTCCCCGGGACGCTCGCCTACATCTCACCGGAGCGCCTCAAGGGCCAGCCCGCGACCGCGGCGGCGGACGTCTGGGCGATCGGCGTCCTGCTCTGGGAGGCGCTTGCGGGCCACCACCCGTTCTGGCAGTCGTCCCTGCTCGAGACTGCGCGGGCGATCGAGGCGGGCGCGGAGCCACTCGCCTCGATTCGACCCGATCTGCCTCGGCCGCTGCTCGCCGCGGTCGACCGCGCGCTCGAGCTCGACCCCGCCCGGCGACCCTCCGCAGCCGCACTCGCGCAGGCGCTACAGAGCGCCGCGAAGAAGCGGCGGCCCCGGACTCGCCGGCGGGAGCTCGTGCCACCTGTGTCCCTCGTCCGCGGCGCCTCTGCCGCGCTGGCGGCGCTCTTCGCCGGCTGGACGGCCTGGACGCTTCCCTTCTATCCGGCCGGTTGGCCGATCGGGCTCACGCTCCTTGCGGGCGCGGCGACGTTCCTGCGGCCTCGTGTCGGGCTCGCAGTCGCCCTCGCGGTTCCGATCCTCCCGCTCGGAAATTTCGCTCTCGGCGCTGCCCTGCTCTACGCCATCGTCGCCGCGGGGCTCCTCGTGCTCAGCTGGCGGGAGCCCGAGCCGGCCCTTCTCCTCACCTTGGGGCCGCTGCTCGCGCCCATCTCCGCCCTCGGCCTGGTTCCGCTGCTCGCCTCGGTGGTGCGCTCGGGCGCGCGGCGGGCGGTGCAGGCCGCCGGCGCGGTCCTGGCTGCCGGGATCGTCGCCGGGATCCGGCATGTGCCGCTTCCGTTCGATGGGTCGGCCGCTCCCCCCGGTCTCGGCTTGGCGGCGTCGGGTAGCGCGACCGCGACCGCGTCGGTGCTCTGGCACGCGCTGCTGGCACGCCCCGCGCTCCTGACGGAGACGCTCGTGCTGGCCGCTGCGGCCGTGGCCGTCCCGCACGCGCGGGCGCGGGGTCCGTGGGGGGTCGCTCTGCTCGGCGCAGGAGTCCTCACAGCTGCGCTCCTGCCTGCGCCGACGGTGGCTGCGGTCCCGCTCGTGGTGTCTGTCTGGGCCACCTCCGTAGCCTTGGTTGTAAGGCGTTAGCATCGCGCGCCGGGAGATAACGTCTCCTACATGGTTCTCCGCGCGATCGAGGCGAAGATCGAGTCCCTCTTCGAGGGCATCTTCGGCCGGGCTTTTCGCACGAACGTGCAGCCGGTCGAGCTTGCACGCAAGCTTGCAAAGGAGATGGACGACCACCGCACGGTCTCCGTCTCGCGCGTCTACGTCCCAAACGAGTACACGATCTACCTGTCGCCGAACGATCGCGACCAGTTCGGCGCGTTCGAGACGTCGTTGAAGGGCGAGCTGCAGCAGTACCTCGCCGAGCACGCGCGTCGCGAGGAGTACGCGCTCCTGTCGTCGCCGCGCGTCCTGCTGGAGACAGACGACGATCTCGACATCGGCGAGTTCGGGATCGCAACGCGCATGGTGCAGCCCGACAAGCGCGCGGGCGACGAGGGCGAGGCGGTCGAGCAGCTCGAGCCCGGAGCGACGATGATCTACAAGCCGAAGGCTCCCCCGCGAACGCAGGCCGTCTCCCCCGAGGAGCTCGGCGTCGAGCAGGAGATCGCCGTGCTGACCTTCGACGGCTCGCGCCACGAAGTGAAGCAACAGCGCATTGTGCTCGGTCGGTCCCGTGACTGCGACATCCAGCTCCCCGACTCCAACGTCTCCCGTCGGCACGCGGAGTTGCGGCAGGAGGGGACCGCGTACTGGATCGTCGACCTCGGCTCGACCAACGGCACCGAGGTCAACGGCAAGCGGGTCAAGCGGGCGAAGCTGCGGGAGGGGGACACGATCACGCTGGGTTCGACGCAGATCACGTTCGACCGCGAAACGAAGTGATCGACTCCGTCGCAGTCGACACGGCGCTGCTCATTCTGAAGCTCGCGTTCCTCGTCCTGCTCTATCTCTTCATCTGGCGCATCGTGCGCACCGCGAGTCGTGACCTGCGTCTGCCGCAGGAGAGCTTCATCCTCGCGCCCTCACGCGAGGGTGGACTTGCCAGTTCCGCTCCTCCAATCCATTCGGGACGGCTTGTCGTCGTCAAGAGCCCCGAGCTCGAGGAGGGTCTCGACTTCGAGCTCAACGCGTCGCAGATGATGATCGGACGTGGGGGACAGAACGACATCGCGCTTGCCCACGACGAGTACGTTTCCGCGCGACATGCGCGTTTCGAGCCGCGCCAGGACGGCGTCTGGGTGCAGGATCTCGGGTCGACGAACGGGACGTTCCTGAACGGGGCTCGTCTCGAGCGGCCACGCCGGCTCACGCACGGTGACGTCGTCCGAGTGGGCGAGACCGACCTGAGGTACGAGCGGTGATCGGCCGGGTCGCCCGGATCACCGATCCCGGGCGCAAGCGGCGGCGCAACGAGGACGCATACGTCGTCGAACCGCCGCTGTTCGCGATCGCAGACGGTATGGGCGGCGCCCAGGCGGGTGAGGTTGCTTCGCGGCTGGCCGCCGCAGCCGTGCGTGAGAGCGGCGTCGACGGCGGCGGGGAGGACCGGATCCTCGATCTGATGCGCGAGGCGAACCGGCGCGTCTACGACCGGTCGAGCACGGACCCGAAGACGTCCGGAATGGGCACGACGATGACCGTCGCGCTCGTCGAGGACGATTTCGTCGCTTTCGGACACGTCGGCGATTCGCGGGCGTACCTGATCCGCGAGGGCGAGATGGAGCAGCTCACCGAGGACCACTCGCTCGTCAACGAGCTCATGAAGAGCGGCAAGCTCTCTCCCGCGGAGGCGGAGACGCATCCCCAGCGTTCGGTGATCACGCGCGCGCTCGGCACCGACCCCGACGTCGACGTGGACACGTTCACGATCGGTGTGCAGAACGGGGATCTCTTCCTGCTCTGCTCCGACGGCCTGACCGACATGGTCTCGCAGAGCGACATGCTCGAGCTCGTCGAGCACAACCGCGACGACATCGAAGGCGCGCTGAAGGCGCTCGTGAAGGCCGCGAACCGCGGCGGGGGCGAGGACAACATCACGATTGTCGCCTTCGAGATCGCCGACGCCGCGACGCACGACGGACAGACGCAGGAGCAGGCGCTCCCTCAGGAGCTTCGCCGGATCGAGGAGGAGGACACGCTCGACGAGCTGGACGCGGTTCCCGTCATCGCCGAAGAGGAACCGAAGCGCAAGCATCTCCGTCGCCGCGTGATCGCGTGGGCGGTGCTGATCGCGTTCCTCATCGCGGTCGCGGCGCTCCTCTACTGGAGGATCCGGCACTGAGGGAGTTCAGTCCACGCAACCGCGAGCTCGCCTTCCTCATCGCCGTCGGACTGCTGACTGCGTTTGGATTCGCCAGCGTCTACATCGCCCGTCAAGACATCGTTTCGACCGCTTCGCTCACGTACGCCGCGATCCTCTTCGGGCTCTACCTCGTCGCACATGTGGTCGCGCGCATGACCGTCCCCTTTGCGGACTCATACCTGTTGCCGATCGCAGGACTGCTCGCAGCCGTCGGCGTCACGGAGATCTACCGGCTCGCGCCGAGAGACGCGTTCAAGCAGGGCTTCTGGATCGTCGTCGCGGTCGGGCTCTTCGCGGCGACGCTCTTCCTCCTACGGACCGACTATCGGCGCTTAGAGACCTACAAGTACCTCTTCGGCCTGGGGGCGGTTCTCCTGCTGATCCTGCCGCTCGCTCCGGGAATCGGTCGCGTCGTCAACGGCGCGCGCCTCTGGGTCGGCATCGGCTCGCTGCAGTTCCAGCCCGGCGAGCTCGCGAAGATCTTCCTGATCGTCTTCCTCGCCGGCTACCTGCGTGAGAAGCGCGAGGTGCTGGCGCAGGGGCGCCTGAAGGACTTCGGGCCGCTGCTCGTGATCTGGGGTCTCGCGATGCTCGTCCTGATCGAGACACGCGATCTCGGCGGCGGCCTCCTCTACTTCGGGATCTTCCTCGCAATGTTGTACGTGGCGACGGCACGGATCGCTTACGTCTTCACGGGGATCGTGCTGTTCACCGTCGGGTCGCTCGG
>JBKPJA010000050.1:0-9164 GCA_046730515.1 Actinomycetota bacterium | reverse complement strand
CCTCGAGGACGTCGCCCTCGACGAGGACGAGATCGACCGGGCGCTCCGCGCAATCGAAGGCTTGCCGACCCCCGCGTAGCCCTGAACGGTCCGCTCGAGGGAGGGTGCGCTTGCGGCGAGGTTCGCTATCGGCTGACGTCTGAGCCGCTCTTCGTTCACTGCTGTCACTGCCTCAACTGTCAGCGGCAGACCGGAAGTGCGTTCGTGATCAACGTGCTGATCGAGACGAACCGGGTGGAGCTGCTCGCCGGCGAGCCGCAGCCGGTGGACGTCCCTCGTGACGACGGCTCGGCGCAGACGATCTGGCGTTGTCCGACGTGTCAGATCGCGGTCTACAGCCAGTACACCAGTCCGCGCGTCCACTTCGTTCGCGCCGGCACGCTCGACGATCCCGCCGCAGTGGCGCCCGACGTTCACATCTTCACGCGGTCGAAGCTCCCCTGGGTGACGCTTCCGGACTCGGTGCCTGCATTCGACGTTTACTACGACACGCAGAAGCTTTGGCCGCCCGCGAGCCTCAAACGCCTCGAAGCACTCCGAGCCAAATGACCAATTTCGGTCAAGACGCGGGAACGGTCGCGTTGATTGCATCCGTGCGCCGGGCGGCGACGGTCCGAGCTGCTGTCGGTTGACGGCCAGTGGCGAGGCCGTCGTCCGCCCGGTAACAACGGGCCGCGCATCGGGCACGCGGTTCCCGTGTGAGCCCGTTCGATCGACACTAACCCGCCTGAGAGCCCGCGTCTAGCGGACGTGTAGCTTGCGCCCGTGGCCGAGCGGGTCCTCACGTTGCGAGAGCTCAACCGCGCGACGCTCGCTCGGCAGCTCCTGCTCGAGCGGAAGCGACTCTCGCCGACGGCGGTAATCGAGCGTTTGGTCGGGATGCAGGCGCAGTGGCCGTCCGCGCCCTACGTCGGCATCTGGACGCGTACGACGAGCTTCCGGCGACAGTCGCTCGAGCGCCTGCTCGCGAACGGTGACGTCGTCAAGGCGACGGTGATGCGACAGACATTGCATCTCGTCACGAGTCGCGACTACGCGGTCTTGCGTGCGGCGCTGAGCGAGACGAACTTCCCGTGGCAGTCGTCTTTGGCGGGACGTCTCGCACCGGCCGTGCGCGCGCTGGCCGATGGCGGGCCTGTGACGAGCGCGGAAGCGCTTGCCTATCTCGAACGCGAACACGGGCTCGCCGGCATCGCCGCGCGCCGGGCCTGGCGCGCCGCACGCGTGCGAGGGCATCTTCTGCATCATCACGAGACGGCGCTGTGGCGCGCGCGGCCGGCACAACGTTTCGTCGCGGTCGAGGAGCCCGAGACGCATGTGCCCGCGGAGGCGCGCGCCGAGATCCTCCGCCGCTACATCGCCGCCTTCGGGCCGACATCTCGTCGCGACATCAGCGCGTGGAGCATGATGCACGCGCCCGAGATCGCCGCGGCGCTCGAGCTGCTCGAGCCGCTGCGCCGCTACCGCGACGAAAACGGCCGCGAGCTGCTCGACGTTCCGCGCGCGCCGCTTCCGGATCCTGAGGCTCCGGCGCCGGTCCGCTTCCTGCCGAAGTGGGACAACGTCCTGCTCGCGTTCGCCGACCGCACGCGCGTGCTCCCGGAGCGGTACCGCAAGCGGGTCATTCGCATGAACGGGGACGTCGCGCAGACGTTCCTCGTCGACGGGTTCGTTGCCGGCATCTGGCGCGCCGAGAACGGGCGCGTAGTCGCCGAGCCGTTCGCACCGCTGTCGCGCCCGGTGCGGCGCGAGGTCAAGGAAGAGGCCGGCCGCCTCGAAGCGTTTCTCGCGTCGTAGTTACGCGACCGCTTCGTCTTCTTCTTGCTGCGGAACGCCGTGAACGAGCAGATCGCGGAGCTCGTCCGCCGGCATCGGTCGTGCGAAGAGGTATCCCTGGCCGAGGTCGCAGCCGAAGCTTCTCAGCGAGCTCAGCTGTCTCTCGGACTCGATCCCTTCTGCTACGGCGACGAGGCCGAGAGCGTGGGCGAGGTTGACGAGGTTGGCAGTGATCGCTGCGTCCTTCGGGTCGTGGCTGGAGCCCTGAACGAACGAGTAATCGACCTTGATCATGTCGATCGGGAAATGGCGCAGCTGACCGAGTGAAGAGAAGCCCGTCCCGAAGTCGTCGATTGCAATCTGTATCCCCTGCTCGTGCAGGAGCCTCAACTCCGCGCGCGAACGCTCTCCGGCGGCGCCTGGCTCGACCACGGCCGTTTCGGTTACCTCGAGCCCAAGTGCGTGGGGCGGCAGCCCGCTCTCTTCGAGCGCGTCGTGGACGACCCGCTGCAGTCCGCTCAGCTGCTTCGCGGAGACGTTGACCCAGGTGACGAAACTGTCGGACGTGAGGCCCGCGCTGCGCCACTCAACGGCCTGAGCACAAGCCCGACGAATGACGAACTCGCCGAGCGGAAGAATCAAGCCGGTCGCCTCGGCAATCGGGATGAAACGTGCGGGAGGAACGAGGCCGCGGGTGGGCGAGTGCCATCGCAGCAACGCTTCCGCGCCGACAATCGTCGCGGTTTCGAGGTCGATCTCCGGTTGGTAGTGAAGGCTGAACTCCCCGTGCTCCAGAGCCACGCGAAGCTCGTGTTCGATACCGAGCAGCTCGCCGACGCCTTCGGCCATTTCCGGGCAGAAGATCTCATAGCGCCCTCGCCCAGCGTCCTTCGCCGCATACATCGCGACGTCCGCGTGTCGAACGAGCTCCTCACTTCGGCCTGCACCGGTGTGCAGGACGATCCCGACACTGGCACCGAGGACGACCTCGCGGCCGGCGACTGCGACAGGCTGCGCAAGGCCTTCGAGCAGACGCTGAGCGAGGCCGACGGCTTCGTGATCTGCAATCTCCTCGAGCATGAGTGCGAACTCGTCGCCGCCGAACCGCGCAACCGTGTCACTCACACGAACGACGCTGTTGAACCGCTGTGCGACCTCTTCCAGCAGCTGATCGCCCGCGTCATGGCCCAACGTGTCGTTCACCTGCTTGAAGCCGTCGAGATCGACAAGCAGCACGGCGAGTGACCGGTCGGAGCGCTCGGATCGCGCGAGCGCCTGATCGAGCCGGTCGCGGAAGAGTGCGCGGTTGGCGAGACCGGTGAGGTTGTCGTGGAACGCTTGATGGGTCAGCTGTGCTTCGAGCTCGATCCGGTCGGTGATGTCCCGTGCGTTGAGCACGATGCCTCGGACTGCTCTATCACCGCGCAGATCGGTGACGTGCGCCTCGAGATGGCGCCACTCGCCGGACTGATTCAGCAACCTGAAGACGATCTGGTGCGGACCGCCGTGCGCTCCGGCGGCGCGCAAGGCCGCCCGATCCTCCGAGCGCACGAACGATTCGAAGCCGTCGCCGAGCATCTCCTGCTCGGGACGGCCTACGATCGACGAGACCGAGCGGCTGACGTAACGGCACCCGTCCGGCCCGAAGACGAGCACCAGGTCGGTCGAGGAGGTGACGAGGCTACGGAAGTGGGCTGTCTGTCGTCTCGTCGCGATGATCAGCGCCCAGCCGAGCAACAGTGACGTCAACAGTCCGAGGCTGCCGAGCACGATCTGAATCACGATCAGATGATTGACATTTCGGTCGTCTGCGCTCGCGATCGTGCGTGCCGCGTTGAGCGAGACATTCGATGTCACCGCCGCGAGCACGCGTAGACGTTCGATCGGATCGGTCACGTTCAGCAACTCGTGCGCGCGCAGGGGCACCCGCATGACAGAGCGATGCGTGAGCACCGCGGCGCCTGTCGCAGTCAGATCTGCGACGAGCAGGCGCTCCTGTCGCAATTGGGCGCGAATGACTGAGCCTCGCGCAGGGCTCAGGCGGGTCTGGTCGTCATCCCCCCAAATCGCCGGCGCTTCGCCGCCGTTCAGCAGGACTTCTGCGCTGCGGTCGAGGATGGAGGCGGTGTTCGCCGGGTCGACCTGCGCCCCCGTTCGGGCGAGCAACACTTCCTTGACGAAGCGTTCGGCCAGAGTCCGTTGACGCGCAGCCACCTCGACGACGGCGGCTCGATGCTGTGACCCTTTCGTCGCTCGGATCGACAGCGTGACGCTGAGCGCCGAGAAGACGGCGAAGGTCAGCAGGATGGCGACGATCGGCCGGCGACCGCTCGAGGCAAACGGACGGAACTCGGTGCGCCTGAGCACCGCTAGTCGACCACCAGCTCGGCGTGCATGCCGGCCATGAAGTGACCCGCCATGTTGCAGAAGAGCTCGTAGCGTCCGCGTCTCAGGCGGAGGTGCAAGCTCTCCTTGCTTCCCGGTCCGGCGCCGTCGAGTGATGCGACCGTGACTGCATCCAGCTTCTTTTCGTCGACTGTCAGACCGTCTAGCCGAAGCGGCAGCCGAGAGCGGGAGCGTACGACGATCAGCTCATGCGTGTCAGGCCCCTGGTTTCGCACGACGAGCCGGATGTCGCCCGCCGGAACGTGGTTCGGCGTCGCGGCGATGTGAAAGTCGCGCTCGGTCACGCGCACGAGCGGTTGCTCGGCTCGCGCGCTCCGGCCAGCCGTCGAGCAGCCGCTGGTGGCGAGCATCAAAAGGGCGATGACTGAAAGCCGCCCAGGCCGCGAGGACAGCTGCCGCATGCGGTTGTACATCGGGTTACCGCGCGGGAAACGTTAGGCGCGCGTCCTTTTCGAAAGCCATCGACCCCTCGAATGAGGGATCGGTCGCCGCTAGGCGCTGCGAATCCGCCTAAGCCCGTCGAGGATGAGGTCGAGCGCGAACTCGAATGCCTTCACCTCTCGGTGTGGCCCCTCAGTGAAGTGCTCCCGGACGTGTTCGTGGACATGCGGATACTCGTCGATCGGAAAGTCCTTCAGGAACCGGCGCGCGAGATCTTCGAAATCGGCCGGGTCCACGAGATCGAGCGAATGGCCCGACTGCCAGAGTGAGAAGCCGAAGATGTGCGCGTCGAGAACGTGGTACGCGTGGTACGTCAGATCCGGTGAGAAGCCGGCCGCGCGAAGTCGTCCGAGGAGCGCGTCCATGTAGCGGATTCGCGTTGGAAGGACGTAGCCCGGCGACATCATCAGGTTGCACGCCCAGGCGTGACGCCGGAGAGCGTCGTGCGCAGAGATCGCGCTCTTGCGTATCGAGACGTCCCACTCGTCCTCGAGCGACGGGGGCTCGATCTCGTCAGTGACGCGCTGGAGGATTCCCTTGATCACGTCGTCCTTGTTCGCGACGTGGTTGTAGAGGGACATCGCCTCCACGCCGAGGGCCTGCCCGAGCTTCCGCATGCTGAGCGACTCGATCCCGCCCTCGTCGGCGAGGCGCAGCGCCTCGTCGAGGACGCGCTCGCGTGTCAGCGGAGCTCGGCGTTCGGCTTTCGTGGCCATACTTGACAAGCTTACAGTGTACGTTTAGGCTTACGCCGTACGCTTACGCTGTATACCACGAAGGGAGACGCGATGCACGTCCTTCCACTTCCATTCGGCATGGCGTTGGCCTTGTTGCCGCGCGTGGAGGCTCGGCGGGTCGCGACGACGAAGGCCGTGAGCGGAGGGCAACCAGCCCCGGCCGCGCGCGACTTCAGCCGGCCGGAAACTCGGTACGCCGCCTTTCGGCAGCTCGTCTGATGAAGGCGATCGTCCGCGACAGGTACGGGATCGATCACATCGAGGTCCGAGATCTCGATCAGCCCACGCCCGCCGTTGGCGAGGTGCTGGTCCGCGTTCGCGCGGCGTCGATCAACCCCGCTGATTGGTACACCGCAGCAGGGCCGATCTTCGCCCGCTTCGACAATGGCCTGCGCCGGCCGAAGAGCAATCGGTTGGGAACGGACTTTGCCGGCACGGTCGAAGCGGTCGGCAGAGGCGTCAGACGTTTCCGCGTCGGCGACGACGTCTTCGGCGCGCGTACGGGTGCTCTCGCGGAGTACGTGTCGGTTCCCGAGGATCGCACGATTGCGACCAAGCCGGAGAACACGACGTTCGAAGAAGCAGGCGGCGTGGGCATTGCGGCCGTGACCGCTCTCCAAGGGCTTCGCGACAAAGGAGAGGTTCGGCCCGGACAAAGGGTGCTGATCACCGGCTCCTCCGGCGGCGTCGGCACGTTCGCAGTGCAGATCGCCAAGGCGCTCGGAGCGGATGTCACCGCGGTGTGCAGCACGCCGAACGTCGAGATGGTGCGATCGCTCGGCGCAGATCGCGTGATCGACTACAGGCGCGACGATTTCACACGCGACGACGAGCGCTACGAACTGATCATCGACATCGCGTCCACTCACTCTTGGAGCGAGACGAGGCGTGTGCTCGAGCCGGATGCGAAGCTCGTGCTCGTCGGCGCCCCGAAGGGCAAGCGTGCCCTTGGACCACTACGGCAGATCGCGAGGATGTTCGTCGGGGGGCGACTGCGCGGAAGCCAAAAGGTCGTCTTCTACATCGCGAAGCTCGCCAACGCGGACATCAACGTCATGCGAGAGCTGCTCGAGAGCGGCAAGGTGAAGGCGGTCGTCGACAGGACCTATCCACTGAGCGAGGCCGCCGACGCGTTCCGCTACCTCGGCGAGGGACACGCCCGAGGCAAGGTCGTTGTGACTGTAGAGGCTTGACGGCCGGCTCTCTGCGGTTCCAGAATCGGGACATCGCGAACCGGGGGAGGGGAGATGCGGCGTCGAACCACGCTCTTTGCAGTAACGCTCGGCTTTGTCTTTACGGCTACACCTGCGCTCGGAGCAGGCACCACCTACAGCATCGGAACGATCAACGACGTCAGCGCGCCGTCTTCGTGTACCGGCGACAACGCGGAGGTCGAGCAGGCCGTCAATCCGAAGCTCGGTTACGTCTACGAGGACTGGATGGGCTGCAAGGGAATCGGCTTCGCCCGGTCGACCGACGGCGGACGGACCTCCGACGCTCCGATCTCGCTGCCGGACGCAACCGGTTCGAACTACAACTCCTGGGATCCCGCGGTCGCGGTGGGCCCCGACGGCACGGTGTACGCCGTCTTCATGCTGACGAAGGGCGCGCAGTGGTATCCCGTCGTCGACGCGTCGTTCGACCAGGGCAAGACGTTCACGCAGACGGCGGAGCTCGTTCCTCCCGATCCGAAGAACTGGGGTGATCGGCCGTTCGTCGCCGTCGGGCCCGAGGGGAACGTCTATGTCACCTGGGACTACGGACCGGACCGCAGCACGGTGACGAGCATCTGCGACCCGACCGGAAGCTGCGGCTTCGCGACCGGTCAGCTCAACGTCGTCATGCAGAGGTCGACCGACCACGGCAAGACCTTCGGACCGATGACGCACCCGAGCCCCGGTTTCCCGGCGAGCGGCGGCGACAGCGCGCCGATGGTGATCGAGCCCAGCGGCCGCATCGACCTCCTGTACCAGGGCTACCACATCACGAACACGACGACGTATGCGATGGATCCCGGGTACGAGTACTTCACCGCCTCGACGGACGGCGGAAAGACATGGTCGGCGCCGGTGCAGCTCGGGCCAGGGAACGGCACGATGTCGCTGGCCGAGTGGTGGATCGACGGCGACATCGCCATGGACTCCGCCGGAGACCTCTACGCGGTCTGGGACACGCAGGGCTCGTCGAACGACATCGGCTGGTTGTCGTATTCGACCGATCACGGTGCACACTGGTCGGCGCCGGTGCAGGTGCCACCCGATCAGGCGCTGGTTCCCCACGTGATGGAGGTCGCCGGCGGCGGTTCCGGCACTGCGTACGTCAGCTTCTTCTCGAGCGCGGACCCGCGTGGCTACGCGGACTACCTGCGCACGTTCTCGATCACGCGCGGCTGGCTCGGCGACCCGGTCCGCGTCTCCTCTGAGTTCGGCGACACGGCTCGCTGGCCCGGCGACACCTTCGGTATCGACACGCTCTCGCCCGGGAACGTCGTGCTCAGTTGGGGTAGCGCAACCGGAGCGAACGGCAAGAAATCGGACATCTTCGCGGCGAACGTGGGAGTGCAGCTCCACTAGCCAGGCCGCTCTTATGATCCCGTGATGGTTCCCGAGGCGCCGCTCGAATCGACGGACACCGGGGTCGTGCCTGGCGGCGAAGGATGGTTCGTCGTCAATGCGCGCGACGCGCGCTGGCGCTTCGCCGACGGCCGCGGCGCCGTGTGCGTGTTCGGCGACGACCCCGGCTTCGACCAGGTCGGAGTCAACCTGTTTGTGCTCGAGCCGGGCGTGCCGATGTCGATGTACCACTGGGAGGCCGACCAAGAGGATTTCCTCGTGCTCTCGGGCGAGGCTCTCCTGATCGCGGAAGGTGAGGAGCGCGCGCTGCGGCAATGGGACTTCGTCCACTGTCCACGAGACACGAAGCACGTCATCGTCGGCGGAGGAGAGGGGCCGTGCGTCGTGCTCGCGGTGGGCGCACGCGACAAGTCCGTCGACAATCCCGATTGGGGCGGCTATACGGTCGACGAGGCTGCACTCCGCCACGGCGCGGGCGTCAACGAGGAGACGAACGACCCGAAGGAGGCGTACGCGCCGTTCCCGCGACGAGAGCCGACGTGCTATCGGGAGGGTTGGCTTCCCGAATGACCCCGTTCGCGGTGACCCTCGTCGCGCTCGCCTTCCACGGCACGATTCAGCCGCTTCCGCCCGCGGTTCGCGCGGAGATCGTCAACGGCGGTTCGTGGCATGCCGGCTGTCCCGTGCCGCCGGCGCGCCTGCGGCTGGTCACCGTCTCGGTCTGGGGCTTCGACGGCAACGTTCAGAACGGGCAGCTCGTCGTCAACCAGAACGCCGCCGGTCCGCTGATGGGCGTCTTTCAACGGCTGTACGCGTTGCGGTTCCCGATTCGCAGGATGACGCTCGCGCTGGCGTACAACGCGAACTCTGCACAAGCGAACGCGGCCGATGAGAGCTCCGGCTTCGACTGTCGGAATGCGGTCGGGTCACCATGTCCGGGTGCGTCCGCGACGGGTCACTGGTCGGAACACGCCTACGGGGAGGCGGTCGACCTGAACCCGATCGAGAATCCTTACGTCGGTTGCGGTCGCACGCGAGTGCGTGCGAGCCTGTCGTACGTGAAGCGCACGCCACTGCGTCCCGGAATGGTCACGCCCGCAGTCGTGCAGGCGTTTCGCTCGATCGGCTGGGGCTGGGGCGGCAGCTGGACCGGCCCGGTGAAGGACTACATGCATTTCTCGGCCACGGGGCACTAGGGATTCGTCATGGCAACGCGTCGCAAACAGACTCC
>JBKPJA010000049.1:0-11848 GCA_046730515.1 Actinomycetota bacterium | reverse complement strand
ATAGAGGCGGCGGCACGGATCATCGTTCCCGAGCTGATGTCCGAGTACTGAGGACGACCAGCAGGTACGAGCGCGGTAACACGGATCCGCCCGACGGGGGAGTCGGAGGGATCGCGGCGGTGCTCGGGAATCAAGTGCTCGATAGCAAGTGGCAAGCCTTGCGACACCTCTGTTGGTGCTCGTCTTCGTCGCCGGCTCCGTCGCGACGTGGGTCGCGGGAACCGCGCTGTCGAAAACGACCGATGCACTCGATGCGCGGCTCGGCCTCGGTCAGGAGCTTGGCGGCATCCTTTTGCTCGCGATCGCGGGCAGCTTGCCGGAGCTAGCGATCACGGTTTCGGCCGCCGCGGGCGGCCACCTCGATCTCGCGGCAGGGAACTTGATCGGCGGCATTGCCGTACAGACGATGGTTCTCGTCATCTGTGACATCGCGGTAGGGAAGCAACCCCCGCTGACCTACCTCGTCGGTGCGCTGACGCCGGTGCTCGAGGGACTGCTGGTCGTATTGGTCGTGTCCGGAGTGTTGATGGGCGCGTTGCTTCGTCCGTCAACCGCGATCGGCGGCGTCGTGAGCCCGGCCTCGCTCGCGATCGTGATCGTCTGGCTGGTCGGCGTGTACGTGATCAACCGCGTACGCAAGGATCCGCGTTGGAGCATCTCGATGCCGGGCAGCCATCCAGGCCGCCACCATCGCACCGAACCTCATCCGGAGCAGCCACACCCCTACCGCGCCTGGTCGACGGGCCGAGTCGCCGCGTTGTTCGGTGTCGTGTGCGCCGTCATTCTCGTTGCCGGCGTCGCGCTCGAGATCAGCGGCAACACACTCGCCGATCGAGCCGGAATAAACGGCGTCATCTTCGGTGCAACGGTGCTCGCGACCGCGACCGCGCTTCCGGAGATCAGCTCGGGGATCGCTGCGGTTCGGCTCGGCGACAATGCGCTCGCGCTCGGCGACATCTTCGGCGGAAATGCCTTCCAGGTCTGCCTGTTTCTGCTCGCCGACATCATCGCGGGCGCACCGGTGCTTCCAAGCGCCGGCAAGCTGAACGGCTGGCTTGCGTCGCTCGGCGTCGCGCTGACTGCGATCTATGCAGCTGGAATCATCGCGCGGCCCGAGCATGCACGCTTTCGTCTCGGGCCGGATTCGATCTTCGCGCTGATCGTCTTCGGGCTCGGCATGGCGGGCTTGTTCGTCTTACCTCACTGAACATGACTACCGACCTACTCCATGAGGAACAGATCGAATCCCGGTGGGAAGCTGCACCGGCGATCGTCCTGGTGATCGCTCTCCAACTCTTGCTCGCGCTGGTCAGCCACGCGAGGGATTGGACACTCGCGGGGCTTCCGTGGTGGGTTTGGCTCATTTCGGTCGGGCCCGAGGTCTTGCTGCTCGTTCCGCTCGCGTGGAGCCGCCCACGCCGCATGCTCGAACAGCAGGGCCATCGACGAACGGTCGCGTTGGCGTTGCTCGGCGTGGTCAGCCTCTCGAACGCGCTGTTGCTCGTTGCGTTACTCGCCTCGCTGATCGGCGGTCACGAGAAGAGCGGCGGCCAGCTGCTCCTCAAGGCAGGGTGCGTCTGGGGAACGAACGTGATCGCGTTCGGGCTCTGGTTTTGGGGGTTCGATCGCGGCGGCCCGGCGCGGCGCCTGGAACCCGACGCGCCGCAACCCGACTTCCAGTTCCCGCAGATGGAGAACCCGCAGCTCGTCGCTCCCGGTTGGCAGCCTCGCATCGTCGACTACATGTACGTGTCGTTCACGAACTCGATCGCCTTCAGTCCGACCGACGCAATGCCGCTTTCACGGTGGGCGAAGCTCTTGATGCTGACGGAGTCAGGCGTCTCCGCGATCACCGTGCTGCTGGTGACAGCTCGGGCGGTCAATATCTTCAAGTAGGCAGAAGGAAGCTAGATCCTCGGCGCGGCCGTTGACCCGCGCACCGCGAGGCGAGGGCGAAAGAAGGAATCGGGCAGGGGCTTCGCCGGCTCGGCAATTCGCATGCGCAAGCCGTTGACGGCGGTCTCCGCGATCTCCTCGATCGGCTGCTCGACCGTCGTCAGCGGCGGATCCGTCCAGCGCGTCGCCTCGATGCCGTCGAAACCGACGACGGAGAGGTCCTCGGGCACGCTCAGCCCCTGTGCAGCGGCTTCCTGCAGGGCTCCGATCGCCATCAGGTCACTCGAGCAGATCACGCCGGTGGGCCGCTGCTTGCGCGCCAGCAACGTGCGCAGTGCCTCGCGTCCTCCTTCGACAGTGAAGTCCTCGCCGTGCGCGACGAGCGAGTCGGGTTCCAGCCCTGCGGCGCGTAGCGCACTTTCGCGTCCCTCCGCCTTCTGCTGCGTCGGCAGGTAGTAGGCGGGACCGGACACATAGCCGACGCGCCTGTGTCCGAGCTCGAGCAAGTGTTGAGTCGCAAGCTCGCCGGCGCTCCGCTCGTCGACGCCGACCGACGGGACGTTGAGCGTATTCAGCGCGCCGTTGACGAACACCATCCGTGCACCTTCCTCGAGGAGGCGTGCGTAGTGATCGTGCTCGCCGCTCATGTTCGTCATCTCGCAGGAGATGAAGATCATCCCGTCGACCTGCCGGTCGAGCAGCATGTGCACGTAGTCGACCTCGCGGAATGCAGCTGCCGTCGTCGAGCAGAGAATCGATGCAAAGCCTGCGGCAGTCGCGCGGTTCTCGATCGCCTGTGCGAGCGCAGGGAAGATCGGGTTCTCGAGGTCCGGCAACAGGAGCCCGATCACGCCGGTCGCCGGTCGGCGGCCGGGCGGCACGTAGAGCAGCTCTCGCATCGCTCGCTCGACCCGGGCGCGGGTTTCGGACCGGACATTGTCGAACCCACTGACGACGCGGGATGCCGTCGCGACGCTGACCCCAGCCTGCCGTGCGACATCCCTGAGCGTGGCCATGTTGCACACTTATGTAACAGATTTTCACCTGAGTTACCAGCGCTTACGGCATCTTGACTTTTCAGGGGGGCCTGTTAGGGTCGCTGATGTTTCATGGCGGTAAGACATGTTTCATCGCAGTCGACGCCGGCGTCGGGGCAGACGGGTGGCGGGACTGAGAGGAGGAGGAGGATCAAATGAAGGTAGGGAGGCGGTTTGCCATCCTGCTCGCCCTCGTCCTCGCCGGAGCGCTGTCGCTGGTCGGCGCCCAGGCGAGCAGGGCGGCGCACGCTGAAACCGGGGCGGCCAGTGCGAAGCCGCTCGTGATCTGGGCGGACAGCTATCGGCAGAAGGCCGTGACCAAGATCGCGAATCAATGGGCCGCGACCCGCGGCGTGACTGTCAAGGTCGTCGTCAAGAGCTTCGGGAACCTGCGCACGGACCTTGCGACCGTCGCCCCGGAGAACGCGCCGGACGTGGAGCTCGGCGCTGCCGACTGGGTCGGCGAGTTTGCCGCGAACGGTTCGGTCGTCCCGCTCTTCTTGCGAAACGCCATCAAGCACCAATTCCCGGCGTACTCGCTCGGGGCGATGTCCTACGGCGGCAAGCTCTACGCCGTTCCGACTCAGCTCGAGAACATCGGGCTCGTCGTCAACACTGCTCTCGCCCATATTCCGAAGACGTGGGCCGATCTCGAACGGCAGGCGCTCGCGTTCAAGGCGAAGGCGAGCGGCAACATCGCAATTGCCGTGCCCCAGGGCTCGGGCGGGGATCCGTATCACATGTATCCGTTCTTCTCCGGGCTCTGCGGATACGTCTTCGGGCACACCAAGAGCGGCGCCTTGAATCCCAAGAACATCGGCGTTGCCAATCCGAAGTTCCTCAAGAACTCGGTGCTGATCGACAAGTGGAATGCGGAGGGGCTGATCGACTCGAAGATCGCCTACGGCGACGCGAAGAACGCGTTCATGAACCAGAAGGCAGCGTTCTGGATCACGGGCCCGTGGGAGACGGACTCGCTCAAGTCGAGCGGTATCCACTTCCGGATCGTGCAGGTGCCGAAGATCAAGTGCCGCTCGGTGCCGTTCCTCGGCGTCCAGGGGTTCTTCGTGACGAAGTTCGCCGCCGGACACGGAGTCGGCAGCCTCGCCAAGGACCTCGTCACCAACTACATGACGAAGCCGGCGGGCCAGTACAACCTGGCGATCGACAACAGCCGCTACCCCGCCAACATCCAGGCGGGCAAGCTCGTCCACGACTCGGTCCTTGCGCAGTTCGGCAGGGCGAGCGGCGGGGGCGTGCCGATCCCGAACATCCCGCAGATGGCGAGCGTCTGGGGTGACCTCGGCACGGCGTGGATCGTGTCGACGAAGGGCTCCGGCGCGACGAAGGCGCGTGTTGCCTTCACGACCGCTGCGAACAACATCAGGGCGAAGATCGGCGGCTAGCCGAAACCAATCGGAGACGGGCGTCCGAATGGGCGCCCGTCCTCCGTTCGCGTGAGAGGAGCGTCGTGAGCACGACAACTGCGCCGAGCCCGCGCGAGACGTCGCGGTTGACATTCGTGTCGTCTGCGCGGTCCCTGCCGTCTCGCGCGATCGCGTTCTTCTCAGGACCTGTCGGCGTCGCGGTCAAGATCGCGCTGCTCGCGGTTTTCAACGGGCTCGGGGTCTGGGCCTTCACGGTCCTCGCAAGCCGCCACAACTGGATCGCGGCGGCTGCAGTCGCTGCCGTCACGGTCGTCGTCGACGTCGTCTACCTCTCGCCGCGTCGCTTCGTGCCGGCGAAGTTCCTCATCCCGGGAACGCTTCTCCTGCTCGCGTTCCAGCTGATCCCGATCTTCTACACGGTCAACGTCGCGTTCTCGCGTTACGCGACCGGCCATGTCCTCACCAAGGGCCAGGCGATAACCACGATTCAGACCGACTCGGTGTCCGAGAGCGGAGCCGGTTACACGATGGCGCCGGCGCACGACGCGAGCGGAAAGCTCGTCCTCGTCCTCGTCGACCAGGCGAACAAGCCGTTTCTGGGAACGCCGAGCGGACTGCGGCCGCTGCCGCGCCACGCCGTCAAGCTCGCTTCGGACGGGAGCATCGTCTCGGCTGCCGGCTACAAGCTGATCACCGGGAAGGCGTTGGGGGCGCTCGATCTGACGAAGTACCAAGTGCCGGTCGGGCACGGCGCGTCGATCCAGCCGCAGGGCCTCGACTCGGCCGCCGTCCTGTCACCGACCCTGCGCTACGACCGTCGCACGGATACGTTCACGAGGATCGCGACCGGTACGGCCTACCGCGACAACGGAAGGGGATCGTTCGTCTCGGCCACGGGCGACGAGCTCGAGCCCGGCTGGCGGACCCACGTGGGCTTCCGCAACTTCGGCTCGATCCTCCACAACCCGCTCGTCCGTCGACCGTTTATTCGTGTGCTGATCTGGACGATCGGGTTCGCGACGCTGACGGTGATGATCTCGTTCGCGATCGGGCTCTTTCTCGCGATCGCATTGGACAAGCGAGGCATGCGCTTCCAGAGGACGTACAGGACGATCCTCGTCGTCCCGTACGCAATTCCGGCGTTTCTCTCCCTGCTCGTCTGGCAGGGCCTCTTGAACGACGAGTTCGGCGTCATCAACCGCATGTTTCACATCCACGTGCCCTGGCTCTTCGATCCCGTCTGGGCAAGGGTCTCGGTGATCCTCGTCAGCGTCTGGCTCACGTTCCCATACTTCTTCCTCGTCTCGATGGGCGCGTTGCAGTCGATTCCAGCCGAGCTGTACGAGGCGGCCCGGGTGGACGGAGGGACTGCGCGGCAGGTCTTTCGGCGCGTCACGCTGCCGCTGCTGCTCGTCGTCGTCGCTCCGCTGTTGATCGCGTCGTTCGCGTTCAACTTCAACAACTTCAACAACATCTACCTCTTGACGAGCGGCGGCCCGCCCATGAGCAACAGCCCTGTCGCCGGGAGCACGGACATCCTGATCAGCTACACGTGGAAGCTGGCCCTCCAGGCAGGAAAAGGGAACGACTACGGGCTGGCCAGCGCGATCAGCATCATCATCTTCTTCATCGTCGCGCTCATCTCCGTGATCACGTTCTCGCGAACGAAGGCTTTGGAGAACGTTCAATGACCACGGTCGAGCAGGTCGCCGAGGTTTCAGGCCCGCGCGCCGTTCGCAAACCCGTGCGCCGGCGGCCCAAGCTTCGCGACACCTGGTGGCGCCACCTCGTCGGAATCGTGGCCATCGTCATCTGTCTGTTCCCGCCCCTGTACATCCTCTCGGCCGCGTTCAACGGCGATCCCTCGTTGGAAGGCTCGCCGTTGATTCCGCGCCACATCACTCTCACGAACTTCAGATCGCTCTTCCAGACGCACGTCGCCAGCGCCAACTCGCTTCCCCCCGCGCACTACGTGCGGTGGTACGTCAACACGCTCGTTGTGTGCACCGCGACCGCGATCTTGACCGTACTGTTCAGCGCTCTGGCGGCCTACGCGTTCAGCCGCTTCCGGTTTCGCGGACGGCGAATGGGATTGGTGGGACTGCTGCTGATTCAGATGTTCCCCAGCCTGCTGCTCGTCGTGGCGCTCTACCTGATCGTCCTCCACGTCGGCAGCGTCTTCGCCTTCTTCGGTCTAAACAAGCTCACGACGCTGACGATCGTCTACCTCGGGGGCGTGCTCGGCGTGAACACGTGGCTGATGAAGGGCTTCTTCGACTCGATTCCTCGGGAGCTCGACGAATCGGCGCGCGTCGATGGTGCCACTCCTGCGCAAGTCTTCTGGGGAGTCATCCTGCCGCTCGCGGTGCCGGTGCTCGCGGTCATCGGGCTCTTCTCGTTCATTGCCACGTTGAACGAGTACGCGATCGCCGCGGCGATCCTTCAAACGACGAATAAATTCACGCTCTCGGTCGGCCTCTTCGGCTTCGTGAGCCAGGAATACGGCCGGCACTGGGGTCCCTTTGCAGCCGGCGTCGTTCTCGCTGCGATCCCGGCGGCGCTTCTGTTCGCGTTCCTGCAGCGCTACATCGTGTCCGGCCTCACGCAGGGAGCCGTCAAAGGATGAGCGTGCTGGAAGAGACCCGGACGTTGCTTGACGAGCCGCACCACGACGGGTCGGAGCTCTATGTCCTCGAGCGGCCGGACGACATCGGCGGCGAAGCCGTCGTCCGCGCTCGAATCCCGGTCGACGTCGACTCGGTCGTGGTTCGCTGGGTCGAGGACGGCGAGGCACGCGGCGCCGTTGCCGAGCGGCACGACGACGGCTGGTGGGTCGGTCGCTTTCCCGTGCGCAATCCGACGACCCGCTACCGCTGGCTGCTCACCGGCGGCGACGTCGGTTACGCCTGGCTCAACGGGACGGGCCTCGTCGGGCACGACATCCCGGACGACGACGACTTCGTGCTCGACCTCGATCCGGGCGGCCCGGCCTGGCATCTCGAGTCCGTCGTCTACGAGATCTTCCCGGATCGGTTTGCCTCGAGCGGGCTCGAGGTCGAGGCGCCGGAGTGGGCCGTCCGGCGCGACTGGAACGACTTGCCGGAAGGCCGCAGTCCCAAGACGCCGTTCGAGTGGTTCGGCGGAGACCTGCGGGGGATCGAGCAGCACCTCGATCACATCGAATCGCTCGGCGCGAACGTCATCTACCTGACCCCGATCTTCCCGGCAGGCAGCACGCATCGCTACGACTCCACGACGTTCGACCGCATCGACCCGCTGCTCGGCGGTGACGAGGCTTTGGCGTCACTCGTTCGTGCTGCGCACGCGCGCGGGATACGCGTTGTGAACGACCTGACGACGAACCACACGGGTGACCGTCACGAGTGGTTCACAGCGGGCGAACGCGACCTCTACCTCTTCGACGAGTCGGGCGACTACGAGTCGTGGTGGGGCATCAAGTCGCTGCCCAAGCTGAACTGGCGCTCACCCGAGCTGCGCCGTCGCATCCAGGACGTTGCGCGCAAGTGGATGGAACCGCCGTACTCGTTCGACGGCTGGCGAATCGATGTCGCGAACATGAGCGGTCGCACCGGTGGGACCGACGTGAACGGCGACATCCCGCGCGCGCTGCGGGAGGTGCTCCCGAACGATCGCGTGCTCGTGGCCGAGAACTTCCATGACTTCAGGCCGGACTTCCGCGGCTGGCACGGCGTGATGAACTACGCGGGCTTCTTCCGGCCCGTCTTGACGTGGTTGCGTGGCGACGTCGACATCCGGTACTTCGAGCTGCCGATCCCGATGCCGCGGCAGGACGGACGAGCCGCGGTCGCGACGATGCGCGACTTCCGCACGGGCGTTCCCTGGCAGTTCACGCTGAACTCCTGGGTGCTGCTCGACAGTCACGACGCGCCGCGCTTCCGAACGCTTGCAGGCTCGCGCGAGCGCCAGCTCGTGGGTCTTGGACTTCTGATGACGACGCCGGGGGTGCCGATGATCTTCGCCGGCGACGAGCTCGGGCTCGAGGGCTCGTGGGGCGAGGAGGCGCGGCGCACGATGCCGTGGGATCGCCCCGACGAGTGGGACACGAAGCTGCTCGAGGAGATCCGGCGCTTGATCGCTCTCCGCCGCTCACACCCCGCGCTCGCCTGCGGCGGCATCCGCTACGCGTACGTCGACGAAGACGTGATCGTCTACCTGCGCGAGACACGCGACGAGCGGCTGCTCTGTCTCGCGAGCCGTGCGCCGCACGAGCCCATCCGGCTTCCTTTCCGCTCACTCGAGACCCTGTACGGCGCCGACGCCGAAGACGGCGTGCTGCCCGCAGATGGACCGTCATTCCACGTCTGGAGGATTGCTGACCATGGCTGACGTCGAGTTCAAGGACGTCGACAAGATCTACGACAACGGCGTGCAGGCCGTGTTCGATCTCTCGCTGCGCATTGAAGACGGGGAGTTCCTCGTGCTGGTCGGTCCGTCCGGCTGCGGCAAGACGACCGCGCTGCGGATGGTCGGAGGGCTCGAGGAGATCTCCGGCGGCACGAGCTCGATTGGCGAGCGCGTCGTCAACGAGCTGACGCCGAAGGAGCGCGACATTGCGATGGTGTTCCAGAACTACGCGCTCTATCCGCACCTGAATGTCGCGGAGAACATCGCCTTCGGGCTACGTCTGCGCCGGACGCCGAAGAACGTCATCGACGAGCGCGTCCGGTGGGCGGCGAAGCTGCTCGGCTTGACGCAGTACCTCGACCGTCGTCCGAAGGAGCTGTCCGGCGGTCAGCGCCAGCGCGTCGCGATGGGACGCGCGATCGTCCGCCAACCGCAGGTGTTTCTGATGGACGAACCGCTTTCGAACCTCGACGCGAAGCTGCGGGTGCAGATGCGCTCGGAGATCGGACGCATCCAGCGCGAGGTCGAGACGACGACCATCTACGTCACGCACGACCAGATCGAGGCGATGACGATGGGGGATCGTGTCGCGGTCATGCGCAAGGGCGAGCTGCAACAGATCGACGCGCCGCAGGAGCTCTACAACAACCCGCGCAACCTCTTCGTTGCGAGCTTCATCGGTAGTCCGGCGATGAACGTCGTCGAGGCGCAGATCGAGCAGACGAACGGCAGCCTCACCGCGCGCATCGGCGACCAGGAGCTGACGGTTCCGGCGGAGGTCAGCGCGGCCCGTCCCGGGCTCCAGGGGTACGTCGGCCGGAAGGTCGCCCTCGGCATCCGACCGGAGGAGCTCGAAGATGCGTCGCTCGTGCGCGACGGCGCTGCCGGAACGCGGCTCCGAGGACGGGTGGCGCTGACGGAGGCGCTCGGCTCGGAGCTGCTCGCGCACATCGAGATCGGAGGCAAGAAGGTCTTCACGGACGAGGTGATCGAGACCGCCGTCGACGTCGACGAGGCGCTGATCGAGGAGCTCAACCTCGGCGAGTCGCACGGCGAAGAGACGATCTTCGTGGGCCGCTTCGATGCGGCCTCCGAGGTACGGCCGGGCCACATCGTCGAGCTGTCCGTGGCTACCGGGAAGCTGCATTTCTTCGATCTCGAGACCGGCTCGGCGATTCGCGACACCACGGCGTGAGAGTCGCGCTACCGGTCGCCTTGCTCGGCAACGGGTCGCTACTCGCGACCTTCTCCGAGCACGCCCGCGTGCAGCGGTTGTGGTGGCCGCACCCGGACCACGCCCGGCCGACTCCGCCGTTCGAGCTCGACGGAACTCGGTTCGAGCAGTCGTATCTGGACGGCGCCCAGATCCTGCGGTCTGTCGCCGGTGATCTCGTGATCGAAGACGTCGTGCACGACACCGAACCCGTGTTGCTCCGTCGCATCTCCAACAACGGCGACGTCGTCGTCCATTCGTTCCCGACGGAGCTCCACGAGCCGTTCGACCGCGTCCTCGAGCGTCGCCGCACACTAGACGCGGCGCGTCTGGCCGAGGCCAAACCGCCGTTGCAACAGTCTGTTACACGGCTCTACGAGCGGTCGCTGCTCGTGTTCGATGCGCTTGCCGACCGCACGACCGGCGCGGTGATCGCGGCCCCCGAGTGCGATCCCGAGTGCGAGCGGTCCGGCGGTTACGGCTTCGTGTGGCCGCGCGACCTTGCGTTCCTCGTCCTTGCGTTCCTCGCTGCCGGCCGCGTCGACCTCGCAGTGTCGGCGCTGCGCTGGCTCCTTCATGCGCAGGAGCTGTCCGGCCTCTGGCTCCAGCGCCATCATACGAACGGCGCGCCTGCTCCGTCTTGGTGCGCGCATCAACTCGACGAGACCGCGTCGGTGCTCTTCGTCTACGAGGCGGCCTGGAGGGAGTTGCACGACCGTGCGCTCGATGCCGAACTCTGGCCGTCCGCGCGACGCGCCGCGGACTTCCTCCTCGACGCAGTCGGCGGCAACGGTCTCCCCGCCGACACCTACGACCTCTGGGAAGAGCGCGAAGGTTCCCACTCCTACACGGCCGCCTCGTCCGTCGGGGCCTTGCGCGCGGCGGCGTCTTTCGCCGGGCGCCACGAACCTCGACTGCGCGACGCGTATGTCCTTGCGGCGGACCGCGTCCGAGCTGCGATCGAGCAACAGTTCTGGAGCGACGAGCACGGTCGCTATCTCCGCACACTCGGCGACCCGACGGTCGACGTGTCCCTGCTCGGGCTCGCGTGGCCCTTCGCGGCTGTCGATCCCCACGGTGAGCGAATGCGAGCGACCGCAGATGCGGTGGAGCGGTCGCTCGGCCGCCCCGGCGGCGGGGTGCTCCGCTACGAGAACGATGCATATGCCGGTGGAAACCCATGGGTCCTCGCGGCGCTGTGGCTCGGGCTCTACCGGCGGCAGATCGGGGATTCGCGAGGGCATGCGCGCGCTCTCGCGTACGCCGAACGCGTTGCGACGCCGCTCGGCTTGCTGGCTGAACAAGTGACCGACGACGGCGCTCCCGCCTGGGTGTTGCCGCTCGCCTGGAGTCACGCGATGCTCGTGATTGCCGCGCGGCCGGAGCTGGAGCTCATCCGCGAGGAAGGGTCAGACCCTCAAGGGGTCTGACCCTTTTTAGTTTGTAGACATCCCGGTCCTCGCGATCCCACAACCGTACGACTTCGAGCTCTCCACCGAGCGCTACCGCGCGTTCGGTCCCGACCTCGCCAATCTCTGGCAAGAAGGTGCGTTGCACCGAGTCGTCGCCGGGAGGGAGGTCCGCATCGAAGCGGCGGACGGCGGGGTCCACGTCGAGCCGCTCGACGAGGCGACAGCGCCGGTCGTCTGCAAGCTCCTCGGCCTCGAGTTCGACCTCGACTCCTTCTACGCGTTCGCTACGAGCGAGCCCGTACTAGCGCAGCTGGTGCCCGCGCTCTCGGGACTGCGGCCGCCGCTCGCTCCGGACCCGTTCGAGTCGCTCGTCACCTCGATCACCGCACAACAGGTCTCGCTCTTCGCGGCGTTCAAGATCCGCAACCGGCTGATCGCCGCGTACGGGGAACGCGCGAACGAGGCGTACGCTTTCCCGTCGCGCGAGCGGCTCGCGCTTGCCGACCCCGGCAAGCT